>NZ_JBHIMR010000010.1:0-104807 GCF_042194215.1 Bartonella sp. MR100HLJHH
TCTTCCCATGATCAACGTGACCAATCGTACCAATATTAACATGCGGTTTTGTTCGTTCAAACTTGCTCTTCGCCATCGCTATTAATCTCTTGTTTTATTCCCTATTCTTGTTAGCACCTAGGGACAGTCCTGCAAAACTCAATCCGACTAGGCTGTAACCAGCTCAATCACCACAACTCTTAGACGGAAAACCCCACCCAATCTATAAATGGAATATCCTCCATCATACCTATTTGCCCAATCACCAACAACTATTTGGAGCGGGTAGCGGGAATCGAACCCGCATATTCAGCTTGGAAGGCTGCTGCTCTACCATTGAGCTATACCCGCTTGACTCACATAATAACTCTCCTTCGATGAATGGTGGAGGGGGTTGGATTCGAACCAACGTAGCATACGCAACGGATTTACAGTCCGCCCCCTTTAACCACTCGGGCACCCCTCCATTACACCGGTAAAGTCGCGCAATGAGACATTACGAAAACCATCTTGAATACCCATTCAATTCAATCTGATTGCGAAGTGGTTATGACGATTACTATTGTATCTGTCAACAGAATAAATACAATTCTGTACAAATTTCCTGCTCATAACTTTAAATCACAGATTTTTTCTCTCTATTTTTCTTATTAACACGCTATAAAGAAGCTATGAAAGAAAAAACATCACAAAATTCTCATTATGCTCGTTTACGTCGCCGATATCGCGATACAAAAGGCTCTCCTTCTCGATCTTTTACACACCTAAAGAAGAAAGCTGCTTCTTTACAGCAAGGGATCATCCATCTTTATGGCATTCATTCTGTTCAGGCAGCTTTAGAAAACCCAAAAAGAATTTTAAAATGTCTTTACGTTACACAAAATGCCTTAAAACGATTAAATATATCCGAATCAGATTATCCTTGCTCTGTTACATTATGCACCCCCAAATATCTTGATTCGCTTGTTGGAAGTGAGGCTGTTCATCAAGGTATTGTTTTGGAAACTTTACCCCTCAAACCATGCAAACTTTCGGAACTAACCAATACTGATCTGGTCATTGTCATGGATCAAATTACCGATCCGCATAATGTTGGCGCTATTATGCGCTCTGCAGTTGCATTGAAAGCTAAAGCGCTTATTACAACTTGCCGTCACTCTCCCCACGAAAGCGGTGTTCTTGCGAAAGCGGCATCTGGAGCTCTGGAAATGATTCATTATATTACCGTACGAAACCTCGCTGAAGCTCTTCAAGAACTTCATCAAACAGGTTTTACAAGCTTTGGTCTCGATTCAGAAGGGGACAAACCTCTAGAAACAGCATTAACAGGGAATAAAATTGCTCTTGTTTTAGGAGCAGAAGGTAAAGGTTTACGTAAAAAAACACGTGAAACCGTTTGCGCTTTAACACGCCTTGATATGCCTGGAAATATTAAATCATTAAATGTTTCAAATGCAGCAACAATAGCGCTTTATGTGGCACATAAATATCTTAGATTCTAGTTTTTAATTTTTTTGTGAAACATCAAAAAAACCAACCAACAAAAAACCCGCAAGAAACCCGCCAATATGAGCTTCCCATGCTATTGAGATGCCATTTTCTTCAAACAAAATAGAAGAAATACCTATGATAAAATCAGCCGTCAGCCATACACTCATATAAACAAGTACCCCCTTAGAACACAGAGCTTTTTTGACGGACAATAAAGGTCCCAAAAAATTTTCGTTCTGCGCATTAACAGATAGATAACCACTAGAAAAACCGTAACGTGCAATAGCTCCCATCATTCCAGATACGGCACCTGACGCCCCAATAAGTGATATGGTACTTTCTTGATGAAATGTAAAATAAGTCAAAACAGAAATAACTGCCGTTAACACCCAAAAAATTAAAAAACGTAAAACACCAAAATGCCTTGCTAAAGGAGAGCCAAAAACCAAAAGCCAAACCATATTAAGAGCAACATGTTTAAAACTACTATGCATAAATGAATAACTCACCATGGTATAACAGAGTGCTACAGGATCCCTCTTAAACAATGCTGGTATAAATGAAAAAAATTCAAGACTTTCAACATAAACCTTATGAGAAAAAAAATACTGAGAAATGCAATAAAGACAAAAACAAAATGCTATCAAAACAACTATAATAAATGGAACATTCAACAAGGGTTCTTTAGGTTGTTTCGGTAATCGAGAAACATTATTATGTTGGTGACTAGAAACTTTCATTTTATAAAATCTCGTATTCTTTAGAGAATGGGTTATTCTTTATACAAAATAAATATACCACTCCCAGTGATGCAGAATCTTTTCAACGCCTCTTCGAAGCCCCTTTTTAAATTTTCAATAGCTCTACATGAAAACACGTGTATTTTATACAAAAGATTTTAAAAAGCACGGATATCAAGAATATGATTTACAAACTTAGCGGTATCCTGCTTATTTAAATGTGAAGTTATCATGTAATATACAAGAACTTACGAATAGACAAACTCACTTATGAGGTGGTGTATAATAAAAATATATAAACATTGTTTTTTTACTAGAAACATACTGATCATTGCATTTTATAACCAAACTATACTTCGATTGATAAACTTTAAATAATCTTAAATCTCAATTTTTCCATTAATATAGCTTGCATTGCTTCTACTCTTTGAATGAAAAACAACATCTCTATGAGAAAAAACTGTCAACACATCTTTCTCTAGATATACTCATTGGTGTTTTATGATGAACTACTCACTTGGTAGTCTGTTTCCCTCATAAATGTAAAAGCTTCAGTTCATCTCTTTAACAAATATCAACAAGCCTTTCATTTCAACCTCTAACAAATATAATTCAAGAACTGTCTCCTATGAAACACTGCAAAATATGTTGATTTTAATGATGCATCTTTGAATTTAAACAGTTCATGAAGGAAATTTTTATTCCTTATCTTAGAGAATCTTATCTGCACATCCGACACTTGTAATGCGCAAGAGAATAATTTGGATTAATTCAATATAGAAAAATTTTAAATGAGGCAATCATAGGAAATTGAACCTCTTATTAAGTTGTAAAACGATAAAGGACCATTATAAATCAATGTATTATAAATAGATAACACACTAATCATTGAAGAGGAAGATCTTGAGAATTCTGCTTGCAATCCTTTAACCACACATCATAAATAGGATGCTCAACAGCGTTCAAACCAGGACTATCTGCAAACATCCATCCTGTAAAAATACGCCGTACTTTTTTATCTAATGTCACTTCATTGACTTCAACAAAACCAGTTGTACGCGTTGGTTCATCTTTAGAGCTCGTATAACACGCACGTGGCGTTACCTGTAATGCACCGTACTGATAAATTTTACCAAGAGTAACTTCAAAACGTGTGGTCCGCCCCGTGATTTTGTCAAGACCTGCAAAAACAGCAATTCCATTGCTAATACGCTCAGCCCGCACTCCACTATTTAAGGATAAAAATACTAAAACTCCCATTAAAGAAATATATATAAAATGCTTCACCCCTAACAATAAAAAAAATCTCATCATATCAAAATCAATCGCATCTTAAAAAATAATTCTTTTCATAACATAGAGTCAAATAAGACAAAAATACACGCACACACTAAAATCTTTTATTTTTTAGGTGACCACGCATCATAATCTTCATGCACACAAGAACGCTCTCCATTGGAGGTGATAGCCCCCTTTGGTCGATAGTCCTCACTTGTTCCTGTCATATTTGCAACATGAGGCTTTTCCCATTCATAAGGATGATAATCCTCCTGTGTTGGTGGGCACTCACAGCGATGATGAATCCAGCCGTGCCAACCTGGTGGAATAGTAGAGGCCTCAGAATAGTCTTTATAGATAACCCAACGGTGCGGATAACCATCCTTATGAAGTCCCCCTTCATAATATATATTTCCAAATTGATCTTCCCCTATCCGCTTACCTTTGCGCCATGTGAAAAAACGCGTACCAATGGTATTGCCATTCCACCATGTGAAGATTTGCTTAAAAAAACGAGCCATCTGCTATTCCATTCATTTAGTGCGCTCATGAAATTAATCGTTGGAATAAAACTGTTAACGATTGAAATTACCGAAAAAGTTACTAGTAAATTCAGCTACAATTCCAATTGATAGGATAACGTGCTATCCCTTAATTTCAAGAAGATATCATATGTATGGCTTCTTCTCCACCCCATAAAATTTAATCTATGCCAAGTTTCATCTTAACCAATTCATTAACAGCTTGAGGGTTTGCCTTACCACCTGTTGCTTTCATTACCTGTCCAACAAACCAACCAGCTAAAGCGGGTTTCTGTTTTGCTTGCGCAACTTTATCAGAATTATTAGCAATGATTTCATCAACGGCTCTTTCAATTGCCTTTGTATCTGTCACCTGCTTCATATTTCGCTCTTCTACAATTTGGCGTGCATCTCCCCCCTCATTCCAAATAATCTCAAAAAGATCTTTGGCAATTTTTCCAGAAATAACTCCTTCTTTTATGAGATCAATAATGCTTCCCAATTGATTTGGCGATACCGGTGACTCTTCAATCTCACAATTATCTTTATTTAAAGCCCCTAAAAGGTCATTAATCACCCAATTGGCAACTATTTTGCCATCACGCCCACGTGCTACTTCTTCAAAATAATCAGCAATAGCCTTTTCTGTCACAAGAATGGAAGCATCATACACTGTCAATCCCATTTCCTTAACAAAACGTGCTTTTATAGCGTCAGGCAATTCTGGTAAGTCTGCTGCCAAAGCATCCACAAACGCTTGATCAAATTCTAATGGTAAAAGATCAGGATCAGGAAAATAACGATAGTCATGTGCTTCTTCTTTTGAGCGCATAGAGCGCGTTTCACCTTTAGCCGCATCAAAAAGCCGAGTCTCTTGATCTATGACGCCTCCATCTTCTAAAATTGCGATCTGACGACGCGCTTCATACTCAATGGCTTGACCAATAAAGCGAATAGAATTAACGTTTTTAATTTCACAGCGCGTTCCAAAATTTTCACCAGGACGACGAACAGATACGTTGACATCTGCACGCATAGAACCTTCATCCATATTGCCATCGCAAGTGCCCAAATAACGAACAATCGTACGCAATTTTGTCATATAGGCTTTGGCTTCATCTGATGAGCGCATATCAGGTTTGGAAACAATTTCCATAAGAGCAACACCAGAACGATTAAGATCTACAAAAGACATCGTTGGATGTTGATCGTGCATCGATTTTCCAGCATCCTGTTCAAGATGCAACCTCTCAATTCCTACTTCAATATCCTCAAATTGGCCATTCGAATCTGGACCAACAGATATGATAATCTTTCCCTCTCCTACAATGGGATAGCGAAATTGAGAGATCTGATACCCCTGCGGTAAATCTGGATAAAAATAATTTTTGCGATCAAAAACAGATTTTAAATTAATATGCGCCTTTAATCCTAACCCCGTTCGAACCGCTTGACGGACACATTCTTGATTAAGAACAGGCAACATACCTGGCATGGCTGCATCAATAAGTGATACATGATTGTTTGGCTCTGCACCAAATTTGGTTGATGCTCCTGAAAAAAGTTTTGAATTTGATATGATTTGCGCATGAACTTCCATGCCAATGATGACTTCCCAATCACCTGTAACTCCAGAAATAAAACGCTTAGAATCAGGAGTACGCGTATCAATGATGCTCATTGCCAATCCACTACCAATATTTTAAAATATACTCATGGCTTATCTAAAACCATTCTCTCAGTGCAATCCTAGGATATAAATCTTACAAAAAGCCCGATTCTATCGGGCTTTTTCTGTTTGCATAAATATTAAGCTTTTTTAGGAGCTTTTTTCTTAGCTGATGTTTTCTCTGTAGACGTTTCTTTCACTGCAGACTTTTTCTTTGCCGGCTTTTCTTCAGGGACATCTGATTCGTCATATTCTTTCATCAACTCTTCAACCGTCACTTCTTTATCTGTGACTTTTATCTGTGCTAATAAATGATCAATGACCTTTTCTTCAAAAATCGGAGCACGTAGATTTTCAACAGCTTCCGGAGTCCTGCGGAAAAAATCCATAATCTCTTTCTCTTGTCCAGGATACTGGCGAACCTGATCAAAAACGGCTGCTTTTAGCTCATCCTCACTAACTTTAACACCAACCTTCATTCCAATTTCAGAAAGCACCAAACCAAGACGAACACGACGTTGCGCAAGGACACGATATTCCTCCCGTGCCTTTTCTTCTGTAATACCTTCATCTTCAAAACTGCGCCCAGCCTTTTTCAAATCATCATTAACCTGAGCCCATATATTGTTAAACTCAATCTCTAAAAGTTCCTCAGGAATCTCAAAATTATAATCAGCATCTAAAGCATCAAGAATTTGACGCTTAACTTTTTGACGTGTCACTGAACCATATTGGCTTTCAATCTGCCCACGAACGACCTCACGTAAGCGATCTAGAGACTCTAAACCAACTTTTTGTGCTGCTTCATCATCAATTTTTAATTCATCTGGTTTAAAGACAGCTTTGACAGTAATGTCAAACTCTGCTTCCCGTCCGGCCAAATGTGCTGCACTGTAATCATCAGGAAATTTAACAAAAATCGTTTTTGCATCCCCAGCTTTCACACCAACCAATTGCTCTTCAAAACCAGGAATAAATTGTTTTGATCCAAGAATCAGTTGTGCATCACTATCTGCCCCACCTTCAAATGGAACGCCTTCAAGCTTACCTTGATAATCTATGGTAATACGATCACCTTCTTCAGAAGCCCCCTCTTTTAGGGAATAATTACGCGTAGAAGAAAGGACGCGATTGATTTGATCATCAATATCCTGTTCAGGAATAGTTGCAATTTCACGGATAACCTTAATATGTTCAAAATCTTTAATTTCAATTTTTGGTAAAACTTCATACTTTAAACTAAAAGTAAAATCAGCTTTGCCATCTAGAATTTTTTCATCTTCATCTATATCAATTTTTGGCTGCATCGCTGCACGTTCATTGCGATCTGCTAAAATAGACCGAGGCGCATCACTGAGTATCTCATTGAGAATCTCCGCCATAAAGGATTTACCATACATTTTTCGCAAATGCCCACTAGGCACTTTACCGGGACGAAAACCATTAAGCTTGATTTTTCCCTTGGTATCATCCAATCTTTCATTCAGCTTTTCTTCTAAATCTTTCGCTGGAACCACGATCTTAATTTCGCGCTTCAGTCCTTCATTAAGCGTCTCGGTAACCTGCATTAAACACCTTCATTTTCCTAAGGAGAGGGATAAACCCACTCTAATAATCATTACATTCTAACACTTCAAGTGTTACATTTACCATGAAGCGGAATTTCAGACACGTAGAAATCCGTAGCACTTAAGGGATTGCTTTGGTGCGGATGGAGGGACTCGAACCCCCACGGTCTCCCGCCAGAACCTAAATCTGGTGCGTCTACCAATTTCGCCACATCCGCTCAAACTTACAAGCTAATAACCTTATACAAGCGGCGTCTCTATACCATTAATTACGGGAAAAAAGCAAACAAATATATTAAAAAAAACAAAATCTATGCTTTTCATACATAACTGCTTACGCTAAAAGTCAATTATGTTAAAGACATTCGATATCCCAATTCATATCATCGGTGGTGGTCTTGCGGGGTGTGAAGCAAGCTGGCAAATCGCTCAATCAGGAATTCCTGTTGTTTTGCATGAAATGCGACCCGAAAAAAAATCCGATGCCCATAAAACCGATAATTTGGCAGAACTGGTTTGTTCAAATTCATTTCGTTGCGATGATTCATTAACAAATGCCGTAGGGCTTTTACATGCTGAAATGCGATTAGCGAAATCGTTAATTATGAAAGCTGCTGATGCCAACAAAGTTCCCGCAGGTAGTGCCCTTGCTGTTGACCGTGATGGATTTTCAAAAACCGTTACGACAGCAATCGAAAACCATCCTCTTATAACAATCAAACGTGAAGAAGTTCAAGAAATTCCTAAAGCTTGGAAACATGTTGTCATTGCAACGGGTCCCCTTACATCACCTGCACTTGCTCAAGAATTACAAGCAATAACCGGTATAAAAGCTCTTTCTTTTTTTGATGCGATTGCACCTATTATCCATACCGATAGTATTGATATCAACATTTGTTGGTATCAGTCTCGCTATGATAAAATTGGTCCTGAGGGAACAGGAAAAGATTATCTTAATTGTCCCCTCAACAAAGAACAATATAAAACATTCGTTGAAGCATTAAAAAATGCTGAAAAAACAGAGTTTCGTGACTTTGAAAAAACGCCCTATTTTGATGGATGCCTCCCCATTGAAATTATGGCTGAGCGCGGACTTGAAACGTTAAGACACGGTCCTATGAAACCTATGGGCTTAACCAATGCCCATAACCCTACAGTTAAACCCTATGCTGTCGCTCAATTACGCCAAGATAATAAACTTGGAACGCTTTACAATATGGTCGGCTTTCAAACAAAACTGAAATATGGTGAACAAATTCGCATTTTTAGAATGATTCCCGGTCTTGAAAAAGCAGAGTTTGCGCGTCTTGGTGGTCTTCACCGCAATACCTACCTCAACTCGCCAATTATTCTTGATCAAACCCTTCGTTTAAAACAAAAAAAACAACTACGCTTTGCAGGGCAAATTACCGGATGTGAAGGTTATGTAGAATCAGCGGCAATAGGGCTTCTTGCTGGACGTTTTGCTGCTGCCGAATATCATCATATTTCCCCTTGCCTACCCCCACAAACGACAGCATTCGGAGCCCTTTTGAATCATATTACAGGGGGACACATCATAGATGAAAAAGCAGAAACACAGTCCTTTCAGCCAATGAATATCAATTTCGGACTCTTTCCCCCTATTGCTTCTATTAGACATTCAGGAAAACGCTTAGCAAGTAAAGAAAAAAAATTAGTAAAAAAACAAGCCATCACAGCAAGAGCTCTCAATGATTGTACTCAGTGGTTAGCAGATAAAGAATAAAAGAGTTCCTTATAAAAATACACGATTCGCCTCTCATCTACTGAATAGATCTTTATGACTTTCGTGAAAAAATCATTCTAAAGCCTTTTAAAGACTGTCTCCCCCAATCAATAAATACTACTCTACGTTTCATCATTTATTTAATTATGTAGGTGCTTGTAAAATAACTTTTGGCTATAAAAAACCTTTACCGCTATCAACAATTTAATATGATTTAATGACTAAAAATAAAATAATCATATCAATATATTATAAATAATAAAAAATTAAATAGATGGAAAATAAACAAGCAATACTGTATTATCTCTATTAATATTTTTTATATTACGTAATATACATTATTTTATAAGAGTAATTTTTCTGTTTTTTAACTTCCTCCATCAAAATTTGTGATATTCTCTCACTTTAACTCTTGTGTGATGAAGAAAAAACGCTCGCTTGCATACCACAAGTGAAATAGGGATATGGAAAAAATATTTGTAGGATAGAGCTGGATCTATCTCTTCCCTCTCAAATGCCAAGAAAAATCAAAATATTGAAAGTGAAATCTGAATATCATAAGATTCTTTCATTTCAGAATCTCTTATAATAAATCAATAAAAATTATTCTCTTGGTGCGTCACAAGCAAGGTTGGCGTATAAGTAAAAGAATAAAACTATCCCTTATACACTCGTCTCAGATATTGAGGGCTAATTGCAACATTATAGGAACTGAGAAAAACAGTACGGCGGCACCAACATGCACTTTTATTAAGCGTAAATGGTGGTATATAATAACTTTTATAGAGTTTACAGAGTTTTTTGCCTCATACTATTTACGGATCTTGTTTTGAAATAAATACCGTAACACTTCAGCGTAATAAAAGTTAACATTACATTTTATAAGCCACACTGGTACTGCATTAATACAGTGCAATATTTTACTGAAAAGGCTAAAAAATATATTTTAAGCTGACAGTATTTTATACAACACTTAAAATTATTTTCAAAAATACAAGTAATACATGAAAATAAAAAATATCGCAAAGATCTCAACGTGTTATATGAAAAATGGGCATAATACATGTGTTAAAAAAAACCCGCTTATAAATAAATCGGGTTTTTTTATGTAGCTTAAATTATTTTTTATTAACTGCTTCTTTAAGGCTTTTTCCTGCAGAAAATTTGGGTACAGAACGTGCCGGAATATCGATTTCAGCACCAGTTGAAGGATTACGCCCCTTTGTTGCAGCACGATGAGAAACTTCAAAAGAGCCAAAACCTGGAAGACGAACATCTCCCCCTGAAGCCAAAGCTTCTGTTACAGAAGCCATAAAAGCATCAACAACAGCACCAGCTTGCGCTTTCGAAACACCTGCCTTTTCAGCAACGGAGCTAACCAATTCACTTTTATTCATAAAATATTTCCTTTCCCTATATTACCTGACAACATGACTTAATCATGTTATTGGTCAGTTTATTGAAAAGTACAGCAAACAGAAGTCTTATTTTTATCCAAAACATTGTTTTTTTAGCAATAATCACAGTTATTCACGGAATTTTTCACTTTTTCCAACAAAAAACAGAATAATAACCTCAACAACGCCTTCTGCCACCTAAAAAATGCCGTTATAAATGAGATAAGTGAATCAGTGTGCAATCTGTATTCCTTCACTATCACTTCCCTCTGACCGGATTGGGACAGCCACCGTAGAGGGTTCTTTCCATTCAATAGTGTCTGGAAAACGAACCAAAGCGTGTTTCAAAACTTCACTCACATGATTTACCGGAATAATTTCCATATTATTTTTGACATCGTCAGGAATATCAACCAAATCTTTTGCGTTTTCTTCAGGAATAAGTACCTTTTTTATCCCTCCTCGAAGAGCTGCTAGGAGTTTTTCTTTTAATCCACCAATTGGTAAAACGCGTCCACGTAAAGTAATTTCACCAGTCATTGCAATATCTTTATGCACAGCTACTCCTGTAAGAACCGAAACAATTGCTGTCACCATTGCAATCCCAGCAGATGGGCCATCTTTTGGCGTAGCACCCTCTGGAACATGAACATGGATATCGCGTTTTTCAAAAAGTGGAGGTTCAATACCAAAATCAACAGCACGAGAACGTACATAAGATGCTGCCGCTGAAATGGACTCCTTCATAATATCACGTAAATTTCCAGTTACAGTCATCTTACCTTTGCCGGGCATCATAACTCCTTCAATGGTCAATAACTCTCCACCGACTTCTGTCCACGCAAGGCCTGTCACAACACCAATTTGATTTTCTCCTTCAATCTGATTGTAATGATAACGTTTAACACCCAAGAAATCATGAATATTACTTTCTGTAACTTTTACAGATTTTTGATGCGTTTTGAGAATTTTTGTAACAGATTTGCGGGAAATTTTCATGAGTTCACGCTCAAGGTTACGAACGCCTGCCTCACGTGTATAAAACTGAATAATTGACCTTAGTGCTCCATCAGAAATACTGAGTTCTTTTTTAGACAAACAGTGATCTTTTAGTGCCTTTGGTAAAAGATGCTGTTTAACAATTTCCATTTTCTCACATTCAGTATAACCAGCAATACGAATAATTTCCATACGATCCATTAACGGACCTGGAATATTAAGCGTATTGGCAGTTGTGATAAACATGACATCAGAAAGATCATATTCAACTTCCAAATAGTGATCAATGAATGTACTATTTTGTTCAGGATCAAGAACTTCTAATAAAGCGGATGAAGGATCTCCACGAAAATCTTGTCCCATTTTATCAATTTCATCAAGCAAGAAAAGAGGATTAGATTTTTTTGCTTTTTTCATAGACTGGATAATTTTTCCAGGCATCGAACCAATATATGTTCGACGATGTCCGCGAATTTCTGCTTCATCCCGCACACCTCCCAATGAGATACGAACATACTCACGCCCCGTCGCCTTTGCAATAGAGCGCGCTAATGATGTTTTCCCTACACCAGGAGGACCTAACAAACAAATAATGGGACCTTTTATCTTTGACGCGCGACTTTGTACAGCCAAATATTCAATAATTCGCTCCTTAACTTTTTCAAGACCGAAATGTTCATTATTCATGACCTTTTCAGCAAAATCTAAATTGTTTTTAATCTTAGATTTTTTACCCCAAGGCATTGCTAATAACCAATCAAGATAGTTACGGACAACTGTCGCTTCTGCAGACATAGGAGACATATTCCGTAATTTTCTCAATTCTGCCCCAGCTTTTTCCTGTGCTTCCTTGGATAGTTTTGTATTCTTGATACGTTCTTCTAATTCAGAGAGTTCATCTCGGCTATCATCACCTGCCCCTAACTCTTTTTGAATAGCCTTCATCTGCTCATTGAGATAATATTCTCGTTGGTTTTTTTCCATTTGCCGTTTAACATGCGAACGAATACGTTTTTCAACCTGCAAAACAGAAATTTCTCCTTCCATGAAGGACAAAACACGTTCAAGACGGGCCCGTACAGGTAAGAGCTCTAATATTTCCTGTTTTTCTGCAAGTTTAATCATCAAATGAGAAGCAATCGTATCAGCAAGCTTAGAAGGATTATCAATCTGACCAATCGCATTAACAACTTCAGGAGAGATTTTTTTATTAAGCTTTACATAGTTTTCAAAATAAGCAATCACTGACCTTGAAAGAGCTTCAATCTCAACATCACCCTCTCTAGATTCTTCTGTAACAGTCGCATATGCCTGATGATAACCTTCACTTAAAGCAAATTGACTAATTTTTGCACGTGCAGTTCCTTCAACCAAAACCTTTACAGTACCATCAGGAAGCTTTAAAAGTTGAAGAATATTAGCAAATGTACCAATATGATAAATATCCTCTGATTTTGGATCGTCATCAGAAGCATTTTTTTGTGTCACCAATAGTATTTGCTTGTCAACCGCCATCGTTTCTTCAAGAGCACGAATTGATTTTTCGCGGCCCACAAAAAGTGGAACAATCATATGGGGGAAGACTACAATATCACGAAGAGGTAAAACAGCATAAACCCCATCTCTTACTTCATCTGTCTTTTCATCAATATATTGCATAACTCTCCTTTCTGGAGCCTATGAGCTATCTACAACAACCAGCCCACCTTTAGAAAACCTCAGCTCTTCACAATACATGAAGTGGTAATTACTAATACATAAATCAAGCATTATAATGATATTATTATAAACACCCATCAAATACCGTTCATTACCACCTTTCATATTGTGCTTAGCACAATATCATGCTGATACATTTTCTTTATCTTCTGCACGTTCTGAGTAAATATAAAGAGGGCGCGCTTTCCCATCAACGACATCACTCGAAATAACCACTTTTTGAACGCCTTCAAGAGCCGGTAGCTCAAACATCGTCTCAAGAAGGATCTTCTCCATAATAGAACGTAAACCACGAGCACCAGTTTTACGTTCAATTGCTTTCTTCGCAATAACACGTAAAGCATCTTCATGAAATGATAACTCGACATTCTCCATTTCAAAAAGACGCTGATATTGCTTTACTAAAGCATTTTTAGGTTGTGATAAAATTTGCATGAGGGCGTTAACATCTAAATCCTCTAAGGTAGCGACTATAGGAAGGCGCCCAATAAATTCTGGTATTAAACCAAATTTTATAAGATCTTCAGGCTCTAAATCACGAAAAATTTCACCGACACAACGCTCATCAGGAGCCTTAACGGTCGCAGAAAAACCAATAGAAGTTTTTTCACCACGCCCTGAAATAATTCGTTCTAAACCAGCAAAAGCTCCCCCACAAATGAATAAGATGTTTGTGGTGTCAACCTGAAGAAACTCTTGTTGCGGATGCTTACGTCCACCTTGAGGAGGAACAGAAGCAATCGTTCCTTCCATAATTTTTAATAACGCTTGCTGAACTCCTTCCCCCGAAACATCTCTTGTAATAGAAGGATTGTCTGCTTTACGAGAAATCTTATCGACCTCATCAATATAAACAATGCCACGTTGTGCACGTTCAACATTATAGTCAGCAGCTTGAAGAAGTTTCAAAATAATATTTTCTACATCCTCACCTACATAGCCTGCTTCCGTCAAAGTGGTCGCATCCGCCATCGTAAAAGGCACATCAATAATACGTGCTAATGTTTGTGCAAGATAAGTTTTACCACAGCCCGTTGGACCAACAAGAAGAATATTTGATTTAGCCAACTCAATATCATTGCTTTTAGACTGATGCGCCAACCGTTTATAATGATTATGAACAGCAACAGAAAGAACACGCTTTGCATGCTGCTGACCAATAACATAATCATCAAGAACTGTTATAATTTCCTGTGGCGTAGGAACACCATCACGCACCTTAACCCCAGAAGACTTATTTTCTTCCCGAATAATATCCATGCAAAGCTCTACACATTCATCACAGATAAACACAGTAGGCCCCGCAATGAGCTTCCGCACCTCATGCTGACTCTTGCCGCAGAACGAGCAATAGAGAGTATTTTTTGATTCGTTCCCGCTATTGCTAATTTTGCTCATTTTTCTTTCCTTTCACCACGATATATGAATACTTTGCCTTTTCAAAGGAAGCTTTTCATCATGAAAACTAAAAGACATATAGAAAACCATGCATGTCTCAATATTTTTAGGTGTTTCTCTTATTTTGCGATATTTTTTATAAAACTCTGTGATTTAAAGTAGCTGTTTTTTCTATAAAAATTCTTAATCTTTTTCTTCTTTTTCAGTTTCTGCACGATATTGTATAACATCATCAACTAAGCCAAACGCTTTGGCTTCTTCTGCTGTCATAAAATGATCGCGATCGAGAGTTCTCTCAATAATCTCATAATCTTGACCTGTATGTTGAACATAAATTTCATTTAAACGCCGTTTCATCTTTATAATGTCTTGCGCATGTCGCTCAATATCTGAAGCTTGACCTTGAAAACCACCAGATGGTTGATGCACCATAATACGTGCGTTTGGCAATGTAAAACGATGACCTTTTGCTCCAGCTGTTAACAATAAAGACCCCATAGATGCCGCCTGCCCCATGCAAAGCGTAGAAACAGGAGGGCGAATAAACTGCATAGTATCATAAATAGCCATACCAGATGTTACGACACCACCTGGAGAATTAATATAAAGACTAATTTCTTTTTTAGGATTTTCCGCTTCTAAGAAAAGCAATTGTGCACAAACAAGCATTGCCATACCATCTTCGACAGGACCATTAATAAAAATAATCCGCTCCTTTAAAAGACGGGAAAAAATATCATAGGCCCGTTCACCACGATTGGTTTGTTCAATAACCATAGGAACAAGGCTTAATGCTGTTTTCATTGGATCACTCATATTTTTACTTTCCGTTCATATAACAACCGCTTTTTACACATTCAATGTTTTTATCCATACGTTAACATTACTCTCTTGCGCAAGCTACAATCAAGAGCTGTTTAAGATAGATTAAAATCCCAATAGTTAAAATAGCAATAATAACTCTACTTAAACAAATGATGAACATCAGGAATGCGAAATACCGCCCAATGGTAAAAACTTCCTTTCTGAGGTCTTTTCGTGGTCTTTGTCTTTCTGTGAATATGAAAGCCTATCAAGCGTGAATCTGTAAGCGGCTTTACGCCAAAAGCTGGTTCAAAAATACGTTCAGCTTTTCGCCCAGTCCAATAATAAAAAGTTTCCTTTTCCTTTGCTTCATGAAAAAAACCATATCGTTTTGCTAATCGCGAAATACCATCATTGCCAAATATCGTAACGCCAAGACTTCCCGGCAAAATCGGCATTTTTTTCCTCTTTAACCAGAACGGTCTCCAAACACGACGCTTAAACCCAAGCCAATGAGGAATAATTTCTGTGCCTGCCTAATAATCTTCAAATACTTTTATAATAGGGTTATTAGGCGGAAAATAAAGTGCAGAAACGCCTACTCTTGTATTATTTTCTCTTGCCAACCAAACCTTATCCGCATCTGGATGAAATTGTTTAACAAGGTAAACATCTGTATCTAACCAAACTCCTTGTTGATATTTCATCAGCATAACACGAAAAAAATCCGAAAACTGAACAATTGTGCACCCTAGTTTATCATCAGAAAAATCGGGGTCAAGGCGATAAATTGCTGAGCGTGGTAAAATTGATTCGGCTTCATGCAACTCAACACCGGCAGGAAGATTATCTATTTTTTTATCATAACTAAAAAGCTTAACGCGCTGTCCAGTTTTAACCATTGAGGACACACAAAGCCTATCCACCAATCTTAATTGTCCACTATACCAAAAAGTACAAATATCCATAGATAATATATCAAAAATATTCTAAACTTACGCGAAAGAGTTGTTCAACATCACGAACCCTATCAGCAAGAGCAAAAATCACTATTCTATCACCAGACAAAATGCGCGTATCTGCCGAAAGCTGTATTATTGTCTTATTGCGATAAATTGCACCAATTCTCAAACCATCTGATAAATTGAGCTCTGATAATGACTTACCAACCAATGAAGATGTTTGCATCACTTCAGCTTCAATAATTTCTGCTCGGCCATTAAAAACTGAATGAACAGAACGAATACGTCCACGGCGCATTTGTTGCAAAATTCTCGATATTGTAACGCTATGGGGATTAAGATATGCATCCACACCAACAGCACGACTAAATTCTTGATAGGCAACATTATTAATCAATACCATATTGGCTTTGCAGCCCAATCTTTTAGCAATAATAGCGCTTAAGAGATTAACCTGATCTTGATTGGTCAAGGTAATCATTAAATCGGACTGATCAATTCTCGCATCTTGAAGAATCACTGGATCTAACACGTTACCGTATAAAACTGTTGTTTTTTCAAGCTGATCAGCAATCGTGAGAGCTCTTTCTCTATGCGATTCTATAATCTTCAATTTTAATTTATGGAAACGCTTTTCAATAGCCTGTGCAACATAAAGGCCAATGTGACCGCCTCCTGCAATAATCATGCGGTGGGCATCTTGTTCTTTATGACCAAAAAGCCCAACAGCACGGCGCATTTGATCACGAGCAACAACAAGATAGGTTATATCACCAACGCGTAATTGCGTTTCTGAATGTGCAACCAATAATTCCGTACCACGTTTAATAGCGGTAACCGTCGTATGAAGATCTGGAAAAAGCTCTGTTAATTGACGCAAAGGTGTATTAATAACTGGACAATCTTCCATACATTCCAAGGCTAGCGCAACAACATCATCATTACAAAAATAAAGGACATCTATCGCACCAGGTAAGGCAATACGGCGCAAAACCATTTCCCCAACTTCAACTTCTGGCGAAATAACCACATCAATGGGAATATTCTCTCTGGAAAAAAGCGTCTTATAACGTGGTTCTAAATAAGATTGTGAACGAATACGAGCAATTTTTGTGGGCACATTAAATAATGAATGTGCTACTTGACAAGCTACCATATTGACTTCATCAAACAAAGTGACAGCAATCAACATATCGGCTTTATCTGCATCTGCAGCCAAAAGAACTTCAGGACGTGAACCGTGACCAACAAAACCTCTCACATCCAATGTATCGCGAATCTTTTCAATTAATCTCGTTTCAATATCAATAACAGTAACATCGTGATTTTCAGCAGCAAGACGCTCTGCTATCCCATAACCAACCTGTCCTGCTCCGCAAATAATAACACGCATCGCTTTAAGAAACTCCAAGCGCTTTAAGTTTACGGTGCAAAGCTGAACGCTCCATGCCTATAAATTCAGCAGTACGTGATATATTTCCACCCAAACGCCCAATCTGTGCCACTAAATATCTCTTTTCAAACAATTCTCGTGCTTCACGTAACGGCAAATCCATTATACTTTCATCTGAATCCATTTGAAGACGTGGCAAAGAATCACTTACTTCACTGGGAAGAAAGTCCGCTGTTATAGGACCATCACCATCCCGCACAAGAATAAGAAGACGCTCAATATTATTACGTAATTGCCGCACATTACCCGGCCAAGCATGCGTTTGCAAAATAGCAATCACATCATCACTGATTGCACGCGGTTTAATCCCAACCTGCTGTGATATTGTTTTTACAAAATGATGTACAAGTTCTGGAATATCTTCACGACGCGCTGAAAGGGGCGGAACAGCAATAGGAACAACGGAAAGACGGTGGAAAAGATCTTCTCTAAAGCGCCCATCGGAAATGAGGTTTTCAAGATTTTGCGCTGTCGAAGAAATAATACGGACATCCACCTTAACACGTTTTGTGCCGCCAACTCTTTCAAATGTCTGCCCCGTTAACACCCGAAGAATCTTACCTTGAGTCTCACGTGGCATGTCAGCAATTTCATCAAGATATAATATACCGCCATGAGCTTCCTCTAAGGCACCGATCTTGCGCTCTCTTCCTTCCATTTCACTACCAAACAGCTCTATTTCCATTCTTTCCGGAGTAATCGTTGCAGCATTTATTGTAACAAATGGCCCATTCGAACGCGTTGAGAGCGCATGAATAGTTCGTGCAACAGTCTCTTTTCCTGCCCCTGAAGGACCTGTTATCATGACGCGACTATTGGTTGGTGCTACTTTTTCTATGATTTGACGCAAATTTTTTACAACTGTCGATTTTCCGAGCAACTCTAATGTCTCGTTCGAACGCTTTCGCAATTCTAAAAGCTCACGTTTTAAATTTGAGTTTTCAAGTGTTCTCTCTGCAACCAATACAAGTCTATCAGCTTTAAAAGGTTTTTCAATGAAATCATATGCCCCTCGCTTTATAGCGGAAACAGCCGTCTCAATATTACCATGACCAGAGATCATAACGACCGGAAGAGCCGGATATTGCGTTTTAATTTCATCAAGCAGTGCTAAACCATCAAGACGACTACCCTGTAGCCAAATATCCAAAAAAATGAGCTTTGGAATACGCTCACTAATTTGAGCCAATGCTTCATCAGAGTTACAAGCAACACGCGTTTCATAACCTTCATCATCTAAAATACCAGCAACAAGCTCACGAATATCTGCTTCATCATCAACAATCAAGATATCTGATACCATACTATTCCCCTATCTTATGATTTATGGCTTGTATAATACTACCCTGCTTACCCCCATCCGCCGGAAACATCAAACGAATCATCGCACCACGACCTTCATAAAAACTCTCCGGTGCATCATGAAGCTCCATGGAACCACCGTGATCTTCAATAACTTTGCGCACAATGGCTAACCCGAGCCCTGTTCCTTTTTCCCGCGTTGTTATATAGGGCTCTAATAACTTTTGTCTTTGCTCTTTAGGAAGTCCTTTCCCATTATCAACAACATCCACAACCACCCATTCCTCTTGACGATAAGAACGGATAAGAATATGACCGTGAATATTTTCCTCTCGCATAACTGAATCTATGGATTCGCTCGCATTTTTGATCACATTGCAAAAAGCTTGTACAATGAGACGGTTATCAAATGCACCCATAAGTGGTAGACTTCCTAAATCTTGCTCAAAATGAATATCATGTCGTGTCACTTCTATCAAGAAACATGCTTCGCGCAACAATTCTCGTATATCTAAAATATGCATTTGTGGTTTGGGCATACGTGCAAAAGAGGAAAACTCATCAACCATACGCCCAATATCTCCAACCTGTCGAATAATTGTCTCAATACACCGCTCAAAGACCTCTCTATCTTGTGTAATAACTTTGTTATAACGTTTACGAATGCGTTCAGCGGATAACTGAATGGGTGTGAGAGGATTTTTTATTTCGTGTGCAATACGCCGTGCAATATCCGCCCACGCCGCTGTACGTTGTGCTGCAACAAGGTCTGTAATATCATCAATTGTTAGGACCCAAGATTGCCCCTGTCCATCATCCTCTTCCATCGTAACTTGGACATTACAGACACGCTCTTTTCCTGCAACGTTTAAAGTAACCTGCTCACGATGATTTTTACGATCCAATGAACGTGCAAACTGAAAAACCTGCCAAATTTCAGCACTTAAAGATAAAAGACTTTGTCCAACAACGTGTTCAGAGCGAATATCAAACATCGCTTCAATAGATCGATTAATAATTGTAATATCACCATTATCATCTATACCCGCTACTCCTGCTGTTACACCCGATAACACTGCTTCAGAAAAACGCCGTCTCTCATCAATTTGATCACGTACTGCAATCAACTCATTGCGCCGACTTTTCAATTCACTGACCATGTAATTAAAAGTTTTGGATAATTGCCCAATATCTCCGTCCTTCGCGCGTACTGGCACAAAAATTTCCATATTTCCAGTAGCAACATCATCAGCAGCACTAATGAGAAGACGAATAGGACGTACTAAGCGATCAGCGACAGCAATAGCAGCCCAAATAGCCGATAGGAATAAACTAAAAAAAAGACATAAATAAAGCATACCAAATGCAATTTGCGTCAGCAGGCGATTTTCATTTAAATCACGATAACGATCTGTATTGACTTCTGTTAAACGCAAAGCAGATAAAACACCTTTATCAACGTCACGCACCAAATATAAAAATGTGTTTGGAATGTTGGTAAATTTTAAAATAATACCAAAATAATCATGCACGCCTGGTTGAAAAGAAAAAGGCCTCGCACTGGTTGCACGTTCAATAAGATTGGAAGGAGGAATTGGCAGTTTATCTTCATCACCAAGAGCACTCGATATAAAAATAGCTCCGCTAGAACTTAACAAAAATGCGCCACGCAAATTGCGTCCTATAGCATGACGCGTCAATTGCATCCTATATTCAGCCGGATTACGTTCTAAGAGTTTTTTGTTATCAAGTGCAAATGCCATCGCGTAGGATAAATTTTTTAAATTTTGAAGCATTTCATCTGCATAAGCATTTGCTAAATCAATAGAAGAGCCCACAATTTGCCGCGTTGTTGTATCAAACCATCGATCAAGTCCCAAATTTAGTGCTGGACCCGATACAAGAGCTACAGCAACAGCCGGCATTGTCGCAACAAGTGCAAACAATGAAATAAGGCGCACATGAAGACGCGATCCTGCACGCCTTGAACGCCAAGCACGAATAATCGGAATCATCTCATAAAAAACGATGACAATAAGCCCTAAAACCCAAAAACTATTAATCCCTATAAGAATAAGGGTTACTGTTCTACTGGGAACAACAGGGGTTAATCCAATAAGAATAATAAATGAAACAGAGGCCGTAAGTAACGCCAATACAATAATTGTAATCCCTAAAAAAATATATACCTTACTTAAACGATACAACTCATCGTTATAAGTATTTTTATCTATGTCTTGAAGATTCGTTACAGATGTTATATTCGTCATGAGCTTACATACCCTTATCCCATTATTCTCATATAACCTTTTGTAGCAAAAATTGACAATACTAATACTACATTTAAAATAGGGCAAATATAGTCAATGAGAAAGAACTTCTACATTTTGCAAAATATCTTAAAATAAACTGTGTTCGACGATACTTTACGAAGGAAATGAGATGCGATTAACAAAACAAACAAATTATGCTCTTCGAATGCTCATGTATTGTGCAGATAATCAGGGAACTCTCAGTCGTGTTCCAGAAATTGCTAAAGCATATGCCGTTTCAGAACTTTTTTTATTTAAAATCCTTCAGCTGCTTGTTCAAGCAGGTTTTATACAAACAGTGCGTGGACGCAATGGTGGAGTTAGGTTGGCGAAACCCGCAGCAGAGATTTCAGTCGCTGATGTTGTGAAAGTAACAGAAGACAACTTTTCCCTCGCAGAATGTTTCGATACTGCAGAACCGACTTGCCCCTTGATTGATTTTTGTGGTTTAAATACCGCACTTCAAAAAGCATTAAATGCTTTTTTTGAGGTGTTATCCGTGATATCCCTTGCTGATCTACAACAACCATCCTTTCAAAATCATTTTAAAATTAATGACAAAAAAGCAAACTAAGATTATAACACGAGGAGATTAAGTATTTCTATTGCAGCAATAATATTAGCTGCTGGACGCGGTGAAAGAGCAGGGTCTCCCCATAAAATTCCAAAACAATATCGGCTTCTAGGACAAAAGCCGATTATTTATCATACCGTGCATTGTTTTTTGCAGCATCCAGCTATCACAACAATTATCCTTGTTATTCATCCAGAAGATCGTCAAATCTGTGAACAAGCTATCGGCGATTTTAAAGAGCGCCTTATTATCGTTGAAGGAGGCAGGACACGTCAAATCTCTACCTTACATGGACTTCAGGCACTCAAAAAATTCAATCCCCAATATGTGCATATTCATGATGGTGCACGCCCCTTTATCGAAAACAAGCTTCTTGATAACATTCACAACACGATCACACCTCAAGAAGGTGTTCTTCCTGTTCTGCCCATCTCTGATACCCTTAAACGTATAAATAATCAGCATGTTTTAGAAACAATTCCCCGTACCCATCTTTATAGTGCACAAACTCCACAGTGTTTTCCCTTTGAACATATCTTAGCGGCCCATAAACAAGCAAAACAAGCTTGCAAAAAAGAATTCACTGACGATTCTGCGATTGCCGAATGGTTTGGAATTCCTATGCGTACCGTTCCTGGGGATCCTAACAACATAAAAATTACATGGCATGAAGATTTTAATACTGCACATTTATATCTCCAAAAGAAAATGCAAATATTTCCTGATATCCGCACCGGCAATGGTTATGATGTTCACTCTTTCGAGGATGGTGATTTTCTTATTTTATGTGGTATAAAAATTCCTTTTCATAAAAAATTGAATGGACACTCCGATGCGGATGTTGCTCTTCATGCGCTAACAGATGCCCTGCTCGCTACGCGAGGTGCTGGAGATATTGGCACACATTTCCCTCCCTCTGATCCTCAATGGAAAAATGCATCATCAGAAATTTTTCTCCGTCATGCTCTTGATATTCTAAAACAAGCAGGTGGTCGTATCGCCAATGTTGATATCACAATTATTGCTGAAAATCCTAAAATTGGTCCCTATCGTCATGCCATGACAGAAAATCTTATGACGATACTTTCAATAACACCTGATCGAATCTCTATCAAAGCAACAACAAATGAAAGGCTTGGATTTATTGGTCGCGGTGAAGGAATTGCTGCTCTTGCAACAGTGAGCGTTCTTTATTCAGGAGAACTTCCCCAATGACATATCTTTGTGAAAAACAAGCACATGAAGTCCTTAATATCTTTCGCCAAAAAGGTTTGCTGTTAACAACTGTAGAGTCTTGTACAGGAGGACTCATTGCTGCAAGCCTCACAAATATTGCAGGCTCGTCAGATGTTCTCGATTGTGGATTTGTTGTTTATTCAAATGAATCTAAAACACGCCTTGTTGGCGTTTGTGCTGAACTTATAAGAACCTATGGCGCCGTTTCAAAAGAAGTTGCTCTTGCAATGGCTGAGGGTGGATTAAAACATTCACAAGCTGACATTGCAGTCTCTGTAACAGGAATTGCTGGTCCAGGAGGAGCAAGTCTTGATAAACCTGTAGGACTTGTGCACTGCGCAGTTGCTTACAAAAATCATAAAACTCTGCACAAAGAAATGCACTTTGGTCATCTTAACCGCAATGCTATCCGCCATGCAACTGTTGAAAATGTTTTTAAAATGATTCTGGAATTGCTTCACTGAATTCCCCATACTAATTTCAAAGCTCTCTATTCCACATTGAGTCTATAATCGTCAACATCTTGAAAAAATGATTTATTGTGCCACAACTTTAAGTTGAATCAATCAAATTTATTCACTTGCACGCCACAAGAAAAAAACTGTATAAATAAAATGATTAAAGAAAGGGATACTTGTACCTCTCTCAAATGCTAAGAGCTCGCGCAACATCTTGAGAGATGGCAAATAAATGGTGCAGGCTGACTTTTTTATAAGTGTAAAGATGTTGATTTATATACTTTTACGAGTATCTCTACTATTTATTATGAAATGGGTATGAAGCAAGCATGTCCTATTTGGGCGTTTTGTTTGGATATGCCTCTATTAAAAAAGAGAAACAAAAGCGTAAAGCTGTGCATCATCTTCATCATTTAAAATGATATTCCTTTAATATGCTTTTCAAAGCTGAAAAAGATGAATTAAAACAAATAGTAAAGATGAAAACCAGTTTTCACCTTCACGCTGTTATAAGCAATACGTATTGTTAAAAAATAACAGAATAGACTATGTTATCGTAGAGCCATAAATCTGATGCGCACGCTTCTCAAAAGCGTCGGTGAATTTACGAAACGCAATATCAAACATTGAGCCCATCACTAATCCAAGCGTTTTACTTTTAAATTCATAATCAATAAAAAACTCTACATTACATGCATTGGTATTTTCAATATCATGAAAGGACCAACGATTTTCAAGATATTTGAATGGACCATCAATATATTTAACTTCTATAAGATTTTTTTCCGGCTGAAGAAATACTTGAGTCGTAAAAGTTTCACGGATAATCTTATAGCCAACGGTCATATCCGCAAGAAGCAACATTTTTTTCCCATACTCTTTTCGAGAACGTACTATCAAAGACTCACACATTGGTAAAAATTCAGGATAACGCTCAATATCTGAAACCAGCTCAAACATTTCACTGGCACTATGGGTGATCTGCCGATGTATTGTAAAAATCGGCATATTTATCTCTGTAAGGAAAATTTTTCATCACGCGCTTTTTGCAAAATAGCAAAATCATCTCCAGCATGATGAGATGAACGCGTCAGAGGATTGGAGGCCATATGTAAAAATCCTTTTACTTTACCAATCTTGGCAAAAGACTCAAATTCTTCAGGAGGCACAAAACGAACAACTGGATGATGTTTTCGTGTAGGCTGCAAATATTGTCCAATCGTCATAAAGTCAACATCAGCAGAGCGCAAATCATCCATCAATTGCAAAATTTCATTTCGCTCCTCCCCAAGTCCAACCATAATTCCCGATTTTGTAAAAATTGTTGGATCAAGTTCTTTAACGCGTTGTAATAAACGAATTGAATGAAAATAACGTGCCCCTGGACGAACCTTCAAATATTTAGAAGGAACTGTTTCTAAGTTATGATTAAAAACATCAGGCTTAGCAGCAACAACAACTTCTAAAGCGCCATCCTTATGACGAAAATCAGGTGTCAGAACTTCAATTGTTGTTTTAGGAGTTTTTTGACGAATCGCATAAATAACTTTTGCAAAATGCTCAGCACCACCATCAGCAAGATCATCACGATCAACAGATGTAATGACAACATGTTTTAATTCCATCCGTGCAACAGCATCGGCTACGCGTTCTGGCTCATTATCATCAACGGCAAGTGGAATACCTGTTGCAACGTTACAAAAAGCACAAGCACGCGTACATATTTCACCTAAAATCATAAAGCTAGCATGCCGCTGGCTCCAACATTCGCCAATATTAGGGCAACCAGCTTCTTCACATACAGTCACTAACTTATGCGTACGTACAATACCATGTGTTTCCTTATAAATTGGTGATGTTGGCGCTTTTACACGAATCCAATCTGGCTTTTTTTGAACGCTTGTATCAGGACGATGTGCCTTTTCAGGATGACGCAAACGTCTATTTGTAACTCTATCAACAACCGTAACCATTTAAGCCTTTGCCTTATAAATACGAAGTAACAATCAAAAATATAAAATCTTTCACACAATCCAGTCATCAAGCGTTTAAAACTTGACCATAAGCATCCAACACACTTTCTTTCATCATTTCCGATAAAGTCGGATGTGGAAAGACAGTATGCATTAATTCTTCTTCTGTTGTTTCAAGATTCATGGCAATAACAAAACCCTGTATCAATTCTGTTACCTCAGCCCCTACCATATGGGCCCCAAGAAGCTGTCCTGTTTTTTTATCAAAAATCGTTTTTACTAACCCCTGATCTTCACCCAAAGCAATCGCCTTGCCATTCGCAGCAAAAGAATAACGACCAATACGTATATCATAACCTGCTTCTTTTGCTGTAGCTTCTGAAAGCCCTACAGAGGCAACCTGTGGTGTACAATATGTACACCCTGGAATTTTTCTTTTATCAAGCGGATGAGCATTCTTTAAACCTGCAAGATGCTCAATACATATCACACCTTCTTCTTCTGCTTTATGTGCCAACATAGGAGGACCTGCTACATCACCAATAGCATAAATGCCTTCCACCCCCGTCCAACTCCATTCATCGGTTACAATGCACCCGCGATCGGTTTTTATTCCCAAAGCTTCTAAACCAAGATTCTCAATATTACCTTGCACCCCAACAGCGGAAATCAATCGGTCAACAGTCATTGACTCTATTTTACCTTGAACATCAATATGTACAGTCACAGAATCAGAAGATTTTTCAACCTTTGTTACTTTTGCTTGACGAAGAATGCGTAAACCTTTTTTCTCTAACTGTTTACAAGCAAACGTTGAAATTTCAATATCTTCAGCAGGCATGATGTGGGGCATCATTTCAACAACAGTTACCTCAGCTCCCATATCACGATAAAAAGAGGCAAATTCAATGCCAATAGCCCCAGACCCTATAACCAAAAGCGATTTTGGCATTGCTGGCGGTATCATAGCTTCAAAATAAGTCCAAATGAGTTTTCCATCTGGCTCAATACCAGGAAGGACACGAGGACGTGCGCCCGTTGCAATAATGATATACTTTGCTTGATAAGTTCCCTCCCCTAACGTCCCTTTAGGGACTGGATTTTGCGGTTGCATAATCGGTTTTGAGGATGAAGAAACCATAATTTCCGCAGGATGGCTTCCCTTCGCTTCTTTGGTAAGCTTTGCTTCACCCCAGATAATATCAATTTTGTTTTTTTTCATTAAAAAATCAACGCCAGCATTTAAACGTGCTGAAACACCGCGTGAACGTGCCACAACATCTTTGATGTTTGCCTCAATTGAACCATTAATTTTTAATCCATAATTTTTTGCATGTTCAGCAAAATGTTTCATTTCCGCTGAACGTAGAAGGGCCTTTGTTGGAATACATCCCCAATTTAAACAGATCCCTCCCAAATGTTCACGTTCAACAATCGCAGTCTTAAAACCACATTGTGCTGCACGAATTGCGGTTACATATCCGCCTGGACCTGATCCAATCACAATTACATCATAAAGATTTGCCACAGTAATTCCTCCATGGATATATATAAAACGGATATGCATTTTTTGAACTTAAGACTGCAAAACAACATCACAGAATTATCTTATGTCTTTTGCTTTAAGCTTCACGTAAATGCTTTACCCAAACCAGAAATAGCAATAACATTGCTCTTCAAACTCTTAAATTTGTTTTTATTCTCTTAACACACTCTCTCACAACTTACGTGAAGAACTGTTAAATAGTTCAAACTAACATTGCTAATGGATTTTCAATTATCTTCTTAAAAGTCCGCGCGAGCTCTGCGGCTAAAGCACCATCGACAGCACGATGATCCGCAGAAATTGTAACTGACATAACTGTCGCAACAACTAATGTACCATTTTTAACAACGGCGCGTTCTTCCCCTGCACCAATCGCAAAAATCGTCGCATGCGGTGGATTAAGGATAGCCGAAAAACTTTTTATACCATACATCCCCATATTTGATACAGCTGTTGTTCCACCCTGATATTCTTCCATTTTTAACTTGCCCTCACGCGCACGCTTTGAAAAATCCTTCATCTCTTTGGAAATAAGGGATAACTGCTTTTCCTCTGCATGGCGAATAATCGGCGTAATTAATCCATTGGGAATAGAAACAGCAACCCCAACATCACAATGTTTATGATGAAGCATTCCGCCTTCAAGCCAAGAGACATTCGCATCAGGAACAGCTTTCAAAGAAAGTGCGACAGCTTTGATCACCATATCATTAACAGAAAGCTTATAAGTAGGCTGAGTTTCTTCCTGCCCCTTAATCATTGGTGCAGCAGCATTCAGTTGTGTACGCAGTGCTAATAGCGCATCAAGTTCACAATCTACCGTTACATAGAAATGTGGAACTCTCTGTTTTGATTCCATCAAACGTGTTGCGATTGTTTTACGCATATTATTATGGGGTGCGAAGGTATATTCATCCTCTTTAAAGAGTTTCAGTATCTGTTTGTCAGAAGCACCTGTAGCTACTAGCTCCCCTATTTGTGATGAATAAGACACTTTAGAAATATCACTACTTACAGCTTTTTCTACATCGCGCTTGATAATACGCCCATGCGGACCACTTCCAAAAATAAGGGATAAATCAAGACCTTCCTGAGATGCTAATCGCCGCGCTAAGGGAGAGGCAAAAAGACGCGCTTCCTTTTTATCTTGCTGCATTAATTGCTGAGCTGATGATTCATGAGACATTTTTGTACCCTTTGAGTCCGTCTGTTTCAGAGAATCTGTCTGTTTTACGCCCTCTGGTTCTTGTCTTGTAGAAGAAGAGATTTCTTCTGAAACTTTTGCAGCTTCAGCTAAATCTTCACCTTCTTCTGCTAAAACAACAATTAAAGCATTTACTTTAACGCCTTGTGTTCCAGCAGGAACAACAATTTTGGCAACCCTACCTTCATCAACGGCTTCGACTTCCATTGTCGCTTTATCCGTCTCAATTTCAGCAATAACATCACCAGAGAAAACTTTATCTCCCTCCTTAATATTCCATTTTGTTAAATTTCCCTCTTCCATCGTAGGGGAAAGCGCTGGCATTGTAATTTTAATGGGCATTATGCTTTCCTCCGTTATGCTCTGTATGTCACAGCCTTAACGGCCTCAATAATTTCAGCAATATTAGGCAAAGCCAACTTCTCAAGATTAGCGGCATAAGGCATCGGAACATCTTTGCCAGAAATCGTAGCAATTGGCGCATCAAGATAGTCAAAAGCCTGCTGCATAACACGCGTTGCTATTTCAGTTCCCACGGATGACTGAGGAAATCCCTCTTCAATTGTTACCAAACGACCTGTTTTTTTAACCGAAGAAAGAATTGTTGGAAGATCCATCGGGCGAATGGTTCGTAAATCAATCAATTCAACATCAATACCAAGCTGTTCAATTTCCGGCAACGCTTGAACGGCATAATGCATTCCAATTCCACACGCGACAATCGTCACATCTTGTCCAGACTTATGAATACGCGCCTTACCAATAGGCAAAACAAAATCATCCAGTTGAGGGACATCAAATTGATGCCCATACAAAATCTCATTTTCAAGAAAAATAACAGGATTATCATCACGAATAGCAGCTTTCAGCAAACCTTTTGCATCTGCAGCACTATAAGGCATGACAACTTTCAAACCTGGTACATGACTGTACCATGCAGCGTAGCATTGAGAATGTTGAGCACCAACACGGGCAGCCGCACCATTGGGACCTCGGAAAACCATAGGAGCGGTCATTTGTCCACCAGACATATAACGTGTTTTTGCTGCTGAGTTAATAATTTGATCCATCGCCTGCATCGCAAAATTAAAGGTCATAAACTCAACAATGGGACGTAACCCTCCAAAAGCAGCCCCAACAGCCAACCCAGCAAAGCCGTGCTCTGTAATTGGGGTATCAATAACTCGGCGCTCTCCGAATTTTTCCAATAAACCCTGACTAACCTTATAGGCACCTTGATATTGCGCGACTTCTTCCCCCATGAGAAAAACTTTTTCATCACGCCGCATTTCTTCAGCCAAAGCCTGATTAAGCGCTTCA
The DNA here is from genome assembly GCF_042194215.1 of Bartonella sp. MR100HLJHH. NCBI lineage: Bacteria > Pseudomonadati > Pseudomonadota > Alphaproteobacteria > Hyphomicrobiales > Bartonellaceae > Bartonella > Bartonella sp. MR100HLJHH. Next base: position 29,651 of record NZ_JBHIMR010000010.1, read on the forward strand.
CGAACTGTCATTGTAACCATTTGTGTTCCCGCTGGAATATCAAAATCAGGAGACGTATCAAAAGTAGGAACCTGCGGAACTGACGAAGGCAGAGAAAGAGGAGATTCCTTAGGTTTTTGTGCTGTATCCGTAGGTTGCGAAATATCCTCAGCACGCTCACCTTCTTCTAACAAAATCGCAATAACAGTGTTGACCTTTACGCCTTCAGAACCTTCAGGCACAAAAATTTTGCCAAGAGTACCTTCATCAACGGCCTCTACTTCCATTGTAGCCTTATCCGTTTCAATTTCAGCAATAACATCGCCAGAGCTAACCTTATCACCTTCTCTCTTGAGCCATTTAGACAGTTTACCTTCTTCCATAGTTGGTGAAAGCGCCGGCATCAAAATATCAATAGACATACTTGCTTCCCTCGCATCAAACTAAAATATCAGTATAGAGCTCAGAAGCATCTGGCTCTTGATCACTTTGTGCAAAATCTGCCGCATCAGCAACAATTGCACGAACCTCTTTCTCAATAGACTTTAAATCATCTTCGTTCGCCCAATTTTTCTTAAGAATCCGACTTTTTACTTGATCAATCGGATCGTGTTCCTCTTTTATTTTTTGGACTTCTTCCTTTGAACGATATTTTGCTGGATCAGACATGGAATGACCACGATAGCGATAGGTCTGCATATCAAGAATGATCGGTCCTTTACCTGAGCGTGCCCAAGAAATCGCTTCATCAGCAGCTCCTTTTACTGACCGAACATCCATGCCGTCAACAACAATACCTGGAATTTCAAAAGAAAGACCACGTCGGGAAAAATCAGTTTCTGCAGATGCACGTGAAACTGACGTTCCCATAGCATACTGATTATTTTCAATAATATAAACAACAGGAAGCTTCCAAAGTGAAGCCATATTAAAACTTTCGTAAACCTGCCCCTGATTTGCGGCACCATCACCAAAATAAACCAATGTCACATTATCTTTACCAAGGTACTGATTCGAAAATGCCAAACCTGAACCAATTGGAACCTGCGCACCAACAATACCATGTCCTCCATAAAAGTTCTTTTCTTTAGAGAACATATGCATCGAGCCACCTTTCCCTTTGGAAAAGCCACCTTGACGTCCCGTTAATTCTGCCATGACACCACGCGGACTCATCCCAACGGCTAACATATGACCATGATCACGGTAAGACGTAATAACCTGATCACCTTCTTTTGCCGCTTTCAATGTTCCTATAACAACGGCTTCCTGACCAATATAAAGGTGACAAAATCCCCCAATAAGCCCCATACCATAAAGCTGTCCTGCTTTTTCTTCAAAACGGCGAATTAAAAGCATTTCACGATAAGCATCAATTTCTTCTTCTTTTGTAAAGTCTGCTATTGGTGCTTTCTTTGTGGTGCTTGATAATGCAGTGCGCGCCACCGACGCAGAATTTTTTTTAAGTCGTTCTGCCATATTAAACTCCCTTTTATGATTATTTAGGAATAACCTTTACGAACAAAAGTTACAAGCCTTATCAATCGGCTTAAACAATATCATTGCTGATTGTTGTTTAAATTAAGCGATTTTTCATTTACCTTTGGTATCATTTCAAGGTATTAAGATTGTCAGTTCATTTGGCTTAGAAAAGTTCAAATTCTTTCGGACATACTCATCCAACATATCTTTTTCTATATGTCCATTGCGTAAAAGAGAAATACGCTTTTCCATGAATATCCGCTCAGCTTCTATTTTATGAAGCTCCTTTTCTAATTCGCTAATATGCTGATTAACTTCACTGCGTGAATACAATCCATACTCACCATGATAAATGTGATAACTGAAATAGCTTAAGACTCCCACCGTCATAAGAGGTAGTACAAAGCGCACTTTGATTGATCGACGTTTCTGCTTTGTCCACATAAAATAGCACAGTCTTTATAGCACAAATTTTTTAATATTTTGCCCAACTATGCACGATTTTGATTAATACCTCATTACCAAATCTATACACGCAAACAATTTGTTATCACCAATTTATCCCCATCTTTGTCCTTAAAATTTCCTGTTAAAATAAATATAAAATCAATCAATGCCCAAAATATAGTTATCAAAGTATAGTTGTCAAAAACCCGATCCCCAGAAATAGTAGACCTATTACACTTATAAGAAGCATTATAAGGCCCGATACAATTTTACCAACCATTAAAGTGATGAATCCCCAATGCACAAAAAAACAGGTAAACGATCGCTCGCATCACATTTAATTTTTGTGACTGACCTTCAACCGAGATAGGAAAAATAGATTTAATGGTATCCATTCACAGACAAAATCAATGGTATCCCCTACCTTTGGTGTTTTTTCCCTAACAAATCTTCAGGCGAAAATTGATAACGCTTACCATCATCTCCAAAAACGAGATAAACCCTTTGATCCTGACCATAATCTTACCTTTCATCCTCGACCACCTATAAAGCTTCTCCTCATGTGTTATTCATAAAGAGATTATTTCTTTTTATAATATGTTGATTAACCTCACGGTGTAAATAAAATTTGTAGCAGCCGTGATAAACGTGAAATTAAAATAGTTTTGATCCCCCCCAATGAGCTAATGTTTTCTGCTGCTATAAGCAGCAATACAAAACACACCTTAGTGGATTTACGCCGTTGTTTTACTCACATAAAATAGCACAGTCTTTTTCAATACTTTTATTCAACTGTGCATATTTCTCTTAATATCTCACATTAAAGACATATAGTACAATAATTCGGCATTATGAACTTAATATATTGATAAAAATAACAAGAGAACTGAATTACTTTCTCTTTATTATAAAATTTTTAAAAATCTGTAATCTGATTCCCATCTTTATCCGTAAATCTTCCACCAAGAATGACTATAAAATCAACAATTGCCCAAATACCGGTAATTATCAATCCAAACAATGATAAGGATAGAACCAGCATTAAAGCACCAGTCCGAACTTTACCAACCATAAAGCGATGGACACCAAAGATACCTGAACACCAACAAAGGAGTGCGAACATTATCTTTGAGTTCTCTGTACCTGGTCTCAACAATGGAAAAACAGAACTGACAACACCCCCCTCACAAACAAAATCAACAGTACAACCGATCCTTGGCGGATTCTTTCCCATCCAATCCCAAGTCGCAAACTGATAACGTTTACCATCATCACCCGAAACGAGATAAGTTCCTTGATCTTGACTAATAATTATACCTCTCATCTTAATCCCTATAAATTTAAACACTTAAAAATTATTGCGTATATGCCTTTGATAAGAAATCTCAATTTCATAGTCTAAATGATCTTATACTTTCATATTTTGTGCTCACAACTATACACGATATAAATCACCAGCATAACGCGCTTGGGCCCCTAGCATTTCTTCAATACGAATAAGTTGATTGTATTTTGCTAATCTATCCGAACGTGCAAGAGAACCTGTTTTAATTTGTCCACAATTCGTTGCAACAGCAAGATCTGCAATAAAAGAATCCTCTGTTTCGCCTGAACGATGAGATATAATGGCACGATAACCTGCCTTATGTGCTACTTCTACAGCATCAAGTGTTTCACTCAATGTACCAATTTGATTAACTTTTATGAGAATAGAATTGCCTACCCCCATTTTGATGCCATCACGCAAACGTGCTGAATTCGTTACAAACAAATCATCGCCAACAAGCTGACATTTTTCTCCAATTGTGTCAGTGAGTAACTTCCAACCTTCCCAATCATCCTCAGCCATTCCATCTTCAATTGTAATAATAGGATAATTTTTCACAAGCTGCGCTAAATAATCTACCTGCTCTTGGATGTCACGGCATTTCCCCTCACCTTTATAAAAATACGAACCATTTTTATAAAATTCGGTTGAAGCACAGTCTAAACCAATGGCAATTTGTTCCCCTGGTTTGTAGCCACATGTTGTAATAGATTCCATAATAAAATCAATTGCTTGATCAGCACTTTTAAATTGAGGTGCAAAACCACCTTCATCACCAACATTGGTATTATAACCCGCATCTTTTAAACGCTTTTTCAATGCATGGAAAATCTCAGCGCCATAACGGATAGCTTCTCTTACAGTAGGGGCTCCTATAGGAATAATCATAAACTCCTGAAAATCAATCAAATTATCAGCATGAACGCCACCATTAATAATATTCATCATAGGGGTTGGAAGAATATGCGCTTGTGTACCACCAATATAACGATACAAAGGTAAATTTAATGAATCCGCAGCTGCTTTCGCAACAGCTAATGAAACACCAAGAAGTGCATTGGCACCAAGACGGGCTTTGTTTGGCGTTCCATCCAAAGCAATCATTGCTTGATCAATAGCGATTTGATTTGTTGCATCCCGCCCACCAAGTTCTTCAAGAATTTCGCCATTAACTGCAGCAATCGCTTTTTCAACACCTTTCCCTTGATAGCGCAAACCACCATCACGAAGCTCTATAGCCTCGTGTGCTCCTGTTGAAGCTCCCGATGGAACCAGAGCACGACCAAAAGCTCCATTCTCCAAATGAACATCAACTTCTACCGTTGGATTACCACGGCTATCAAGAACCTCACGTCCAATGATATCGACAATTATAGTCATATGTGTTTCCTTATCCAATAAAAGTCTCGATTCATTTCTAATGCCCTATTAATAAAATATTTTTTCTCTTCTTAATTCAACTTCTTTGACAGATAATCAAACTCCATTAAAGTCTCAAGCAATCTTTTTAAATTATCAAGTTTAACCATGTTGGGTCCATCAGAAGGTGCATTATCTGGATCTTGATGCGTTTCTAAAAAAATACCTGCTACCCCAACAGAAACAGCCGCACGTGCTAAAACTTCAACAAATTGACGCTGTCCACCAGATGAAGCACCCTGCCCCCCAGGTTCTTGAACAGAATGCGTTGCATCAAAAATAACAGGAGCACCAAATGAACGTAAAATAGGCAATGAACGCATATCAGAAATAAGTCGGTTGTAACCAAATGATGTGCCTCGCTCACAAAGCATAACATTCGGATTACCACTGTAAACAACCTTTTTTAAAACATTCTCCATGTCCCACGGCGCTAAAAACTGACCTTTTTTAATGTTAATAACACAGTCTGTTTTGGCGGCTGCTACCAAAAGATCTGTTTGACGACATAAAAAAGCCGGTATTTGTAAAATATCAACCGTAGAAGAAACAATTGTACATTGCTCTTCTGTATGCACATCAGTTAATATGGGACAATCAAACTCCTTTTTTAAATCAGAAAAAACAGCCATTGCTTTTTCAAGACCAATACCACGTGCCGCCCCTAAAGAAGTTCGGTTAGCTTTATCGTAACTCGATTTATAAACAAACCCGATACCAAGCTGATCGGTAATTGTTTTAATACGACCAGCCATTTCAAAAGCATGATCGCGACTTTCCATCTGACACGGCCCTGCAATTAATGAAAGAGGCATTTCATTTGAAAAAATAATATTTCTAACTTTCACACGGGCATTTGGTTTAGTCATTTTATCCCTCAAAAGCAAAGTAACCCAATTTATGCATTAAACCAATCGACTTTGTTCTACAGCGGCTTCAATAAAAGAAGAAAAAAGCGGATGTGGATCAAAAGGACGGGATTTTAATTCTGGATGATATTGAACACCAATAAACCATGGATGATCTGCATATTCTATAGTTTCTGGTAAAATACCATCAGGAGACATCCCAGAAAAAATCAAACCACACTGTTCTAACTTATCCTTATAATCAATATTGACCTCATACCGATGACGATGTCGCTCGACAATCTTGGTCATCCCATAAATTTGAGCAATATGACTCTCTTCTTTTAATTCAGCAGCAAAAGCACCAAGACGCATTGATCCGCCGAGATCACCGTTTCTTGTACGTTTTTCAAGAACGTCTCCTTTAAGCCATTCTGTCATTAAACCTACAATTGGATTTTCTGTTTCGCAAAACTCACTTGATGAAGCATTCTTAATCTGTGCAATATTGCGCGCAGCCTCTATACAAGCTAATTGCATCCCAAAACAAATCCCTAAAAATGGAACTTTACGCTCTCGTGCAAATTGAATTGCTCGAATCTTTCCTTCTGCCCCTCGTGCCCCAAAAGCACCTGGAACCAAAATTCCATGGGCTTTTTGCAAAGCTGAAACAGAATCTTCTTTTTCAAAAAGTTCCGAATCAATCCACTCAATATTAACTTTTACTTTATTCGCTAAACCACCATGCGCAATCGCTTCAATAAGAGATTTATAAGCATCCTTTAAACCCGTATATTTTCCTACAACAGCAATCGTAACTTCTCCTTCAGGATGGTGAATACGATGCGTAATATCTTCCCAACGATCCATCTGAGGAGAAGGTGCCGAATCGATTCCAAAAGCGCAAAGAACTTCAGAGTCCAACCCCTCCTTATGATATGCCATAGGAACATCATAAATTGTTGGCATATCTAATGCCTGAATGACTGCATTGGAGCGAACATTACAAAAAAGTGATAATTTGCACCGTTCTGTTTCTGGAATAGATCGATCTGCACGTACAAGCAAAATATCAGGAGAAATACCAATTGCTTGCAATTCTTTGACAGAATGTTGTGTTGGTTTCGTTTTTAATTCACCTGCCGAAGGTATATAAGGCATTAATGTGAGATGGACATAAACGACACTTTGTCTTGGTAGCTCATTGCGAAGCTGACGAATCGCTTCTAGAAAAGGCATTGCTTCAATATCACCAACCGTTCCCCCTATCTCACACAAAACAAAATCAAACTCTTCATTTCCCATCGTAATGAATCTCTTAATTTCATCCGTAACATGAGGAATAACTTGAACTGTTGCCCCCAAATAATCACCACGCCGCTCTCGTTCAATGATATTGCGATAAATACGCCCTGTTGTGATATTATCTTGGCTATTTGCAGACCGCCCAGTAAAACGCTCATAATGACCAAGATCAAGATCCGTTTCTGCACCATCATCGGTCACAAATACTTCACCATGTTGATAAGGTGACATCGTACCTGGATCAACATTTAAATAAGGATCAAGTTTTCGAAGACGTACACGGTAGCCACGAGCCTGTAATAACGCTGCTAACGCCGCCGCTGCGATGCCTTTTCCAAGGGAAGAAACCACACCACCAGTAATAAAAACATAACGTGCCATGGGCTTATGGTGATAAGCAATTTATAATGATTTTTCCAGCAAAAAATGCAAAAAGAAACAATTTTTCTTCTAAAATAAAAAAGGTGAAAAAATCACCTTTTAAAAAGTCTATATTTTCTTAAAAAACTATTTCGTACTGTTATCCGGAACTGTGTTTTCAAGAATCGGTGGAACTGGGCTTTCTGCTTCAGGATTTGTGGACTGTTTCTGTTCCTGCGGAGAATTCGAATTGCCTCCTAGCTGTTCAAGAATAGAAGGGGAAGACTCACCATCTGATGATGGGACTGATTCTGAGGCTTTATTGGTAGAATTCTGCTCTGAATTAACCGGTATACGCTTTAAAATATCAGAACTAGAATTTGATATATTACCCACCACGGTAAGCCCAATAGACACAACAAAAAAACAACAGGCTAAAATAGCAGTCAAACGTGTTAAAGGGTTTCGAGATCCACGAGTTTTCATCAACCCTGAGCTATTACTCACACCTAGCCCACCACCTTCTGAAGGTTGGATTAATATAACACCAACCAAAGTAATCACAATCAACAAATGAATAATTATAAGTACTGTTTGCATAAACCCTGCTCTTCAAATAACTCTTTCATAGCTATTTACACATAAATAATACACAATCCAAGGGGAAACTCAAATTTCTCTACTATAGTTTACGACAAACATCGCAAATAGTTAAAAAATCAATCGCTTTTAAGCTTGCTCCACCTATCAAAGCACCATTAACATGAGGAATGCTTAAAAGCTCAAATGCATTGGATGGCTTTACGGACCCACCATAAAGCAGACGTATCTTATTGCCTTCATCACTAAAACGAGAACGCACCTTATCACGAATGAAATGATGTACTTTTGCAATATCTTCTGGAGTCGCTGTATTGCCGGTGCCTATCGCCCAAACAGGTTCATAAGCGATAATGGTATTCTCTGCTGTTGCATCATCTGGTAAAGATTCTTCAAGCTGCTGCGTGAGAATATCCAGCACTTTATTATCATTACGCTCCTCCAATGTTTCACCAATACACACAAGGGCCACAAGACCTGCTCGCCACGCAGCTTGCACTTTGGCACAGACAATCGCATCATTTTCCTGATACACTGTACGACGTTCTGAATGCCCAATAATGACATGACTTGCTCCTGCTTCTTTAAGCATAAAAGCTGAAATATCTCCAGTATAGGGACCATGATCATCAAAATGACAATTTTGTCCTCCCAAAAGGAGATTTTCACCATCCAGCATATCAGAAGCACGAGATAAAAGCGTTGCTGGGACGCAAATAAGCGCCTCAAAAAGATGATTGAGATCAGAGCTAACGCCTGTAGCAATAGCACGCAACTCTCCAAGCGATTCACTCGTTCCATTCATTTTCCAATTTCCAGCAAGAAAAGGCCGAGTATTTGGAGACATATTTTCACCTCAAGAGCTCTTACAATACATTGTTTATCTGTAGTTACCAAATTATAACATGAAAGCAAGTCTTTAAAGCTTGCATCTTTCATCTCTTTATTGCAAATTCCATTAGCTTTGATAATAATTCACATTAAAAATGGACTTGAACAATGCTTGACATCATAAGAAATGCTACAAATTCTTGGATTTCTAGAATTTTCCTTGCTATTTTACTCTTATGCTTCATTCTTCTATGGGGAATACCGCAATTACACAAAAAAAGTGAAAGAGATCTTATTACTTCTGGAAAGTCCACAGTAACTGTCGATGATTATCGTCTTGCACTTGCCGATCAAAGCGCTCGTTTAGCATATGCTGCTCATCTTGGACGAATGTTTACAGCAAATGAAATGCAGCAATACCAAATTCCTGCTTTTGTATTTAATCAATTACAACAAAATGTATTGCTTGATGAACAAGTACGTAAAATGAAAATAAGTCTTTCAAAAGATACGATAGCTCATACGATTGGTTCTGATAAGATGTTCCAAGTAAATGGCACTTTTGATAAAAATTTGTTTTATAACTATCTTCAGCATTTACGTATTAGTGAAAGTGCTTTTCTTAATTATTACACCAAACAAGAAAAGCGTAACCAACTTATTTCAGCTTTACTCTCTGATATGAAAGCACCAAATCTCTTTTATAAAGCACTTGCTCTTTATCAAGGAGAAATGCGTATTGCTGATTATCTCGTTATTGATCTAAAAGAAAAGGAAACAATTGCTGATCCTGATGACGAAACACTACAAAAATGGTTTAAAACACATCAAAGTCAATTTCGTGCTCCAGAATACCGCACTGTCTCTTTGCTATCTATGGAACTTAATGATTTTGTAAAACCTAAAGATATCTCAACAGATGAGGCAAAAGCCTATTATACACAAAATGCTTCACGTTTTGTAACGCCTGAAAAGCGTACATTCGAGGAACTGCAATTCCCCTCACGTGAAGAAGCCGATAATGCAGCAAAAAAAATAGTTGATGGATTGAGTTTTGATGAACTGGTAAAAGCTGAAAACAAGACTCTTAATGACATAAAAAAAGGTCCTCTCGCAGAAAATGAACTTCCTAGTCATCTAGCCTCTGAAATTTTTGAACTTCAACAAGGCCAAGTCAGTACTGTGATAAATGACTTACAGGGACCTATTATCATTCGCGTCACGCATATTGAACCCTCAAGCTCTCTTCCTTTTGAAAAGGTCGAAGAAAATATTCGCCAAACACTTGCCAAAAATCGTGCTACTGATGATATCCGTAACAATTATGTAGCCATTGAAAATGCTCGTTTTGAGGGTGCTTCTCTCAAAGAGCTAGCTGACCAATACAAGTTATCTTTGCGCACAATTACCATTGATAAAACGGGAAAAACGCTTGAAGGTGCAGCACTCACGGATTTACCTCAAAAAGATATTTTACTGAATGCCATCTATCAATCAAATGAAGGAGTCGATCTTGATCCTCTCTCTTTTCAAAATGGTGGATATCTCTGGTATAAGGTCGATAAAATTATTCCTGCCCGCGATAAAACACTTGAAGAGGCTAAGCTAGATGTTCTTTCTCAATGGAAAAGTGAGGAAATCCAACGTCTTCTTGATGAAAAAGCTCAAAATGCTCTCAAACAGCTCACGGAAGGAAAAAGTCTTGTTGCTCTTGCTCGTACCCTTGGTGTTACAAAACAAACAACACCAGCCCTCCGGCGTCAAGACTCATCTGACCCTCTTGGCGTTGAAGGGATTAAAGCATTATTTTCTGCTCCCAAAGGTCATTATGGCATCATAAAAGGTCCACTTGCAACAAACCGTATCATTTATCAAATAAAGACTGTCACCATGCCTAAAGATATCACGCCTCATACTCTTTCAACTGAGGTCCGCGCCAATATAGATATGATGATAAGAGAAGATCTCAAGCTAGAAATGCTACAAATTGCCAATAAAGAACATCCTTTGGAAATTAATAGCACAAATTATAATCAGATCTTTAACGCTCTCCAATAAAAAGGTTGTACATAATTTAAAGAACTTATTTGATAAAGTTTCCATCAGCTCTTCGTCTATAGTTGAAGAGGTAAGATAGGTCTCTTGTTTGCCTATCTTAGGATCAACATTTGTATAATGATTAATTCTCTCGCAAATCAGTGCATGTATGGATTTGCGAGAAAATAGTCAATGGAATGTAGAGTCGTTTTTGCAACGCATTAAAAAATATTATCCATCCAAAGGTTGTAAAAGTTGTCGCACACTAAGCTATACCCATTAAGCTATAAATGTCATCCCTATCGTCATTCATTTATAGCTTATCATATTGCTACTCTTAATACTCATTCATAAGGAGCGTATTGCTTTTTCTTTAAATGATTTCATTTACACACCCAACTTATAGTATACAAAAAACTATTTTTAAAATTCATTATAAAAATGAAGAAATCTTTTTCTATTCAAGACTCTCATTCAATATGAGAAAAAACGAATTATCATTATAAATCAATATATTCATAAATCATAACAATCATCAATTATGATTTTATAATTTCTCAAAAATAAGAGTTTTTATAGACTTATAGACTGCCAAGATAACTTCTCTCATAAAATTTCTTATTCTTTTGCGCTCATAACAACCAAAACATCAACATTTTTTATAACAAAAAATGGTTTGGAAACACCATAGCTCCTTTTATCTTCATATGAGAAAATCAGTCTATATGTTACGCATTTCAACGTGGTAATATTCTTTTACAATATCTTTGGAAAATTGCCGCTTATTGCTGCCCTTGTTATCAACCAATAGCGATATATCAATGGCAACGTTGCACTCTCTTGAAAAATTGCAGCACCCAGCTGTATAGCTTTTTGAAGAGAAGCTGGAACAATGACCAATGGAAGAAAAGCTGGCTTAAGAACTCTAGGTAAAGCACAAGAATACTCGTAAAATTTGGTATAATGATCGCGCGATAATGCTACCATAGCTTCAACAATACGATCCTTTTGTTGATCACTGAGACGATGAGATTCCAAATCTTCCCTATTCACTCCTACAGCCTTTAATATATCAGTAGGTAAATAATATTGATATCGTGATTGCATGAATGATAAAAGACGCAATACACCGCTTAATCCTTGAGAAATCCCTCCATGTTCATAGATATCTGTAAACTCTTGTGCAGTATCAGGATCTAATATCTGACAAGAAAGCTGTAAAATTATGCTTGCTGTCTCACCACAATAATGCTCTAGATCATGAAGCGTTTCTATTGGATTGTGATAAAGATCTAAAATTTGTGCATTACAATAACGTAAAAAAGCTGTCTTAGGTAAATTAAAAAGAGTTATTGCTTTCAATAAATCACTCAAAATCGGATTATTTCCACTCGTTTGCATTTCACCATGAGCAATAGAATCATACCACCAACGTAACCGTATTTCTCCTATGAGTGGATCATGTACACTTTCGCGAATACGAGAAACTTCAGCATTAAATACATAAAGAGCAGCCAATGCTTGGCGCTTTTTTCTAGGTGCAAATAAAACCGATATATAGCGATCACGATCTATGGTACGTAAAATATCAAGACAATAAGGAAGAGAGCCTATCATTTGAACCTATTAACGTCCCTTTTTTAGTAATGAAATTAATATCCTCTTTTTATTCATATTAAAAAATGAGGGATAAGCAAATACAGTTCAGAAAATAAGATTTTTAAATGTGTCTTTTAACTGTATTATGAATTAGAATTTCTTTTCTAGTCACTTTTCGTTTTAGAAAGAAAAAAATTAAATAAATAACTTTTCTGATAAAACTTATCTTATCGGGCTTCAAGTTTTCATTTGCAGTAAAAAAAGCTAAAAACTAATCGTAACATGCATAGTAAAACTTAGAATAACAAACAACGCAAAACACTTTTTCACTAAATAGATGACAATGTTATTTTATAAAAATGCACTGATCACAAAAACTTCATCAAATCATTAACCTCCTCCCCACCCTAAAGGACAAAGATTCTTACCAATACCAATTTGTAAAAAATCCAATTGCTCTCGGTGAGTTTCTATTACTATCAACGCATTTATTTATAATGATAATTCATTGTTTTATATGTTAAATTAGAATCTCAAATATCGTAGATATGCTTTCATTTCAAACCAATTCCATGTTGAATCAATCAAAACTATTCCCTTGCACGTCACAAGCGGGGCTGGCTTGTAGGTAAAAACTGTATAAGAAAGAATTAAAAATGCCTCTTATGAACTGTCTCAAGTGCCAAGAGTTGATCACTCATGTGATTCATTGAACTACGAACAAGCTCTGCCCTGAATACTTGCTACTGTATTTAAAAACACTTAATGTGTTAAGTTATGTATATTTTATTCCCCTTCTATCACCACTTTAAACGACGGTATTTTACGGCGCAGTAAAATAATCACACAAGTCTTTCATACTAGACGAGAGCATTTGTTTTATTAAACAATACTCTATTCTACCGCAAATAATAATGCCGCAACAGCGCGATCTTCAGCCAATAAAACATTAAATGTACGCACCGCCGCTCCCGTACTCATTGTATCTGATGAAATACGTTTTTCCCATAAAAGCACCCGTAACTCTTCAGGTAATCGCAATAATTCAATTCCAGTACCTATTAATAAAACTTCGATTTCAGAAGCTTCTTCTAAAATACGAGATAGATCCCCTTGAGTGGGAATAGGCCCTGCCATGTCAATACCATAAATACCCGATGGTACACAAATAATAGAACCTCTATGAGACATATCAGCAAAACGAAATCCACCATTTCCATAAGCATCAATAGGTGCGCGACTTGGAAAATGTGCTTCACGAATTTGAATTGCATCGAACATGAAAAAGCACCCTTTATTTTTGTCTTTGCTACTTCTTACCATAAAAATTAAAGGAAGACTGATACAAACATTGATATGTTAACCATAGCCTAGTATTGAAGTGAAAATTTTATATAAAACCTTAATCTTCTCATACAGCAAGTATATGAAAATTTGATAATAAACCGCGATCAAATGCTCTACCTGCTTAAATAAATCTACCTTTTAAAAAGTTTTCTCAGTTTATTTACTCACAAGTTTCTTTTTATAGAAACAATGATCTTGTTTAAAAAACAGAAAAAAATTGCGTAATATTCTATAAATAAAGCAACTATTTTAATAATCTCAAGGAAACAAAAACTCGATTTTCTGTATCCACTATAAAAGCCACTTTTCCAATGAAATTGTCTTGATCTTGCCAAGCTTTTTATAAAAATGCTTAAAAAATGTAATAAACTGCCATTACACCTTAAGATTCATTTTCTTTTGATATAGCTTTTTTCTCTTTAGAGACACTCATATTTTCTTTCGTTGTCGTTTTAGATTTAGACTTTTGTGGTGTTTCTGCTTTAGCATTAAGCTTTGATTTTTTTTCTGCAATCGGCTCACCTTTAACGCGCACATCAGCTAATGTTGAGCGAATAACACGAATATTCATACTCTCACCAATTGCAACCTCTAATTCACCACTCTCGTCGTGAACCTTCGTAACCTTGCCGATAATACCACCACCCGTTATAACTGTATCACCACGACGTACTGCATTAAGCATTTCTTGGCGTTTTTTCATTTGGGTACGCTGTGGACGAATGATAAAAAAATACATAATTGCAAAAATTAAAATGAGTGGGACAGCGCTAACAAATGAAAATCCACCGGAAACATCGCCTGCAACTTGAGCATAAGCGTTCGTAATAAACATTTTTATCTCCTATAGTTAAACTTCAGGTATTCCCCACTCTATTAAAATAAAATTCCGATTCAGAAAAAATTCTTAAAGAATTTATTATAAAAAGCAATAACTACATAATCTAATCACAGCTTTACAAAAATGCAATAAATCCTTAAGAGACAGAATACCAAAATACAATGAGAAAAATCTTTAAAAATAGATTCATTTTTCCCTATTATATATCCTACAATGTAAACCTTTTCACTAACTCAATAAATGATACAAGATAATTTTTCTAATGAAAAAACTTTAATTTATATAGATAATTTATCGTTTTTGATATCGAATGACAGACATAAATACAGTAAAATGCTCTCATTTCAAACCCTCTGAATTAATCAAAACGATTTTTTTGCACGTCTCACATATGAAATGAGCCTGTAGATAAAAACTTTTTAAGAAAGGCGTGAAATATCTCTTTTCATGCTTCTCTCAAATGCAAGAGCCGTTGAAACACTGAAAGCTGACAAATAAGTATGATACTATTGTTTTACACTTTCATAGACACAAAGATGGTAATATCTAACGACCCCAACGAACTGCTCTCCTTAAAGCAATGATTTTTTTGCTGCAGTGTTATTGATTTAAGAAAATCAATTGTTTTTCATGAAGTTTCTATAAACTATAAGACTATTTAAATTTAAAAATCATCAATAAATTAGTTTTCTAAATATTTAAGGGGATCAACAGGTAATGAATTCTTACGCATCTCAAAATAGACACGTGGCGTTTTAACATTTCCTGAAACACCAGATTTAGCAATCTCATCACCACGTCTTATCCTTTGTCCTTTGTTAACAACAAGCTTACTGTTACATCCATAAATAGTGATAATATTATTTTCATGTCGAATCATCACAACATTACCAAGCTCTTTTAATCCATCTCCCGCGTAAATAACAACACCATTTTCTGCCGCCTTTACCGAAGATCCTTCCGGCACTGCAATATCTATTCCTCGATTCATTACTGTTCCCTTTTTTTGACCGAACTGGCTTAATAAACGCCCTCGTACTGGCCAACGCATCTTAGAAATTCCTGTGGCTTGCGGAGTCGTCATATTATCGGTATTCGTAACAGTACTTGATAAACCAGTCTCATGATTCAATTGCGTCATCTGTTTAGAAAAACTTTTCTCAGAACTTGATTTGTTCATCTTTGCAGAAGGGGGCGTTGTTACAGGCGCTTTATATATAGGAGAGGACTTCTTGTTTTTTATAGAGGACATCACTTGAGATTGGAATGCAGATTCTGTTTTTGACACTGCCCAATCGTTATTAGTGTGTGCATTTGAAGCTGCTAATGTACGCCTGCTTGGAACAACAAGTACCTGACCGATATAAATGGAATTGCTGTTTATACCATTTGCTAATTTTAATGCCTCAACACTAACCCCTATTTGTCGTGAAATACTGAGCAGTGTATCTCCACTCTGGACAATATAAGAGTTCCGCCGAAAAATAGGAGATTTATCCATTTGTGAACGGGAAAGTGTTCCAAGATTACGTGGAGGGACTCCCATAACGCGACCATCAGAAGAAGTTATCCTACCTTGATGTGGAGAATTATAGGGAGAATTGTCATCTCCCCACGAATCATCGCTTGATTCCACAGGTGGCAATTCAGTGCTTTGTATCATACCACTACCGTACGATAGCATTCGCGGATCTGTAGACATAGTGCTCGATATATTTGATTGAGATGATACCGTACGATGAGAGACAATGTTAGAAAAACGCTGTGTACCAGAACTACAACCAGCAACAATAGTTACCACCGCTAAAAAAGTTATTCTCTGAAAATTATGCTGGAAAATATTATCCAAAGCTTTTAAACACATCGTTTTGCTCACTCATCAATAATCAACTCACTCCATTAAAGCTTTTTTAAATTACCGAAGAGTTAAAATGAGATGTTTTATTCATAAATATCTTTATATAAGATCAAAATGAATTTAACGTAGACAATTTGCAGCACTTTCTTAACTTTCAAAAATTAAAGTATCTCCGCAATGCCTTTAATAAAAGGTTGGTAACGCACTTGAAACAGTTCTAAACACTCAAATCGACTACCAATTTTTGTATAGCGCGTCACCGTTTGTACCCCTTCGTCAGGTCCTATCGCCTGAATGAGAATTCCGTTTTCAGCTAAAAGTTCTAAAAATTCCTTGGGTTCATCAAAACGTGATGGCCAAATAAGAATGCGATCAAATGATCCCAAGCCTGTCACACTATGACTTCCATCAATCTGCCGTATAATAATATTTTCAATTCCTAAAGTTTGAAATTTTTGGCGCGCCAAATCAACAAGCGTTTTATAACGATCAATCGTTGTCACACGGTCACTCAGACACGCCATAAGCGCAGTACAAAAACCAGATCCTGTACCGATTTCTAAAACACGATGCCTTTTTTTCAACGATAATGCCGAAAGAATTAAGAGTTGTTCTTCCAAACGTTCCATATATTCACCACACTCAAGGGGAATAACCTTATTATCATAAGCACTATTAAACCAAGGAGCAGAAACAAACTGTTGACGCGGAATTTTCTCTAATGCCGAAAAAAATCGCACGTCATCAATGCCTTTGCTACGCATTTTCAGTACAAGAGCGGCTAACTCCTCACGAAATTGTAAAATACCCTTTTGCCCCATAGTATCATTCAATCTCCAATGGAGGTGCACTTTTATTATACTGACAAACTGCTTCTTTTAAAATGGCAAAAACTTGCGTTTGTATATTATCACCTCTTGGCAATAAACGCATATTGTCTCTCCTTTCGTAAAATTAAGCAGTAATACAACGCATGCCTCCCATATAAGGTTGTAAAACATCTGGAATAATAATTGATCCATCAGCCTGTTGATAATTTTCAAGCACGGCAATAAGACAACGTCCAACAGCTGTACCAGAACCATTAAGGCTATGAACAAAATGTAATTTTTTATCGCCTTCTGTACGATAACGTGCATTCATACGACGACCTTGAAAATCTCCACAAACTGAACAGCTGGAAATTTCACGATAACATTCTTGACCAGGAAGCCAAACCTCGATGTCATAGGTTTTACGTGCTGCAAACCCCATATCACCCGTAGAAAGAACCACTGTGCGAAAAGGCAAACCAAGTCGTTTTAATATATCTTCTGCACATTCCGTCATACGTTCTAATTCAATTAAAGACTGCTCTTCACTGGTAATTGAGACCATTTCAACTTTCCAAAATTGATGCTGACGCAACATACCGCGCGTATCACGACCGGCTGCTCCCGCCTCTGAACGAAAACAGGGAGATAAAGAAGAAAATCGCAGTGGTAAATCTGATATTTCAAGAATTTCATCGTTGACCAAATTGGTTAATGGCACTTCTGCCGTAGAAATAAGCCATCGACCATCTGTTGTACGAAAAAGGTCTTCAGCAAATTTCGGCAATTGTGCTGCTCCGTAAACAATCTCATCACGAACAAGAAAAGGTATTGAGACTTCTGTATAACCATGCTCATTGACATGCACATCAAGCATAAATTGACCTAATGCTCGTTCTAGCCGTGCTAACGCCCCTGACAGTATTGTAAAACGTGTTCCAGACAAACGACTAGCTCGTTCAAAATTCATCTGCTTGAGATCTTGACCAAGATCAAAATGTTCCTTTGGCGTAAAATTAAATGTTGGAGGTGTACCAAAATGTCGAATGACGACATTATCACTTTCATCTTTACCTTCTGGAACATCATCTAATGGAATATTTGGAAGTGCTGAAAGAATTTTTTCAAGACTCTCCGTCAGCTGTTTTTCTTCCGCTGTTGCAGAGGAAAGAAAGATTTTAATCTCTTCACCTTCAGCTCTAAAGCTTTCAGCCTTTTGCTGATCAGATACCGCTAAAGCCTGTCCTATTTCCTTTGAAACCGCATTGCGACGTTCCTGCGCCAATTGTACCTTAGCAATATGCGACCGACGTGCAAGATCAAGTTGTATTAACCTCTCAGCTTGTGGCTCAAGACCTCTACTTACGAGTGCTTTATCTAATTTCTCAGGATTGTCACGAATCCACTTAATATCAAGCATAAAAATTCCTCATTTATATTTTTTATTCATTTATATTGTTTTTATTCATTTCTTATCGCATAAAATTATACACTTTTCTTAAGCGGATTTTCTTCTCTTTTCTATACTGTAAGCAATTAAAATTGAAATCTCGTAAAGTGCTATCGTTGGTAAAGCCACTGCAAACATCGTAAAAAAATCCGACGGCGTTATGATTGCCGCAATGATAAAAGAAAGTAAAATAGCCCATTTTCGTTTAGACGCCAAATCATGAGACGTTAAAAATCCAACTTTTGTTAAAAGACTGATGACAAGAGGTAATTGAAAAATCAAACCAAAAATTAGGATAAATGATGTCATAAAGCCCAAATAATCAGAAATACGCACTATAAACTCTATTTTTAAATGAACATCTGGAAGAAATTGTTGAGAAAGGCTAAACCATAGTATTATTGGCGCTAATAGACCATAAACAAACGCTCCCCCAATACAAAATAAAATAGGCCCCCCAATGAGAAATGGTAAAAAAGCCATACGCTCATTTTTATAAAGCCCTGGTGCAATAAAACTATAAAACTGAAAAGCCGTATAGGGAAAAGATAAAATAATTCCCCCAAAAGCAGAAAGCTTCATCTTCGTTAAAAAAGTTTCCCATACTTGCGTTGATTGCAAACGAATACCCTCAGGATTACCCCCTGCTATTTTCATTGCCCACTGATATGGCCATAGTAAAAAATTTAAGATATAATCTTTAACAAGAAAACACATCATAAAAGCGATCATAAATGCAACTAGGGCAGCAATAATTCGCTGACGAAGTTCAATTAAATGTTCTAAAAGTGGTGCCATGTGGGCATCAACTTCATCTTTCTTAACATTCATGATACATCTTCTTTATCTTTAGAAGCTATAGATCCTGTCATATCTTTATTGGTTACGTTGTGATCGCATTCCAAAAATTCTTTACCTTTTTCTGATTTATGGTGTGTTGCCTTAACATCCAAATTATCGTGGATATCTTCTAATGTATTTTGAATGGGATCAAAAGTCTCTGTCAACTTCTTGCTTGTATCGCTAATATCCGAATATGTTTTTTGCAAATCGTCGAGCTCGATTTGTTTTATTGCATCATCAAACTGATGACGAAGTTCATTTGCCATTAAACACATCTGAGCTCTTACCTTTGCTATTGTCTTTAATATTTTAGGTAAATCTTTCGGTCCAACAACAATGATGAGAACAAGTAAGATTACGACAAACTCTGGTCCATCAATCCCAAACATCTCTTAATTCGACTTCCTCATCAAAAAATAACGCACAATGATGATTACGTTTTTGTTATTTGACACGCTGTTTTTTAGCAACAGATGTTTTGCTTCTTTTAGAAGCAGAAGAAGCCTTTCTGCGCGCTGTTACATGTTTTACCGATAGCGGCTGAGATTGTTGAGATTCTACATCAATTATTTGGGAAGTAGTAGCCATTTCAACTTTATCCTCAATGCCATCATCTTCTTCCTTCATATTTTTTTTGAAGGCTTTAATTCCCTTAGCAACATCGCCCATTAATTCAGAAATCT
Organism: Bartonella sp. MR100HLJHH; assembly: GCF_042194215.1. Classification (NCBI taxonomy): domain Bacteria; kingdom Pseudomonadati; phylum Pseudomonadota; class Alphaproteobacteria; order Hyphomicrobiales; family Bartonellaceae; genus Bartonella; species Bartonella sp. MR100HLJHH. The sequence continues at coordinate 49,719 of NZ_JBHIMR010000010.1, forward strand.
TACCGCGACCGAAAAGCACAAAGATAATCAGTAAAATTATAATTAAATGCGTTGGTGAAAAAATATTACCCATTACTCTCTCTAACTTTATGCTTTTAAATTTGATTTCATTTATTCATGCTTCTTCTGAAGAATGTATCAAATATAATATCTTAATTATATATTTTCTTCTTAACTTAAAAACAATCACACGCTTTTATTGCAAAAGAACTTTTTATCCTCTCATCCCTTTTTAGCGTACTATAACACAAACCATTCCAAAATGATAAACCGCTTCATAGAAAATTCAAAAGGCTTAAAAACTTTTCTAAAATAACTTCATCTGATCTCTTAGTTACTCATCTTCCTGTAAATACTATAGCTCATGTCTTTCCTTTTAAACAAAGTTGTACGTATCATTACAAACATTTCCTCCAATTATCCGTTACTGATAAAAATCATACCATGTTGTAAAAAATTTTACGTATTCAATTAAAAAATTCAGAAAGAACAATCTCTAAAAAACTTTCTTGACACATCATCAGTCTCTTTAAAAACTATCATCTTACGCATAATATTTATTCTTTGCGTTGGTGGGAATTTTATCATCCATTATTCCATATACAATACGAAATATAAGCCATCATCGCATTCAATTAAATATCTGACGTGTGGATAAAAACTATTAGTGGAAAGAGTAAAAATGCACTTTATGAATCAGGTCAAGTGCCAAGAGGTATGGCAATACTAAAAAATAAAAATGGTACCAGCTTGCGCCTTTATTCAGTAAAATACCTCCATATAACCAGCTCTTTGAACCGCTGCATGCCCTAACTATTACAAGTCTCCGGATTCTGGGCATGCGTTCTCATAATATCATGTGCTTAACTTATCTCAGTATTGAAAACAGAATGGGCATTAATAGAAAATTACATTCAATCAAAAGCATGGAATCGAAGCACAATCCATGTAAAAGAATTTCTTATCCTAGTCTTTTTATAAGATTATCTCATAAAGCCGCTAGATAATACAGTGTTAGAAATAGATAAACCTATTTACTTTAGTTAAAAATCGCTCATTTTATTGAGATCGCTTGCAGAGAGCATATCACTTTTCAAAAGTTTTGTTTTAGCACCATACACAATAATCTAGCCATTTAGCGTGTATAATGTAAAGCTTGGGCTCCGCTTAAACCAATGAGATTCATCCACACTTTTACAAAAATCTATCACTATAATACCAGCACTTTATTGCTCTATCCATAATTTTACGCTCGCTAAAAAAACTGATAAATGTAATAATGTTTTTATCAAGCATTTTAAATTCTTTAATCTTTAAACAAGTAAATTTATGAATGAATTTGAAAGATAACCTTAATTTTTTTAACAAACTTCACTAATATTCTCGTTAATTGCTTGTCTTTTATAGTTTTCCTGAAAGAGTCCGCGATCATAAGAAACTTCTCTTACAACATAACTATCTCTATTGAAATGTTTGCCCTCTTCCTATCTATTTTTCATATAAAAAATTAAAATCTTAACGATGAATCTCATAATATAAAAATAGCCCAGTGAATAAATGCTCCCATGACATTAATATTTTTTCTGTAGGGTATTATTTGGGAGTGAGGGTATTATTTGATTTCTATAAGAGTATTTTTATGGATATCAATTCTAATATTCTATGCTAATAATCCGGTACAGTTATACATATGATAGAGTTTATTCCATGAATTATCGGCATATTTATCATGCTGGCAATTTTGCTGATGTTTTTAAACACATTATTGTCACTCGCATTGTAGAATATCTCAAACGCAAAGAAAAAGCTTTTCGCGTTATAGATACGCATGCTGGAATCGGTATTTATGACCTTTCTTCTTTAGAAGCACATAAAACAGGAGAGTATCGCGAAGGTGTCCAACGACTTTTTTCAACTCCTATCCCAGAAGATTTAAGAGCACTCCTTTGTCCATGGTGTAATATCATTGATGCCCTCAATAAAGGGGAAAAAGAAATTGTATTTTATCCTGGATCTCCTGTTCTTATTCGTCAATTATTACGGAAACAAGATCGCCTCACCGCAATAGAATTGCACAATGAAGATTATCATATTTTAGCAAAAAACTTTGCCGGAGATTATCAGACAAAAGTTCTGCATTTAGATGGTTGGCTTTCCTTAAATGCTCATGTACCACCAAAAGAAAAACGTGGGTTTATCCTTGTTGACCCTCCCTTTGAAAAAACTGGAGAATTTTTCCGCCTTATTGAGGGATTAACGAAAGCCTATCGTCGCTTTTCTGGAGGGATCTACGCTTTATGGTATCCTGTTAAATATGACAAAGAAATTGAAAGTTTTCTTCACGCGCTTTATCAAACAGGAATTCCTAAGATTCTACAGCTTGAAATGCGTATCCGAAAAAGTTCAAGTCCACCGACAATGAATGGAAGTGGTATGATTATTATTAACCCTCCCTACCTTTTGGAAGAAGAAATGAAAAAACTCAGCCCCTTTCTTATCAATCGCCTGGGACAAGATGAAAATGCCCAAATAACGCATAAGTGGCTTCAAAAAGAACATCTATTATGTTAGATCTTTCTCTGTATTTTTTCTAAATCAAATATCATGTTGTAAGATACAAACGCATTAAATGATAAAGTTCTTTGATTTTTTGAATAATATCAACACGTTATAATGATAAGCTAATAACGATCAGCGTGAATTAATTTTTTCCCTTTTAGAACGTCTATCTTCTTAATCATCATGAATTTCCTATTCCAATCATTTTAATGAATAAATTGGGCAAATTCATAAAGCTGTTTTAGAATAACAACTCTCATATTTTTTATGAAAAATCGGCTCTCTAAAATCATACTCTTATGCTATAAGATGTTATTTATAGAAAAAATTATAAGGATATAAATAATCATTATTTAATAAAAAAGAATATTTCATATATTAAACAAAAAACATATTCTTAATAAACGGAATGGTCCTGAAAAATAATACAAATTGTCCGAAAAATGAGCGGGAAAAGCTTTCTTTTCTCTCTAACATTACATGGAATAATGCCAATCAAAGTAATGAGAAAAATCAATTCCAAGGTGTAAAATTCATACAAGAGTTTGTTAGACACCTTCCGCATAAGCCAGGGGTTTACCGGATGATTGGTAAAAATGGTGATATTCTCTATATTGGCAAAGCTCGTAATCTCAAAAAACGCGTTTCAAACTATACACGTGAACAGGGACACAATAATCGTATTACCCGCATGATTCGCGCAACATATCATATGGAATTTATCGTCACCCATACAGAAACAGAAGCACTCCTTTTAGAAGCCAATCTCATCAAAAGATTGCATCCACATTTTAATGTATTACTACGTGATGATAAAAGTTTCCCTTATATTATGATTACAGATGATCATCGAGCGCCTGGACTTTACAAACATCGTGGTGCCCGAACACGAAAAGCTCACTATTTTGGTCCTTTTGCTTCTGCTGGTGCAGTGACACAAACAGTTCATGTTTTACAACGCGCCTTCTTATTACGAACCTGTACTGATTCAGTTTTTGAAAACCGTACACGCCCCTGTTTGCTTTATCAAATTAAGCGATGTTCTGCACCTTGTACCCATGAAATTAGTGACAGTGATTATAAAGAACTGGTGAGAGGAGCAAAAGCGTTCCTTTCGGGAAAAGATCAATCTGTTAAAAACGATATGGTTCAAGCTATGCATAAAGCCGCAGAAAATCTTGATTTTGAACAAGCCGCTTCCTATCGTGATCGCTTATCAGCCCTTTCTCATATACAAAGCCATCAAGGTATTAATCCTCAAACGATAAAAGAAGCGGATGTATTTGCAATTGCGCAAAAAGAAGGAATGACCTGTATTCAAGTGTTCTTTTTTCGCATGGGGCAAAATTGGGGAAACCGTGCCTATTTTCCTAAGGCAGACCTCTCTTTTTCCCGTACTGAAATTTTAGCGAGTTTTCTTGCCCAATTTTACGATGATAAACCACTTCCCAAAAGCATCCTTTTATCTGAAGAAATTGAAGAAAGGACACTTCTTACAGAAGCATTGAGTCTCAAAGCAAATCACAAAGTGTCTCTCTCTTTACCCAAACAAGGTGAACGGAAAACTCTTGTTAATCATGCCTATCTCAATGCTCATGAAGCACTTGAACATAAGCTTTCTGAAACAGCCACCCATACAAAATTGCTTCAAAGTCTTGCTAAAACATTCCAACTACCTTTTCCTCCACGCCGGATAGAAGTCTATGACAATTCTCATATCATGGGAACAAATGCTGTAGGGGCTATGATTGTTGCTGGTCAAATGGGCTTTGTTAAAAATCAATATCGCAAATTCAACATTCGCTCAATAGATATCACGCCTGGCGATGATTTTGGCATGATGAAAGAAGTGATTAAACGAAGATTTTCACGCCTTATAAAAGAGCATGATCAGCCAAATAGAAGTCATGACATAAAAGATGATGATCTTTTTCCCATTTGGCCTGATCTTATCTTAATCGATGGTGGTGAAGGACAAATCAACAGTGTACATGCAATACTTGCTGAATTACGATTAAATGACCTCTTCACAGTTGTTGGAATCGCCAAAGGTGTCGACCGTCATGCGGGACGTGAACGATTTTTTATAAAAGGTACCCCCCCCTTTACACTTCCTCCACGTGATCCTATCCTCTATTTTTTGCAACGTCTGCGTGATGAAGCACACCGTTTTGCGATTGGAGCTCATAGGATAAAACGAAAAAAAGCAACATTCAAAAACCCACTTGATGAAATCGAAAATATCGGTCCGACAAGAAAGCGTGCGTTGCTTCATCATTTTGGAAGTGCCAAGGCTGTTGCTAGTGCCTCACTTGAAGATTTAAAAAAAGTTACGGGAATCTCTATGACAATTGCACAAAAAATTCATAACCATTTTCATGAAAAATAGGCTTGTTTCATAACCTTTGCCTTGTTACGTTTAGGAAATATATTCTCTTTCACAAGAATTAAAAATGGCTCCATGAAAAATCATACTTTTTCTTTTCCAAATATTTTAACTTATGCACGAATTGTTGCAGTCCCAATGGTTGTTGCATGCTTTTTTTTAGAAGGGCGACTACAATCAAGTGATATCACTCGCTGGATTGCTGTTTCCATTTTTATCATTGCATCTATTACTGACTTTCTTGACGGTTACCTTGCTCGTATTTGGGAACAAACATCCAATATTGGTCGCATGTTAGATCCAATTGCTGATAAACTTCTCGTCTCTGCCTGTTTGCTCTTGCTTGCCGCAGACAGTACCATCGCTGGGTGGACACTATGGGCAGCTATTATCATTCTTTGCAGAGAAATTCTTGTATCAGGATTACGTGAATATTTGGCTGAGTTAAAAGTTAGTGTTCCTGTCTCTCGTCTTGCAAAATGGAAAACTTTTGTACAGATGATCGCTATTGTATTTCTTTTAGCTGGACCAGCCGGTAATAAAATTTTTCCTTACACAGTAGAGTTTGGCATTACTATGCTGTGGATTGCTGCCCTCCTTACATTGTGGACAGGATGGGATTATTTTCGTGCAGGTTTAAAACACGTTATCCTATGAATAGTATGGAGATTTATAATGATAATTTATCTTTTTGTACTTAAATAAGAGATGAGAGTAGCATAAGATTGATTCATTTTAAATCTATTAATGATAAATCAATAAAACACTCTTTTGCACATTACAAGTAAGGGTGGCATGTAGATAAAAGCTCTTCAAAAAAATAGTAAAAAGCTAAAAAAACGATGAATGCTCCGTATGCTTTTAAAAAAGTCTATAATCTTATAAGCAAAAAACCGAAATATAGTGTTTCGGATTTTTGCTTCTTATATACGCTTTATTATTATAAACGCTTTATTAACCAACAATTTCTACCTCAGAAAACCAAAAAGCGATTTCTGTTTTTGCCGTTTCAGCGCTATCGGATCCATGGACAGAATTTTCGCCAATCGATAAAGCATGAACCTTACGAATTGTCCCTTCTTCTGCATCACTAGGATTCGTAGCCCCCATTACTTCACGGTTTTTAGCTATTGCATTTTCGCCTTCCAAAACTTGTACAACGGTTGGACCAGAAGACATGAATTCCACCAATTCACTAAAAAAAGGGCGTTCTTTATGAACAGCATAAAATTTTTCAGCCTCACGTTTGCTCATCCAGACACGTTTAGACGCAATAACACGTAGCTCCGCATCCTCAAGCATTTTAGTAATTGCGCCAGTCAAATTACGACGGGTTGCATCTGGTTTAATCATCGAAAAAGTACGCTCTAAAGCCATTTAACCACCTTTATTTCATTTATAACATTCTCTCGCCATTTCTATAGCGAGCAAGAAGCCCTTTGCCAAGTGACTCCGCAAAAATCTACACAAATTCTCAAAAATATAGAATGAATTATAAAAAAAACTTTAATAGAAATACCTTTAATTTCTCATCCCATCATAAAGATGCGCTACCGACTCTCAATAAATATTGAACCTTCTTACATAATCTTAAATGCCTCTCATCAAATTTATCATTGAAGCAATAAAGAATCATAAGAAAAGCCTAACATGCAAAATATATATCTTTTTGAAAGCCTTCTTCTTTAAAGAGGATGAACCTAGATACTCCGATCTAGGTTTGAAAATCCTTCTACACACATTGAGATCTATCAAAAAATAACCATATGATTAGAAACTATAGCGTACACCTAAAATACCCTGAAGGGACTGTTTTGTTTTACGTCCTTTAACATAATGTGCCTCACCATATAACTTTAACTTCTCACTCACTAAACTGCTCAAACCGATTCCTAACTTACCTGCATTACCCGATAAGTCAGTGGTAAATGAATGCCGTTGATTAATCAATGTATGGTTGTCATTTTTATTCTCACGCAACCATGCTGCTGTAATATACGCAAGTGATGAGGAATCCACGCGAGAACCAAATTCATATCCTAAAGTTAAGCCAACCTCACTGCGTAATGAAGTGAATGGACGCATGTTACCTGTCATGTCATTCGATAACTTGATTTCTTTACCCTCAACTTGCAACCATGTAAATTGTCCATAAGGCTGCAACCAACTGCTCTTTGACGTCTTAAGTCGATAACCTGCTTCAAAGGAGGTGCCCACCGCCCATTGCCTATAACTTCCTTCAATCCCTAAACCATTCGTTGAAACTGCCTTTAGAGTATTCTGATAATGATTATATTTTAAAATACCATCTAAATACCATCCACTATGATCCAAATAAGTGACATAAGCGCCAATGCCATAAGCATTGATACCGCTCATACCACCCCGTGCATGCGCAATGCGTGCGCGGTCATAACTGCCAAAACCACCTATATAAAATTCTCCATTTTCCCACTCCCTTAAACTATTGATCCCTAAAACAATACCTGTCTGATCCAACTTAAAATCTATATGCTCTGTAGCAATACTCTCTTTAGACTTGATCGCATAGGTCCATAAAGCTGCATTCTTTTTACTTTTATCTAAAATTCCTCTTCCCGCACGCACGGTTTGCATTTCATTGTGAAAAACCATCGCTGGAACCACAGACATAGACAATACCGCATCTGTAGAGGGAGTGGTTAAAAAGTGAGAAACTGAAAGCGTCTCACTCAATTGTGGAGAAGGCTGTTCTTTATGAACTGGACGCAAAATCATTTGATCGGCTAAAGATTGTGAAGATTCTGAAACAACAGCCTGTTGCTTTCCATCAGAAAAATGAAGAGAACTTGCTGGGGGAGACTTCACATGAGTGCGATTTTCTTTAGATGGAGATACCGAAACACTAGAGATATTCTGTCTTTCTCTTAAATGACGTGGAGGACGTGGCTTGGGTTGCTCTTTTTTAGTAGGTTTACGAGGACCGGTATTTTTTCCTCCAGAAGAAGCGCCTTGATGAGACAATGCAAGAGGAACCTTCGTTTTCTTGTTTACACACTGTGCTTCAGTACTCGAATGTTCTGCATTTTCAGAGACTCTGCTTAAAGACCAAATTGTAGCACTACCACTAGAACTAGCACACCTTTCTCTCTTCAGCAATTGATACTGATAGGTTCCACCATCGACAACTGTAATGTTCTTGCCCAAAAAATCTGCCAGAGTAAAATTAGCCCCTCCATCTTGGCTTCTATCGGTAATTAATGGAAGTTCAGTAACTAAACTATTCCTTTTTGAGAGAGAGCCTGTGATTTCAGCACCAGAATCTGCAACGCTTATTTTGTGATTACCTGTGCCCTCATCAACCGACAAGTAATCACTCGAATCCCCCGTAGCACTAATATTGAATCGAAAATGTAAATTCCCTGAAAGTTTCTCAACATGAAGTGAAATATGTCGTGGATCATACGGAATAGAAGTAAAAATAACAGTTCCATTATGCCCTCCTAAATCTTCAATTTCAATCTGAGGTTTTTCTCCTATATTTCGTTCACCAACCTCAAATATTATTTCATCAACTCTTGCCTCTATAGGAATCTTTTTCTTAGTGATATGGTTTGTCCTATCACCAGCGAATAAATAAAGTTCTCCGCCACCATTAATCCTTACTTCTCCAACGACTTCTTGTACACCAACATGGAACCACGATTTAGCAAAACTGTTAACTGTCAGACCATCCACCAACCCTTCAGGATATACAACTTGAATAGCATGATCTTTCAAATTAGTAGCATAAGATTCTCCTAACGCTAAGACGTGCTGTCTCCCATTCCCAGAGATCTCAGCATACATTGATTTTCCCCCCTCTTTTCTTTCTCCCGAATAAAGATTTTGTTCTCCGTTATCTCCTACTTTCGTATACCAAACCCACGCTCCATCATACACATTCTGCTGTCCCACTACTCCACCATCCCCTGAAACTGTAGAATTATATGCACTACTTTTTCTCTCCACGCTTGTAAGATCAAGATCTTTTTCTTCATGAATAAACTGCTTACCACCAAGGATTTCGGTACCTATCGCAGTTCCTCCGCGTGTAACTATTTGCATTCCCCCTTTTTTAATAGTGGAACCTATAGAAGTTGCTCCATTTTCAACAATTTCAACACCGCCATCTCCAATTTTACTCTTACTACTGGGAAAATTATTTGTAATCAGTGCTGAACCTTTTGGTATCTCTGCTCGATTTCCTACATGTTCTACTATTGTTAGCTCTCCATTCCTGTTTTCAACTGCATTTGCAACTTGTACAAGACAACTACTGATCATCAATACTGAAAAACTTAACTTATGTTTATACTGCATTATCGACACTCCACTCTCAATTATTTAGAAAAATATCCCACGGCTACGTAGGTAACCCGTCTTAGATTGTATCGTAATGTGTTTTATTTATGTTTAAAAACACTTTTAAAGTGTATTTTTTAATATAAACAACTTTAAGTTGTGCATCTATAAGCAGCTAGAAAGTTCTAACTTAAGGCAGAAAGTCTGAATAAAATTCAAACTGTTTACTTGAGTTCAAGGAACAATTTTCAATATTTGAAGTTATAGATGAAAAAAACGCTCGTGCCTTCAAAGGAGAGTATAAAGATATCCTTACTGTTTGAGAAGATCTCTACACTCTCGAGAAGATAAAATCGAGCGTTATCTGTTTAAGCTTGCAAAATAATTACATTCATAAAGTTAATCAAAATAATTACATTCATAAAGTTAATCAGCCGCGTACACACATATTTAGAAACTATAGCGTAATCCTAAAATAGCTTGAAGAGCATTCTTAATCTTATGTCCTTTTAGATAATGTGCTTCCGCATAAAGTGTCAGTTTATCATTGACCGAACCGTTTACACCAATTCCCAATTTACCTGCATTACCCGATAAGTCTGTAATAAATTTATGCTGGTTATTAATTGTCGTATAATTATCATTTACATTCTCACGCAACCAAGCTGCCATAATGTAAGCTGTTAATGAAGTTTCTGAATTCACAAAGAATTCATGTCCTGCAGTTAATCCAACTTCACTGCGGAATGAAACCAATGGGCTTAGATCACCTATCATTCCATTTGAAAGTTTTATTTTTTTACCTTCAACCTGCAAACCTGTTAGCTTGATATAAGGCTGCATCCAAGTATTCTGTGCCGGTGTAAAATAACAACCAATTTCAAATGACCCACCTATCGCCCACTGATTGTAATGACTTTGAATAGCTAAACCATGCGTGGAGATAGCTTTCAAATTATCTCGGTAATAATTATATTTCAAAACACCATCCATATACCATCCGCGATGATCAAAATAAGTTGCATAAGTTCCAATGCTATAAGAACTCAGATCACTATTACCACCTCGTGCATGAGAAATACGTGCTTGATCATAACTACCGAAACCACCAACATACAACTCTCCATGCCTTAATTCACTCAACTGATCAGCACCAAAGACTAAACCTGTCTGCCCAAGCTTAAAGTGTGTATGTCCTGTCGCAATACGTTCTCTGCTCTTAATCGCATAAGTCCATAGTTCGATATCTTTCCTATTTCTGTTCCAAATTTTTCTACCATTCCTTACAATTTGCAACTCATTGTTAAAAACAAGTCCAGGAACTACGGACAACGTTAACACTGCATCTGTAGAGGGTGTTGTTGATGTCTCACCAGGAACAAAAGGATTTGCCGGATCTGGAATAGAGGTTTCTGGTCCACTGAGGCGGTCTGCAGATAAAAACCACACTTTTCCATTTTCATCCTTTCTTTCTTTCAAGTCATACATATAAGTTCCACCATCAATGGCGTTAATTTTGTCACCCTTAAGATCTGTCAGCGTAAAATGTGCGCCACCACTTTGATCCATAATTAAATCACGCTTATTTGAAAAAGGATCCGTGATTTCAACTCCAGAATCAGCAACACTTATCGTATGATTCCCAGCACCTTTCTCAACAAAGAGATAATCACCACGGTTATGGGCAATCGTAGTATTGAACGCGAAATGTAAATTTCCTGAAAGATTATTCACATGAAGCTGAGAATAATATGGATCAGAACCTGTAAACGAAAAAATAACACTCCCTTCACCACTTAATTTTTGTATCAAAGAACTTTTTCCATCAAACTCATCAGTAATAGAGTACAGTTTTGTATTTTTTCCATTTAAAATAATATCTTCTACTATGGTACGATGTTGATCATTCCCAGCATAAAGATGAATCTGCCCAGAATGATTTACCTGTGTCTTGCCTTCTAATGTTGCCCCGGCATGCACCCATGATTTTGTTTCATCATTCATTGTTAGATTTTTTACAGATCCATCAGCATATATTTCCTGAATAGCGCTCTCATTTAAAGTAACTCCAATAGCCTTACCGCCTTTTAAGATACGCTGTTTACCACCGCTAAAAATTTCTGTGTCAAATGCAAAACCACCATTTTTAGCACTTTGAGATTTTTTTCCAACCTCTTGTACGCCCCCTCGCATAACTTTCGTATCCCAAACTTTTCCGCCATCATATACTTTTTGTTGTCCTAGTGTTTCATCTTGACCATAAATGACAATATGAGAAGCACTACTCCCTTTAACCTCTCCTCCAACATCCCCCTCCCCGAAAACAAGTTGCTCCCCACCATAAATTTTAGTCCCCTCTACTTTTCCTCCATTTCCAACACTTTGTTGTCCACCTTCTTTAACGACAGCATTTTTCGAAAAGCCTTGTTTTCCATTTAAAGCCTCAACATTTTCAGTTCCACCATGTTCAATTTTACTATTCTCACTGAGACCTCCTGCATACACATAAAGCTCTGCACCATTCCTTACAGTGTTATTAATGGACCGCCCTGGGCTATCACTCTCGCCATCATTTGAAATGTATGCTTTACCTTCATTATCAAGGACATAATTTTCTAACAGTGCCCCATCTTTAATGAAGATAAGTTCAGGTTTTTTAAGAAACGCAATATTTTGTTCTTGTACATTATATCCGACATTGTCACGACGACTGCTGTCAAGCTCCTGTTGACTCGCAAACACTCTAGCGCCCTTATCCTCAGTAAAATCGCTAGGCTTTTTTAACAAGTCTAATTCATTGCGCGTCCTTATAACAACATCATTAGATGCTCCAAGTATGCATCTTCCTGTTTTCATATCCTCATTGTATTGACCCTGAAATTTTTTGCCATTTTCATAACTTGAAGATTGACAAAAAAGTGGTACTCCCCCCTCATTTGCAGCAGCAGCTTGCACAAAACAGCTGCTCAACATGAGTATCCAACAATGTCGTTTCCATTTATATTGTAGAGCCATATCCTCCCCCCCTTCACGCCTGCATAGACACTAAACGTAATTAGCTCTACAAAACATATTTTCAACCTTAGATTACAAACAATCCTTCTTAAAAATCCTTCTTATCTCATAAAAAACTGTTCTTTACAGTTTTTTTAATACTTTTTTGATTAAGAATATAAGGGCGTTTTTATAGTGCTTCTTTAGCATTTCCTCGGAGTTTTCTTATCAAAGAAAAAGTAATGCATAATAAAGTATATAAGGGTATACAGCTACCATGAAAAGCGAAGCGGCATGCTCTGAAAAATTGTTCTCTGAACCTTCATTAAAGACCTTTAAAGACAATCATATATTTAAAGATAACTAAAAAATAACCATATGATTAGAAACTATAGCGTACACCTAAAATACCCTGAAGGGACTGTTTTGTTTTACGTCCTTTAACATAATGTGCCTCACCATATAACTTTAACTTCTCACTCACTAAACTGCTCAAACCGATTCCTAACTTACCTGCATTACCCGATAAGTCAGTGGTAAATGAATGCCGTTGATTAATCAATGTATGGTTGTCATTTTTATTCTCACGCAACCATGCTGCTGTAATATACGCAAGTGATGAGGAATCCACGCGAGAACCAAATTCATATCCTAAAGTTAAGCCAACCTCACTGCGTAATGAAGTGAATGGACGCATGTTACCTGTCATGTCATTCGATAACTTGATTTCTTTACCCTCAACTTGCAACCATGTAAATTGTCCATAAGGCTGCAACCAACTGCTCTTTGACGTCTTAAGTCGATAACCTGCTTCAAAGGAGGTGCCCACCGCCCATTGCCTATAACTTCCTTCAATCCCTAAACCATTCGTTGAAACTGCCTTTAGAGTATTCTGATAATGATTATATTTTAAAATACCATCTAAATACCATCCACTATGATCCAAATAAGTGACATAAGCGCCAATGCCATAAGCATTGATACCGCTCATACCACCCCGTGCATGCGCAATGCGTGCGCGGTCATAACTGCCAAAACCACCTATATAAAATTCTCCATTTTCCCACTCCCTTAAACTATTGATCCCTAAAACAATACCTGTCTGATCCAACTTAAAATCTATATGCTCTGTAGCAATACTCTCTTTAGACTTGATCGCATAGGTCCATAAAGCTGCATTCTTTTTACTTTTATCTAAAATTCCTCTTCCCGCACGCACGGTTTGCATTTCATTGTGAAAAACCATCGCTGGAACCACAGACATAGACAATACCGCATCTGTAGAGGGAGTGGTTAAAAAGTGAGAAACTGAAAGCGTCTCACTCAATTGTGGAGAAGGTTGTTCTTTATGAACTGGACGCAAAATCATCTGATCGGCTAAAGATTGTGAAGATTCTGAAACAATAGCCTGTTGCTTTCCGTCAGAAAAATGAAGAGAACTTGCTGGATATGCCCCTTCAATAATTTGACTTCCAAGAGTTGAAACAGTTAGAGATACAGAAGCTGGAGATTTTTGCCTTAAGTTTTGGCGGTTTTCTCTTCGATGTAGCAACTTAATAGCATGCTCTTTTGTAACTGTAATAGTTGAAAGAGAAGAAGCTGATTGATTTTGATTTAAATGCCACGTAGATCTACTCCTACTACGTGGCAAACTGTTGAGAAATGAAACATTATCAATAAATACCGCAGATAAATACCAAACTTTTTCACCCCCATCCTCATCAATTCTCTGTTTTAAACCATACATATAGGTTCCGCCATCAATAGTTTTAACATTTGCACCAGAAAAGCTTCTCAGAGTAAAATGTGCTCCTCCACTTTGATCAACAATTAAATCAAGTTCTGTTGAAGAAGGATCAACAATTTCAATACCGGAATCTACAATACTTATTGTGTGAGAACCACGGCCATTCTTGATAAAGAGATAATCACCCTCTCCTTCTGCAAGGCTGACATTAAAATCGAAATGTAGACTCCCAAAAAGATTATCAATATAAAGCTTAGAGTAATGTAAATTGGATTCTGTAGAAGTAAAAATAATATTTCCCACACCGCTTAGCTTCTTAATATAGGTTTCTGTGTTTCCATATCCAGTAGAAATAGAGTATAATTTAGCGTTTTCTCCCTCTAAATTAATATCGTCTACTGTTGTCTGATAATTTTTATATTCAGTATAAAAGCTATTATTTCCAGCATAAAGATGGACTTGTCCAAAATCATGAATCTTTATTTTTCCTTCCAACATCGCACCAGCAAAAACCCATGAATTGGCTCCTTCTTTAATTGTTAGATTTTTTACAATGCTACCAGCATGAACTTCTTGAGCAGCATGGCGGTGTAAAGTCACAATATCCGCCTCTCCCCCTGCTAATACCCGCTGTACCCCACCCGCGAAAACCTCAGTATTCACGGCTAAGCCACCACTTTTTTGTACAAAATCATCATCATCTGCGAACCATTTAGCAAGAGTTTGTATTCCTCCACTCATCACTTTTGTTCCCACAGCCATCCCATCATCATATACATTCTGCTGTCCCAGCGTGTCACCTTGACCATAAAGTGTCGTGTTATAAGTGCTGCTCCCCACAATTTCACCATTTACATAACCCTCTCCGAAAACAAGCTGCTCCCCACCATAAATTTCAGCTCTCAATGCGGATCCTCCTCCCTCCACTCTTTGTTTTCCACCCTCGTAAATAATCGTAAATTCTGAGATCCCCTGTTCCCCTACAATCTCTGAACCACCATTTTCAATTGTTGTATTCTTACTAAAACCACCAGTCTCAACATAGAGTGTTGCAGTTTCTGGAACTGTATTATTAATGGATAATTTAAAATCATCCGTTTCTCCATCACCAGCAATATAAACTATGCTATTGTCACCAAGTATGGAGTTTTGTAAAATTTTTTCACCTAGACCAGTAATGAAATCCTCTGCATAAAAATTGAAATCACCTGTATAAGAATCGGCTATAGAATCTTCCGAAGGAGAAACAGTATTTTCTTGCTCAAAAGAGTTATCTATAGGCAACTCCGTATGAGATGGAGAAAAGATAGGAGTAGAAATTTTTTCCGATGTAGATGATGTCGATAAAGACCAAATCTTTCCACCGTTATGATCTTTTTTCTTTAGAGCGTACATGTAGACTCCATTATCAACAGTAGCTATCTCTTCACCCCCAAAATCTATCAGAGTAAAATGCGCATTTCCGCTTTGATCATGAATTAAATCAAGCTCCAAAACTAAGTTCTGATTTTGTAGAAGAGAATTGGTCATTTCAGCACCAGAATCGATAACGCTGATGGTGTGATGACCTGCTCCTTTTTTTATAAGAAGATAATCACCGCGCTGTTCTGCAAAATTAGTATTAAACCTAAAATGTAAATTACCTGAAAGATTACCGACCTCAAGTTTAGAGTAATGTGGATTAAACACGGTAGAAGTAAAAACAACGCGTCCATCCCCGCTTAGATCCTCAATCAGAGAGCTTTCACCATCCATCTTGGAAGCAATAGAGTATAATGTGGTATCTTTACCATTTAAAACAATTTTTTCTACTTCAGTATGAGATTGCTCAGCACCAGCATAAAGATAAATCCGTCCAGAATCATGAATCATGGTGTTTCCTTCTAATGTTGCACCAGAATGCAACCACGATTGTGCTTGATCCTTAATCGTTAAATCTTTTACATAGCCTCCTAAATCTATTGCTTGAAAAGCATTCCCTTGTAAGAGAACACCAATCGCGATTCCTCCTGCTAAAACGTGTTGTTCTCCACCAGAAAAGATCTTCGTATCAAATGCAAAACTGCTATAATGGTCTAGATCTTTTTCCACAAAAAGATTTTGTACCCCTCCTTCCATGATCTTTGTGCTAAAAACCTCTCCATCATCATACACATTCTGGTATCCTAGCACTCCATTTTTACCAGAAACGACAGTGTTATAGGCGCTACTCCTTACCATCTCACCTTTGATATCAAACTTTCCTGAA
This sequence comes from Bartonella sp. MR100HLJHH, assembly GCF_042194215.1. NCBI lineage: Bacteria > Pseudomonadati > Pseudomonadota > Alphaproteobacteria > Hyphomicrobiales > Bartonellaceae > Bartonella > Bartonella sp. MR100HLJHH. The sequence goes on from NZ_JBHIMR010000010.1 coordinate 65,976, forward strand.
ACAAACTGCTCACCACCGTAAATTTGAGCCCCTTCAGCTTTCCCCCCATCTTCAACCTTTTGTTTTCCCCCTCTCTTAACTGTACTATCCTGTGAAAGACCCTGTGTTCTAATAAGTTCAGTACCGCCTCTTTGAATTGTCGTATACAGGCTAAAACCACCGTTATAAACCGAAAGCTTTCCAGCATCTTTAACTATATTACTAATTGAAGTCTCTCCATTGCTATCAACTTTCTCACTGTTACTATCAAAGCTAGGATCAGCAATCGTAACAATCATTCCCTTTTCAATTGTGCGTTCTGTGAGATCATTCGATAATGAAGCCATCGCAGATGGTTGCAAGTTAAAATCAGAAAATAAAGAGGTATTTTCCTCATCAAGAGCATAATTCGCATCTAAATACCAAATTTTACCATTGCTCTTATTTTTTCTATGTTTCAAACTGTACATGTAGGTTCCGGCATCAATAGCTCTGATTTTTTCACCAAAAGTATTTGTCAGAGTAAAATGAGCGTTTCCACTATGATCAGAAATTAATTTAAGCTTTTTGTGGGAAGGGGTTGTAACCTCACCTCCAGAATCAGTAACACTTATTGTATGATAACCTGAACCACTTTTTTTAATAACAAGATAATCACTAAGATGCTTGGCAAAGTTGACATTAAACTCAAAATGTAAAGAACCTGATAGATCATCAATATTAAGCTTAGAGTAATGCTTATCAGCCCCAAAAGATGTAAAAATAACTCTGCCACTTCCAGTTAAATTCTGGATATTAACCTGAGAGAGAGTAGCGTTATTTTTAGTTGCAATAGAGTATAACTTGGCATCTTCTCCATTTAAAATAAGATTTTCTACTTCCGTAACAGCTTCACCATTCCCAGCATAAAGATAGAGGTTGCCAAAATCATTAACATTTGTATCCTTATCTAATATTGCACCAGCAAAAACCCATGATTGTGCTTGGTGATTAATTGTTAGATTATCCGCGTATCCAGAATCATATATCTTCTGAGTAGCTCTATCATATAAAGTAACTTCGCTCGCATTCCCTCCTGCTAAGATATTCTGCGCACCATTTTTAAAAAGTTCGGTACTAAGTGCAAAAGCCCCCTCATTGATTGTAAAATCCTCATTTTCTGTATCAGCTGTATCAGTATCTTCTGAGAATCCATTATTAAAATTCTCTTTACCATCAAGATTCTGGACACCTCCTTTCATAACCTTTGTGTCAACAACCATCCCCCCACTATAGACACTTTGTAGTCCTAGGATTCCATCTTCAGCATAAATTTCGGTGTTATAAGCACTACTTTCCTTATCTTTACGCAACAAACCAGTTCCAAGAACCCCCTTACCAAAAATAATCTGCTCACCACCATAGATTTTAGCCCCCTCAGCATTTGCACCACTCTCAACAATTTGTTTACCACCTTTTTTAACAGTGGCATATTCTGAACTGCTCAGATTTTGGACGAATTCAATACCACCACTCTCAATTGTCGTATCCCTGCTAACACTTGCTGCATCAATGTAGAGTTTTCCACCTTCTTGAACCGTATTATTGATGGAATAGCCTGCATCTTCATATTTAAAGCTATTTATTTCAGAATCTTCAGAATCTTGATTAGTAATATAGATAGTAGCACCATCACTTATTATTGAATTTGTGAGTACTTCAAAGAATAGGTTTTCTAATCTCTCCCTTTCCTCTTCTGAAGACTTGCTTCCTTCTACTATCTGTTTATTCTCTATCCTTTTTGATCCCCTTTTTTTTTCTTTTAATCCCCTCACTTCCAATAACAATTTTTTTGTCTCTTCTAGATGTTCACTGATACTTACTGGTGTTAATAACTTTTCTTTTGGTGTCGCTACTCCATCTGCACTCGCAATCTTGACAAAAAAACCACTGGTCATTAATGCACAAAAACTTAATTTCAATTTGCGTTGCATTATTCACACTCCATAATTTCAAATTTAAATTCCCCCATTTAGAAAAAAGTGCATAGACCAAAACAACTCAATGCAATTGCTCAACCTCATGTTTTTTAAGATAATAAAGCATTCGATGGACTACACTCTGACAGATCAAATATACACCCTGTGTTTTAAAATGCATGCACAACTAAAAGGTTTAATTTCTTTTTGATACGCTTAAAAAGTGTTATAATTACATCTATGGAAAAATATTTTTGAGATACCAAAGGCTGGTCTATAAATAAGATTGATCCCTCAATAGATAAAAATGGCATTAAACATTAAAGGAAACAGTAATGTTATGAGAGCGGCCTTTATATCCACATATTTCTTCCTCTACAGCATTTAAAACAGTGTCTTTATTCTACTTAACTTGGGTAATCTAAAGAACACTTATTCATGCTCATCAAGCCATAATCATTGTTCTAATATATAAGAAACGTCATAATATCGACTCGACAGTGATTTGAAATTTTTATAATTATAGTCAGTTAACTCATCATTTGATTTGTCATATACTGAAAGGGACATTCTATTCATGTCTATAAACTTAGAAATGCAAGGTACAAGAAACAGAAATTCCCCTCGTCGCATTTTGTTTGCAAGCCTTATTGGCCCAACAATTGAATTCTTTGATTTCTATGTCTTTGCCACTGCCGCAGCTCTCATATTTCCTCATGTGTTTTTTCCAACACAAAATGATCAGATTGCCATTTTACAATCTTTCCTGATCTTTGGAGCAGCCTTTTTTGCCCGCCCCTTTGGATCAATTGTTTTTGGACATTTTGGAGATAAAATTGGAAGGAAAGCAACACTTATCGCTTCTCTTCTCACAATGGGTCTTTCAACAGTCATTATTGGTTTTCTTCCTACTTATGAAACCGCTGGGTGGTTTGCCCCTTTCCTCTTAACCTTGTGCCGTATTGGACAGGGAATGGGATTAGGAGGAGAATGGGGAGGTGCTGTTTTGCTCGCAACAGAAAATGCCCCTCCAGAAAAGCGCGGCTGGTATGCGATGTTCCCCCAATTGGGCGTTCCAATCGGTTTATTTTTATCTATTGCTGTTTATTTAGGTCTGTTGCATTTCCTTGATCATGAGGAACTTTTAGCTTGGGGATGGCGCATTCCTTTTATTGCTTCAGTTGTTTTTATGATTATAGGATTATGGGTCCGTCTTTCAATCAATGAAACTGTTCAATTCAAAAAAACTCTTGAAAGTAAAGAACGTGTCAAAGTTCCTATCATCGATGTCTTTTTAAAATGTCCACGAATCCTATTTCTTGGAATATTTTCTGGTATGGCAACATTTGTTTTGTTTTACTTGGTCACTGCATATTTGTTAAGCTACTCAACAAACCATCTGCAATTGCCATTTTATCAAGCTCTTCAAGTCGAAATTGTTGGTGCTATTTTCTGTGGAATTTTTACTGTCATCACTGGAAAACTCGCTGATCGTATTAGACGTAGAACTTTGATGATTTGGGTTACAATCATCACCGGTATCTATTCTTTTGCAATTCCTTATTTCTTAAATTCTGGAGTTATAGGAGTCCTTGCAATGTCTGTTATCGGTTTGTCTATCATGGGGATGATATACAGTCCTCTTGGTGCTGTTTTGGCTTCACCATACCCAACAGCAATTCGATATACTGGTTCTTCTATTACTTTCAACTTATCGGGTATCGTAGGAGCCTCTCTTGCGCCTTATATTGCAGAATATCTGGTACAACATTTTGATACATCTTATATCGGCTATTATTTGCTTCTTGCTTCTTTTATTTCACTGATTTGCTTCGTCGGATTTACAGATGATGAAATATCCAACTAAAATATAATAAAGAAGAATAAAATAAGTACTGGCAGCAAAAATGCTGCCAGTTTCGTTTTTAAAGACATGGGTTGCGGTATTTTCCACCACAATATTCCTGCGAACAAGGCACTCAAAAAGAAAAATAAAAAATCTGCAATATTGCTTATATAAGCAACAGTAAACATTCCTGATAGGATATGTGTTGTTCCCAACCACGAAACGCAAAAAAAAGCCAATATCACAGCCCATAAAACAAGCAAAATTCGATCAATTATCATGATGCCGTTTCATTTTTTTAATTGTAGGCCATATCTTTAATATGCCTAAAAGAAAAATCACAATAAAAACCCAACGCCCTCCCCCTGATCCTTTCGCAATAAAAAGCGCTGGATTTACTATTCCTATCAATCCTATAAAAATCAGAACAACAGAGATGAGACGCATTAAACCTGTTTTTCCCAACAACGATCTTCAGTCTGTTGCCAATACGTTAAATTATGATTTTCCATTTTATATTTTTTCCACTGTGCACGAACAAGACTCAACTGCTCATCATCTCTACCATCAAATATCACAACAAGCCGTTGATAAGTATCAATATTCGAACATACGGCTCCCTCTATGAGAAAACGAATCTTTGAATCATTCGGATTTTCTTGTCCTGTCGTCAAAAATACAGGCTGAAAGTTTGAATATTGATCACACTCAGTTCCATGTCCAATAAATGATTCATCCGCATAAACCCATAAATGCATATCTATAGAATCGCGTTGTTCTTCACTTACACATTGTATTGTTACCTTCCCAAAACGAGCCAATGCACGCTCTACAAGCGTTGGCAAAATATCTTTCAGCGTTGACTGCGTCAAATGATAGAATAGAATATCCAACCTCTTAAGCCCTTATCACCCTTTATAAAAAGCTAACATCTTTTTTAGAGAAACTTCCATACCCACAGTATAAAAGGAAACGGTTCAAGATATAACCCCTCTTTTTTGATTGAGATGCATTATCTTTTTGCACGTGTCTTTAAAAGACAAAAAATTTTAATTTCAACGTTAATAAAAAATTTTTTTAAGTTATTTTCTAGATTCTTTGTAGACTATAGTTGAAAATAAAATATAATGTACGGAAAATTTAAAGAGGACCTCATAGGCAATTTTATATTATTTATTTGGTTAAAATATCCAATTCATAGAAGGATATTTTTTCGAACTTTATTACATTTTAACCGAAAGCAGTAAAATATTTGCTATCGAATTAAAGACTGAGGATTTTCCCCAATTTATGCGTATTATTGAGTTCTACATCCTGAAACGTGTCCTTGTTTTGTTTAGTTCTGTTATGATTGCAGCAGTGGGCGTTAGTTGGACAGTACAAATTCTCGCACGGATAAACTTTCTCACAACAAGTAAACAAACACTCCTCACAGTCTTACAATTTTCACTCTCATTGGTCCCTTCTGTTGTTTTTCTTGTCATTCCATTTGCATTAGTAATCGCAATTACAACCATCCTTTCAGCAATGCATCAAGACTCAGAACTTGCTGTCATCAATGCCTCTGGTTTTCCTAAAAGTACTGTTTGGAAACCTATTCTTCTTCTTGCTATTGTTGCATCCTGTATCTCCTTTTCTATAGCTAATTTTGTTGTTCCTCAAGCGCGTCTTCATATGCGACAAATGCTAGCAAGCGCTCATTTTGATCTTATTAATCTATTCATTAGTGAAGGAAGCTTCCAAAAACTCGCTAATAACCTTTACATAGAAATTGGCGAACGAAATCCAAATGGAGCACTTAAACGCCTTTTCATTGCCGACCAGCGTGATCCTAAGACTGATCTTTTTTATTATGCAACAGACGCATCCATTGTGAGCAATAAAAACGGCAGTTTTCTGGTTCTCAATAACGGTGAAATAGAAAGAGTTAACCATCAAAATAACAGTGTTTCAATCGTTCAATTTAGCTCATATACTTTTAGCCTAGGGGAGTTTATCCCCAGTGATAAAGCACCTACTCTTTATCCAAAAGATCGGTCTCTTTCTTATTTACAAAATCCTGATCCAAAAGATCCCTACTATCAACGAAAACCACTCCAATATAAAGCTGAGTTTCACCGCAGATTAACCCAATGGCTCTACCCTATTGTTTTTTCACTTATTGCATTAGCAGCGGCAGGGGATGTATGCTCCCATCGACAAGCTCGTCATTCCGCAAATTTCTCGGCAATTACCCTTTCTTTTCTGGTGTATTGGATAGGATATTTTTTTGCAGAAAAAGCAAAGAACGATCTTGCATACGTTCCTCTCCTTTATATTATGCCCATAGGGACAAGTGCATTTGTTTTTTTTATGCTTTTAACGAATCATAAAATTGGGCTCCCCACAAAAGTTAATGAGATTATTCAAATCGCTTTTCAAAAAGTAATGAACAAATTTGAACATCGAAAATCTCAAGATTCCTCGGATGAAATATCATGATTGGGTGGACACTTGGACGATACTTTTTTATACGTTATCTTAAAATAACTTGTTATTTCTGGGGAAGCATTTTTGTCCTTGCTCTTTTAATCGATTTCACAGAGAACTCCGGTAGGCTGTCCTCCATTCCGCATCATACAGCAAAAGATGCATTTTTCCTCTCTGTTTTACGCATCCCTTTTATCATGCAACAACTTATCCCTTTCATTGCACTCTTTTCTGCAATGGCAACGCTTATCTCGCTCAACAAAAAACTTGAACTTGTGGTGACTCGTTCAATCGGTGTTTCTGCATGGCAATTTCTTATGCCAGCTTGTTTGGGAGCTTTTCTTTTGGGATTATTTTCAGTTCTTCTCATTAATCCACTTGCTGCATGGGGATTTTCTCAAGCAGAAAAAAAGATGACTGAATGGCGCAATAACAATATACTAACACCTCTTCATAATACAGGTATCCACTGGTTAACACAACGTACAAATTTAGGCAGAACAACCATTGGTGCTAAATTTATCACCGACCAAGGACTTTCTCTTATCGATGCAACCTTTGTACAATACAATGACAACGCAACCGTCAAAAATTGGATTAACACCCCAAAAGCAACCTTGAGTAATGGATCTTGGCTATTAACAAATGGAACAATCTATAAAATAGGGCATCCTCCTGAAAAAATTACCGTGTTGCAAATAAAAACCAATCTAAAACCTGAATTTTTAACGGAACGTTTAGCGAATCCCGCGACTATTCCATTTTACCAATTGCCAAAAAAAATTATGATTGCACGTTCATTTGGCTATTCTGCTAATAATTTTGATATGTATTTCCAATCTTTAATTGCATTACCGGCATTACTTGTGGCAATGACCCTCATTGCAGCAACTGTATCTTTAAATTTTACGCGTTTTGGGCAATCTAGAACGTTGATTCTTGGTGGAGTAATAGCTGGGTTTACGCTTTATGTTATTTCCGTACTCGTTCAAGCTTTTGGTAATGCTGGATATATTCCACCAATTATTGCAGCTTGGACACCCGTTGTTATTGCGTTATTCTTAGGAATCTCTTTTTTACTTCATAAAGAGGATGGCTAAGTGAAAGCATTAACACTTAAAAAAATTATTTTAACAAAATTAAGTGCTCTCGCTTTTACAAGTGTTATGGGGGTTATTTTAGGAGGCGCTTTGTCTTATTGTGCGCACGCTCAAAGCCTTATGTCTCCTTCCCAAAGTCGCATTCGAAATCCGGAACGTCCTCTTTTGCTCTCTGCGGATGAACTCATCTACAATCGTGATGAAAACACTGTTTCTGCACAAGGTAATGTCCAAATCGAATATGATGGCAATAAAGTTGTCGCTCAAAAAATTATTTACAATCAAAAAACAGGACGGCTTATAGCACAAGGGAACGTTGAAATTACTGAAAAGGATGGTAATAAAATCTATTCCAACCAAATTGATATGACCAAAGATCTTGGCGAGGGTTTTGTAAACGCCTTACGTATTGATACAGCCAACAATGTTCACTTTTCAGCCCAAAATGCTACACGCAAAAACAATCACATAACAGTCTTTGAAAATGCAACCTATACAGCCTGTGAACCTTGCTCTTATAAACCAGATAGAGACGTCCTATGGAAAATTAAAGCAAGAAAGATCATATGGAATAATAGCATCAAAAAAATTCGGTTTGAAAATAGCAGTTTTGAAGTTTTTGGTGTACCGATTATAAAATTTCCAAATTTTGAGATCTATGATCCAACTGTCAGGCGTGCTAGCGGTCTGCTTACTCCTCATTTTTTTTATACTGATTATCTCGGTATGGGGATAAAGAATTCTTATTTTTGGAATCTCGCCCCTCACTATGATTTTACCCTTTCTTCTACTGTTTATACCCAACAAGGGCTTTTAACCGAAGGGGAATGGCGTCAACGTTTTAAAATGGGCAGTTATAATATTCGCTTTGCTCATATATACCAAATGAAACGGCATAGATTTGATAATGATACGATTGATGCACAGCATAAAAACCGTTATATGCTGTCAACAAAAGGGGACTTTCGTATTAATTCACACTGGACTTATGGATGGGATATCCTTGCACAATCAGATCGGCATTTTAGTCGTGCCTATAAACTTGAAAACTATAGCAATCCTACACAACTTTCTCAGATCTATCTGAATGGTCTTGCAGGAAAAAATTATTTTGATATGCGTTTTTATCATTTTAAAGTTCAAGATTCAATATTGAATGATCCTCATTATGAACGTCACTCTCGGCAAGCTTGGGTCCTACCGCGCATCGATTATTTTTTCACACCAGATGAACCCATTTATAATGGAGAGCTTACCTTCCATAGTAATATGCAATCAATTTATCGTCGTCATACTGACTTCAGTTCTACCGACCAGAACGGAACCCCTCTCAACATAGTAAGACTTTCTGGTATGGCTGGAAATAGTTTGCGTTTAACAAACGAGCTTCAGTGGAAAAAGCGCTTCAACACGCACAACGGACTCATCTTAACCCCCCTTCTCTCTCTACGAGCTGATATCATTACAACCAATGCAAGCGAAAATTATACAGCTTCTACAGAAAAAAATTCCTCATCCGCAATTCATGGTTCAACAATTCGTGGCATGGCAACAGCAGGGTTGGAACTACGCTATCCCTTCCTTATTACAGCGGATCATTCTACACATATTATAGAACCAACCGCACAAATTTTTATACGCAATAATGAACAATATATTGGACAAATTCCTAATGAAGATGCTCAAAGCTTTGTCTTTGATGCAACCACTCTCTTTCAACGAGACAAATTTTCTGGTTATGATCGTGTAGAAGGTGGCACAAGAGCCAATATAGGTCTAAGATATTCTGGAAGCTTTAATGACAATTGGTCTCTTTATGGTCTTGTTGGACAATCCTTTCATCTAGCAGGAAAGAATTCTTTTGCAGAAAAGGACTTTGTCAATGTAGGTATTCATTCTAGCTTAGAGGCAAAACGTTCAGACTATGTTGCAATGTTTGGTGCAACCCATAAAAGTGGTTTTTCCTTAGAAACGCGTGGACGCTTTGACAAAAAGACAGGAAAAATCCGCCGTAGTGAAATCGAAGCATCACAAAAATGGCAAAATTTTTGGGCGGCTCTACAATATGCCTATATCGCAAAGCAACCAGATTATGAATATCCTCAAGAGCGCCAAGAAATTTCTTTTCAAACAGGACTTAAACTAGCAGATTATTGGTCTATTAATAGCAACACCGGTTATGATTTAGTATCTGGTACATTTGTAAAGCGAGGAATTAGCTTGAATTATACAGATGAATGTTTCGGGTTAACATTCGGTTATCAACAGGTAACGAATCCAGGCAGGAAAACACCCTTGCAAAACTTTAATTTCTCTCTTTCATTGCGTACGATTGCAGATATCGGAAAAAAGATAGATTAATTTATAAAGAGAATGTATCAGTCATTTAACTTATCATTGTTTTTATGAAAGAAAGAGTATATTTTAAGTTGTTGATGAGAATTAATAAACAATGCGAAAGCCTATTCACATGAATAAATTGAAAAAGCGTGTTCTTGCTTTATTTTATATTACGTCTTTGAGCGTAAGCAGCCTGCTAATAAATGGATTTTTGATTCCGACAGTCTTTGCGCAGACTTCTATTGTTGTTACAGTTAATGGCAACCCCATCACAAATTATGATATACAAAGGCGCCTTGCTTTTCTCAGATTACAACAAAAGCAAGGCAATTTGGTGGCACAGGCTAAAAAAGAGCTTATCGATGAAAAGCTAAAAAATATTGAAATAAAACGTCGTAATATTGAAGTAAGCAATGATGAAGTTGATAGAGCTTTTGAGAATTTTGCGACACAAAATAATATGACGATTGATCAGCTCAACCAGATTCTGATCCAAACTGAGATCACTGTGCAACACTTTAAAGATTACATCCGTGGACAAATAGGATGGGGGCGTCTTGTTAGCGCACGCTATCAAGCTGAAACAGGTATGATTAGCGAACAAGAAGCTGTACGCAGGATATTAAAAAATGGTGGTGTAAAACCTTCAACCAATGAATATACATTACAGCGAATTGTTTTTGTCATTCCTGCACATCGTCGTTCAGAAATTTTTGAAAGACGTCAAAGAGAAGCAAGCAATTTTCGTGCACATTTCCGTGGATGTGCCAATGCTCACAATCAAGCAAGAGGTATTTTAGACGTTACTATCCGCCACTTAGGAAAGTTTCTGGAGCCCCAACTTCCCAATGCATGGGAACAAGCTATTCTTGCAACGCCTGCTGGAAAAATGACAAAATTACAAGAAACATCTGATGGAATCGAAGCAATTGCTGTCTGCAAAATAAAAAGAGTTTCTGATGATTATGTCGCTCGACTAATATTTTCTCTTCAAGATAGTAAAAAAAGAAGCCCGCAAAAACTTGAAGAATTAAGCGACAAATATTTAGGAGAACTGCGGCGAGTGGCGCGCATTAAAAATTCATAATGGCTGCTCTTATTGTTAGCGGTGGTGATCCTGCCGGAATTGGTCCTGAAATAGTACTAAAAGCGTGGAGTTTGCGTGTTACGCGCCAAATTCCACCTTTTGTGCTTCTTGCTGATCCAGATGTTATTCGTTCGCGCGCTCGTTTTTTACAGATTGATGTTGAGGTGCAATCTGTTTTAATCAATAATTCCGCAAAAAATTTTCAAAACGCTCTTCCTATCATACCGTTAAAAAACAAACAAAGTGATCAATTAGGTATACCTTCATCGAATAATGCCGCTGGAATCATTGAAGCAATTCAACGCTGTGTTCAATTGATTCAAAATGGCCATGCATGTGCACTTATCACTTGTCCTATTGCAAAAAAGAATCTTTATGATGCCGGTTTTCAATTTCCAGGTCATACAGAATTTTTAGCCGATTTAGCCCATAAAGCTTTTCATAAATGTTATCATCCAGTTATGATGTTAGCAGGACCTCGATTAAAAACAGTACCAATAACTGTTCATATTCCATTTAAAAATGTTCCTTCACAGCTTACCCGTGATTTAATTGTTCAAACGGTACTTATTACTGAATGTGACTTAAAAACACGGTTTAAAATAACGTCACCCCGACTAGCTGTTGCTGGTCTTAATCCTCATGCTGGAGAAGGAGGTGCAATGGGAAAAGAAGATATTGAAGTTATCACTCCTGCTATTGAATATCTTAAAAAGAAAGGACTCAATATTGCAGGACCGCTGCCTGCCGACACAATGTTCCATGAATGCGCAAGAAAGGCATATGACGTTGCCATTTGTATGTATCATGATCAAGCCCTTATCCCTGTTAAAACATTAGACTTTGATAGCACTGTTAATGTCACGTTAGGTCTCCCTTTTATTCGCACGTCTCCAGATCACGGAACTGCTTTTGACATTGCTGATAAAGGGATAGCCTCTCCCGAAAGCTTTATTGCTGCTCTTAAACTTGCAAATCAACTTGCCGAAAATAGTTTAATACCATGCCAATAGATAATCTCCCTCCTCTACGTGAGGTCATTGATATATATGGATTACAAGCGCATAAATCTTTGGGGCAAAATTTTCTTTTTGATCTTAATTTAACATCTAAAATTGCTCATCACGCAGGTAATATAGAAGGAAAACCTGTTCTTGAAATTGGTCCTGGTCCTGGAGGTCTCACACGTGCCTTGCTAGCAAAGGGTGCCATTGTAACAGCAATAGAACGCGATGAACGCTGCATACCAGCTCTCTTAGAAATAGAAAAACACTATCCTAAAAAATTAAAAATTATTTGTAATGATGCACTGAAGCAAGACTTCTCAAAACTCTTTGAAACAAGCCCCGAAAAACCTCGCATTATTGCAAATCTTCCCTATAATATTGGGACACAACTCTTATTAAATTGGCTTTTGACTGAACCATGGCCTCCTTTTTATGAATCAATGACATTGATGTTTCAACGTGAAGTTGCCAAACGGATTACAGCTAAACCCCAATCTACTCATTATGGACGTCTTAGTGTCTTAACTGGCTGGCGTACCACTGCTAAAATTGCTTTTGATGTGCCCCCTCAAGCCTTCATACCAATACCTAAAGTAACTTCTTCCGTTGTTCATATTATTCCGCGAATACAACCTCTTGCCTGCTCTGCACAAAAACTAAGCCTCGTCACAAAAACCGCCTTTGGACAAAGACGAAAAATGCTTCGTCAAAATCTCAAAACACTTGGAGGTGAAGTGCTATTAGAAAAAGCTGGAATTGATGGAACACGCCGTGCTGAAACGCTCTCGGTTTCAGAATTTGTAACTTTAGCGCATCTAGTGCTCTAAAAAATTGCACTTTTTGTTATGCAACCTTTTTTAATCAAGACATTTATCGATCTTTTCAGCAATAAGCCCATCAACAAAAGAGTCAAGATAAGAACAGCGCTCGCGTTTTACGGTTTCAGCTAAATAAATTGATTTAATAAAAGATAAAGACTGATCTAAATCTTCGTTAATCACAACATAATCATAAGAACGCCAATGCTTTAACTCCGTTCGTGCATTTTCCAATCGTAAATTGATGATATCTTGACTATCTTCTGCTCGACGATGTAAACGCGAAACAAGCTCTTTCATTGATGGTGGAAGGATAAAAACAGATACAGTGTCTCCTAGCATCTTTTTTTGCAGCTGCTCGGTACCTTGATAATCAATATCAAATAACATATCACGGCCAGTACTCAATGCGTTCTCAACAGTTTCACGTAAAGTGCCATAATAATTCCCGTGAACTTCTGCCCATTCAATAAATTCATCTCTATCACGCTTATATTCAAACTCTTCCTTTGAAATAAAGTGATAATGCAGTCCATCTACTTCACTAGGACGCCTTTTCCTTGTGGTCATACTTACGGAAAGCTCTAATTTTCCATCTTTTAGAAGTAATCGAGAAATTGTTGATTTACCAGCACCTGAAGGAGAAGAGAGAATAAATAAAAAACCGCGGCGTTGATTTATTTTTATAGCACTCAATTTACTTTCGAAGACTGTCATTACATCACTCTACTTTGTTCATAAATGTTTCTCCAAAATTTGAATTATACATTATCTCAACCTTTCCCCTAATCAATGTGTTTTCTTAGCAGTTATCAATGTTATTCTGCTCTTTTTTGAGATAAGTTATTAGCAGTGTATTCACTGCTTTCTTAAATATTTTTATCCATACGCTAATCCCACTTGTGACAGACAAGAAAATGATTTTTTATCATTCTCATAAAAAGTTTAAAGAGAAAAATTTTACTATATTTTGCATTCTCATTTACGATGCAAAAAGATGTATTATCATTATAAATTCAATGTCTTGCCTTTAATTCTCGCCACTTGCGAACATTCACATTATGTTCCTCTAAAGTTCGAGAAAAAACATGCCCTCCTGAACCATCAGCAACAAAATAAAGTGCATCACTGCTTGGTGGATGTGCCACCGCTTTCAAAGAATCTCGACCTGGATTTGCAATAGCTGTTGGAGGCAAACCATTAATTTTATAAGTATTATATGGTGTTTGCTTCTCAAGATCTGAACGATAAATTGCACGACCTGATGGTTTTCCTTTTCCTCCAAAGAGACCATAAATAACTGTTGGATCCGATTGAAGACGCATATGCTTTGTAAGGCGGTTATAAAATACCGCGGCAACCATTGGTCTTTCTGCTGCAATTCCCGTTTCTTTCTCAACAATTGAGGCTAATATAACAAATTCATCAATTGATTTAATGGGTAAATCAGGTGAACGCGTAGCCCATATAGCATGAATTAATTTTGTCTGCCCTTCACGCAATCTGTTTACAATCTCTTTACGCGTTGTCCCCCGAATAAAACGAACAGTATCCGTCATTAAACAGCCCTCTGGAGGCAAAATTTTTGGAAGATCTCCAATCAAAATTTCATTCGCAGCTAATCGATCGAAAACTTGCTGAACCGTTAAACCTTCAGGTACTGTAAATGTATATTCAATAGATTTTCCTTTCACAAGAATATCCATAATATCCTGCATCGAAGAATGTGCCGGAATTAAATATTCACCAGCCTTCAGATGCGTTGTTTTTTGGTGATAACCAACCCCATAAACAAAAATATCTGATGATCGAATGAAACCACGTTTTTCTAGCAATGAAGCAATTTCACGAATTCCTGTGCCAGGATGGATAAGAACAATTTGTTCTTCCTCAATTTTTCCCTTTTCTTCAAAAATACTTTTTCCAATATAAAGAGGAATACTTATGGCGAAAAGAATAACCACAATCAGCATAAGAAAAAAATGACCGAGAATAACCAACGGATTACGGACGATAGATGATTTCTTTCGTTTTTTATGTACTAACATGTCATAACTATCTGCTAAATGATTCGAAGAGGAATCACTTACGTCCTTTAATGATTTTCCATTTTTCACATCGGACATAACCCCTCAATAGCGATTAAGGACAATATTATAATTTCTCATTCACCTTATAACAAAGTAGAAAACTCAAAAGCAGAAATTAAATAAAAATACTTATTATCCCCTAAAACGTCGCATCACCAACGATGCATTTGTCCCACCAAATCCAAAAGAATTAGAAAGAATCGTATCAATCTTTCGTTCACGCGGTTTGTGTGGTACAAGATCGATTTTCGTTTCAATCGATGGATTGTCAAGATTAAGTGTCGCTGGGGCTATATTATCCCGTATAGCTAGAACAGAAAAAATAGCCTCAGCGGCACCGGCGGCACCAAGTAAATGCCCGATAGATGATTTCGTTGATGACATGGATACTTGTGGTGCATAATTCCCTAAAACACGCTCAACAGCTGCTAGCTCTATGGAATCAGCCATCGTTGATGTACCATGAGCATTAATATAATCAAGTTCACTCACATTCACTTGTGCACGCTTAAGAGCAGCCATCATACTACGCTGAGCTCCTTCACCGCTTTCTGAAGGCGCTGTAATGTGGTAAGCGTCACCAGATAAACCATAGCCAATAACCTCAGCATAAATACGCGCTCCTCGTTTTTTGGCGTGTTCCAGCTCTTCTAAAACAACAACTGCTGCTCCTTCCCCCATCACAAAACCATCACGATCAGCATCATAAGGACGTGACGCCCGTTCAGGATCATCATTGCGACAAGTAGAAAGAGCTCTACAAGCTGCAAAACCTGCAAGAGATATCCGATTTATCGGAGACTCGGTCCCCCCTGCCACCATGACATCTGCATCACCAAACATAATCAAACGTGCCGCATCACCAATCGCATGCGCCCCTGTCGAACAAGCTGTTACAACAGAATGATTAGGCCCCCGTAAACCATATTGAATAGATACATAACCAGAAGCAAGATTAATCAAACGACCTGGAATAAAAAAAGGAGAAACACGACGAGGTCCCTTATCACGAAGCGTATAACCAGCTTCAACAATGCCCTCAACTCCCCCAATTCCCGAACCAATTAACACACCTGTACAAATCTGATCTTCATCACTCTTAGGAAACCATTCGGCATCTGCAAGCGCTTGGTTAGCAGCAGCCATTGCATAAACAATAAATGCATCAACTTTACGTTGCTCTTTAGGTTCCATATACAAATCAGCATTATAGGTTCCCTCTGTTCCATCCCCTAAGGGGATACGCCCAGCAATCTGGCATGGCAAATCTGACACATCAAACTCAGTGATACGTCGGACACCACTTCTTCCTTCAAGAAGTCGTTTCCAACTATATTCAATATTACCAGCTAATGGAGATACCAATCCTAAACCAGTAACAACAACACGTCTCATAACTTCTAACCTTGAACTAAACTTCACATCTCAAAGCTCTCTTTTCAAAAGAGCTCCGAAGAATATAGGCAAAAGCAATTTATGCCTTTGCCCTTTAGTAATCATGCAGAAGCTTTATCAATGAACTTGACTGCATCACCAACTGTAAAAATCGTTTCAGCAGCTTCATCTGGAATTTCTACCCCAAACTCTTCTTCAAAAGCCATAACGAGTTCAACCGTATCAAGGCTATCAGCCCCTAGATCATCGATAAAGCTTGCATTTTCTACAACTTTATCAGCATTAACCCCAAGATGTTCCACAATAATTTTCTTAACGCGCTCTACTGTATCACTCATGTTGAAATCCTCGAATTTATATTTTCCTATAATTTGGTTAACTATATCGGCTCATCTAATCAAGCAATAGATGCATTACTTTAAAAGATTTTAGCAATGATTTAAAACATCCTGTGGATATCCCCTACAAAATGAACTAATTTGACATTCCGACATCAATTGATCAACGACCATGTTCAAGAAATAGATGCATCTTTCTATTTCAATCGTTACTATCTAAAATAATACAAATCATAAATCAATGTGGAATAAAATAAATACTCAAATCATTGCCATTCCACCATTGATATGGAGTGTTTGACCTGTCGTATAGGCTGCTTCATCGCTTGCTAAATAAACAGCAGCAGCAGCTATTTCTTGCCCACTCCCCATACGCTTCATTGGAATCGCAGCCATAATTGCTTCTTTTTGCTTTTCATTAAGCTTGTTTGTCATTGCAGATTTAATAAATCCTGGAGCAATACAATTGATAGTGATGTTTCGCGAAGCAATTTCTTGTGCCAATGCTTTAGAAAAACCTATCAATCCTGCTTTTGCAGCACAATAATTCGTTTGTCCAGGATTTCCCACAACACCAACAACAGATGTAATGTTAATAATCCTTCCATAACGGCGGCGCATCATAGAATGTATTAATTCACGCGTCAAAAGAGAAGCTGCTGTTAGGTTAACTTCTAAAACATCATCCCAGTCTTTATCTTGCATACGCACAAAAAGACCATCCCTAGTGATTCCCGCATTGTTAACCAAAATATCGACGCCATCCATTTCTCTTTCTGCAACTTCAGCCAATTGTTTAATCGATTGGCGTTCAGAAAGATTAGCGGGAAATACAAAAACATTCTGCCCTAATTCTGCCGCCACTTCTCTAAGCTTTTCTTCACGTGTTCCATGAAGTCCAACAATGGCTCCTTGTGCATGAAAGCAGCGTGCAATTGCCTCACCAATTCCTCCCGAAGCCCCCGTTACAAGAGCTTTACGTCCTGTTAATCTAAACATTTTTTTAACTCCTTATAGATTAAACGCCAAGCATGCCTAGCGCTGATTCTATTTCATCAACTGTTCCAATTGTTACCCCCTTTATATCTTTGTTAATACGACGCGTTAAACCTGTTAATACTTTTCCAGAACCAACTTCAAAAAGCGTATCAACCCCATTAGCAGCGATCCATTCTATTGTTTCACGCCATCGCACTCTCCCAGTCACTTGTTCAACAAGAAGAGTAGTAATACGCTCTGGATTGCTCTCAGGTGCAACAGAAACATTAGCAATCAAAGGAACAATAGGGGGCATTTTGTTAACAGTCAAAAGTGCTTTCTTCATGGCATCAGCAGCAGGTTGCATTAAAGATGAATGAAACGGTGCAGAAACTGGAAGAAGAAGTGCACGTTTTGCACCTTTTGTTGATGCAATCTCTACCGCTGTCTCAACTGCTTTTGCTTTACCTGAAATAACAATTTGCCCACCACCATTATCATTAGCAATCTGACATAGTCCTTCTCCAGAAACAGTTTCGCAAATTTCTTCCACAGTGTGCTCTTCCAAACCAATCAGTGCTGCCATAGAACCTTCACCAACCGCGACAGCAGCCTGCATAGCATTGCCACGAATACGCAAAAGTCTTGCCGTATCTGTGAGAGTAAATGTACCAGCAGCACAAAGGGCCGAATATTCGCCTAAAGAATGACCAGCAACAAACTTTACCTTTTCTTCTATACAAAGCCCTAATTGTTGCATCACACGAATGACAGCCATGGATACAGCCATTAATGCCGGTTGTGCATTTGCTGTTAACGTTAAAACATCTGCTGGTCCTTCAAAAATGATCTTTGATAATTTCTCACCCAAAGCATCATCAACTTCCTCGAAAACCATCCGTGCGGCAATAAATTGCTCTGTAAGCGCCTTCCCCATACCAACAAGTTGACTTCCCTGCCCTGGAAAAATAAAAGCTGCACCCATTTATCAACTCCTAAAATTGTACAATTAAATTATTCTCTTTTGACCTTATTCATCCGCACAAATCAAGATAAAGCCCTTTATTTAAAACGAATACCACTCTTAAAATTATATTTTAAAGGCGGAATTTGATATAAAAACTTAGGAAAGTAGGGAGCTATAAACTGAATAACACCCAAACTTATGAGACTTCCTAAAATTGCACCTGCTAAAATATCAAAGGGATAATGTACACCCACAAAGATGCGCGCCCAACAGATCAAGCACAAAAACACCGTGGCAAATTTAAAAGCAACCTTGTATCGGTAAAAATAAAAGTTAGCTGCATAAGATGCAATGGTCAAGGCATGATTACTAGGAAAAGAAGCTGTTGCACGATGTTGAATAAGCGGTGTTGTCAACCCTACCACGAATGGGCGAGGATGAAAATAAAAAAGAGAAATGAGATAACCTATGAAAAGAGCAGCACAAATACTCATGCAAATGCTTAGCACGACACATCGTTCCCTCTCCCCACCACAAAACCACAATGCACAAAGATGGAGAGGAATAATATAAATTAAAAACTTTGCACAAAAAATACTAAACAAAACTACAATCGACCAAGCTTGATGATTGCCGACAAACATTTCAAAGAGTGTAACATCAATCTGGTTTAAAAAGTCCATTTTTCTCTCCTTTATGTTACAGTACTATCTTTTTGTAGACGAGGGAAATATATCAAGATTTAGCAAATCAATTTTTTTATGTGCATAAACTTGCTATTTTAAAAGATAACCTGTAGATATGAAATATTCGTTGCCGGCACTTTAGCTGGAGGTTGAACGGAGGGCTGTAAAATATCAGTAGGAAATACAATGTTTCCGGCCTCCCGTGTCTCCGCTCTCGGATGTCTCGAATCGTAAACGCGTCCTTTCTTCTTTGGATTTCCAAAAAAGACAAGTCGCAGAGGCTTTGCGCTAAAACCGGTAAGATTTAATTGAAGAAAGGCAAAACAACAATGGCTCTTTATGAACATATGTTCCTTGCCCGACAAGACATTACACCGCAGCAAGTTGATGAACTTTTGAGTCTCTACAAAGGTGTCATTGAAGCACATGGTGGGAAAGTTGGGCGTATAGAAAATTGGGGACTTCGTCCTCTTGCTTACCGCATTCGTAAAAACCGTAAGGCTTATTATACCTTGGTCAATATTGATGCACCAGCTTCGGCAATTGCTGAAGTGGAGCGTCAGATGCGCATCAATGAGGATATTTTGCGTTATATGACCATTCGCGTAGAAAAACACGAAAAAGAAAAATCTGCTATGCTCTCACACCTTGATCGCAATAGTCACATTGGACACGATGAAGAGCGTCCTCGTTTTCCACGTCGTCAACGTGAAAATGCTATAGAAGGGGTAGAATGATGACTGATACCAATCAAAACTCTGCACGTCGCCCCTTTCATCGTCGTCGTAAAACATGTCCTTTTTCAGGGACCAATGCTCCCAAAATTGATTATAAAGACATCAAGTTGTTACAACGTTATATTTCCGAACGTGGGAAAATTGTTCCTTCACGGATTACTGCTGTTAGTCAGAAAAAGCAGCGTGAATTAGCTAATGCTATCAAACGTGCTCGCTTTTTAGGCTTACTTCCGTACGTTATAAAGTAAACGCTCAATACGCTATGCAACTGGAGAGTTTCTCCAGTTGCTTTTCTTATATGATTAAAAAAATAGCTTGTTGCATCCTATGTTAAGCTATTACATGTCAAAGTTGGGGTATTGACACGCCCCTAACTGCAGAAAGCAGGACAGCAATAAATGAAAAAAAATCGTACCTATGAGATATTAACCGGTATTTTAGCAGGATTATTTGCTGTTGTAATAGGAATGGCAATCATCAGTGTTGCAAATATCGCGCCTTTTTTTTCTCTTCTTCTTGGCTGCTTTCTTTCATTGCCAATTTTTATTGTTGCGTTCGGTCAAGGAACATTAGCCAGTCTCATCGCCCTCATAAGTGCCACTGTTGTTCTTATCATAACCACTAATACCTATATTGCTCTTGGCTTGATGTTCTTATTTTTCCTTCCTGCTGTCTATGCTTCTTGGCTTCTTGGACTTGCACGACCAGCGCAAAAAGAAAACGAACTGATATGGTATCCATTATCATCGGTTATTTTTCATTTAACTAATTTTATCGCTCTTATAGCAACTTTCATTGGGCTCTATGTTCAAACCCGTCCTTCCACGCCCGTCATTGCAAAAAAAATCACCGAAAACATAGCACAAACTCTGCAACAATCACAGTCAATAAAAGAAGCCGATATACGCGCTTTTAGTGAGCTTTTAATGACGCATCCAGCAACTTTTACTGCTGTTTCTTTGACTCTTTATAGTTTGGTTTTTCTCATTGCTAACCTTTACTTTTCCATGATAGCAGCACAACACATGAAATGGCTGAAAAGACCTCGTGATGATTGGAGCCAAACTCTCCGCCTTCCAATTTCTGGAATTGTTATTTTCATTATTGTTTGCATAGCATCGATGATTGAGTTGAGCGCTTCTCTTAACTTGAGTACCCGTGTCTTTAGTACTGCATACACTGTCATCATATTAATTAGCGGTCTAGCATATCTTCACAATATTACAAAAGGGGTAAACGGTCGGATTATTATACTTTCTCTTGTTTATATTGCTATTTTAACAGTCGTTTTTACTCCACCTATTGTTTTCATGATGCTTTTGATGGGAATTTGGGCTGCTATTCAATATAATTTTCAATCACGCAAAAAACTCCACTAAATTTATTTGTTCGAAAGGAAAAACTATGGATATTATTTTACTTGAGCGCATTCCTCGTCTTGGTCAAATGGGTGATATTGTCTCAGTTAAAGATGGTTATGCGCGTAATTTTCTCTTGCCTCAAGGTAAAGCTTTACGTGCAAATGAAGCCAATAAAAAACATTTTGAGATACAACGTGCACAACTTGAAGCACGTAATCTTGAACGCAAAAGCGAAGCGCAAAAAGTTGCTGAAAAACTTGATGGACAATCATTCATTGTTGTTCGTTCTGCTGGTGAAACAGGACAACTTTATGGTTCTGTGTCAACACGTGATATTGCTGAAATTATAACAGATGAAGGCTTTTCTATTGGGAGAAATCAAGTCGAACTTAACCATCCAATAAAAATGATTGGTCTTCACACTATCACTCTTAGCTTACATCCTGAGGTTCAAATTTCTGTGATTATTAATGTTGCGCGTTCTACCAGTGAAGCACAACGCCAAGCAGAAGGTGAAACTCTCACTTCTGCTAAAGAAATATATAATATTCAAGAAGAATTATTAGAAGAAAGTCAGGAAGAATTATTGGCAGAAGAAATTAATGACAACGATATAAACAGTTCTCATCAAGAAGCTTAATTGCTATTTTTGCTTTCTGTTTTATATTTTTTATTCCATTTTAAATATTGCTCATAAAATACTCACACTTTAAAAGTGAGTATTTTATGGCCATCATACATAAAGAACCTAATTTTTATGAAAGCATTAGCAATATATTATTTAAAGGCATTACATGCCGAGAATGATGATATAACTAAGAGGAAATATCTTTTGTTTTCAGCATATAAAGCAAAAATAATTTAAAGTTCTACCTTTCAGGGTAAGGCTTGTATGAGCGGTAAGTTGATTGTATCCTCACATGATCTGAAATAATTTCAGTTATAAAAGAGTAATTCTGCTTACACAGATATTGGAATCTTAAGGTCATGTAACTTCAAAATACTTAAATTTAGAGTACCAAAACTTCCACTTTAAAATTACGTATTATAAAATAAAATAGATAGACGTAACACAAATAATATACAAATGATAAATGAGCAACGAAAAGAGAGCTTTGAAAAATTATATAATTTTAACTTAAAATGAAGGTTTGTAGCTCTATTCTTTTAATTATACGATTTTCAATTTATCGCCTAAAGTAGCTAGACTTGGAATTTTAGTGGAAAAATATTATGGAAGAAACTAACGTTGTTAATGTAGGCTCTTCAAAAAAAGAAGATTCTCCTTCTTTTCGGCAACTTCCGTATAATATTGAAGCTGAACAGGCATTGCTTGGTGCCATCTTTATCAACAATGATTCTCTTGACCGCGTTTCAGATTTTCTAAAACCAGAACATTTTTTTGAACCATTGCATCAAAAAATTTATCATGTTTTATCTCACCTTATTAAAACAGGAAAACGTGTAGATCCAGTTACAATCAAGCCCTATATCCAAATGGAAGAAAAAATTGGAGATATTACTGTCTACCAGTATGTTGTTCGCTTAGCCACAGAGGCAGTCACTATTATTAACGCTGAAGATTATGGACGCGTTATTTACGATCTTTTTATCCGCCGGTCTTTGATTAACCTTGGAACTCAAGTTGTCAATACAGCCTTTGATGCTCCTGTAGAGCTCACGCCTACCCAACAAATTGAAACTGTTGAAAATCAGTTATTTGAGCTAGCAGAAAAAGGGAAATATGGAGGTGGATTTGAAAATTTTAATGAGGCTATCAAAAAAGCTATCGATATGGCAAGTGCTGCGAAAAAGCGCTCTTCACAATTATCCGGGATAGCCACCCATATTAAAACACTTGATGAAAAAATGGGAGGATTACAAGCATCTGACTTAATTATCCTTGCGGGACGCCCTGGTATGGGTAAAACCTCACTGGCTACCAATATTGCCTTTAATATTGCTAATGCTTATAATCGTAATGCCAATATCCAAGAAAATGAAGGTGGCATTGTAGGATTCTTCTCACTTGAAATGTCCTCCGAACAGCTTGCAACACGTATTATTTCTGAACAAACAGAAGTCTCTTCTTCTGATATTCGGCGTGGTAATATTTCAGATGAACAATTTTCAAAAATTATTCGTGCGGTGAACCAACTACAAAAGGCACCACTTTATATTGATCAAACTGGGGGAATATCAATTACGCAATTAGCTGCTCGTGCGCGACGTCTCAAGCGACAACATGGCTTAGATATCTTGTTTATTGACTATATCCAACTCATGACAAGCAGTTCAAAGCGTTCATCAGAAAACCGTGTTCAAGAGATCACAGAAATTACCACAGGATTAAAAGCATTAGCGAAAGAATTGAACATTCCTATTATCGCTCTCTCTCAACTTTCACGTCAAGTAGAAAATAGAACAGATAAACGTCCACAACTTTCAGATTTACGTGAATCTGGTTCAATTGAGCAAGATGCCGACATTGTTCTGTTTGTCTATCGCGAAGAATATTATCTCAAAAATGAAGAACCAAAGTTAGGTAGCTTGGAACATACAAAATGGCAAGAAATAATGGACAAAGCTTTTGGAAAAGCTGATGTTATTATTGCAAAACAGCGCCATGGGCCGACAGGAATCGTGCCACTTGCCTTTCAATCTGATTTCACACGATTCAGTGATCTGGCCGATAGCAATTATCTTCCAGAGCAAATTGGTTAAATCAACATGGCGCGTAATCGTATTCAATTTATCTGCCAAAATTGTGGAACGGTCCATTCTCGTTGGGCGGGAAAATGTAGTGCTTGTGGAGAATGGAATTCCCTTATCGAAGAAACTATAAATGGCGGCATAGGAAGTGCTCCTAAGCAGAATGCTCGTAAAGGACGCATCGTCACACTCACATCTCTTTCTGGAAATATCGAAGATGCTCCACGTATTCATTCTGGTATTGCTGAACTTGATCGTGTTACCGGTGGAGGCTTTGTCCGTGGATCGGCACTCCTTGTTGGTGGTGACCCGGGTATTGGTAAATCAACATTGCTGACACAAACAGCCGCTGCTTTATCACGTAAAGGATATAATGTCATCTATGTTTCAGGTGAAGAGGCTATTGCGCAAATTTGTCTGCGCGCACAAAGGCTTGAAGCTAACAATACAGAAGTGAAACTTGCTGCTGAAACCAATGTTGAAGATATTCTGGCAACCTTAAGCGAACATAAAAACCTTGATATGGTGATTATCGATTCGATTCAAACCCTATGGTCAGATACAGCAGATTCATCACCAGGCACTGTCACACAAGTACGTATCGGTGCTCAAGCAATGATCCGCTTTGCCAAGAAAACAGGAGCCGCCGTTGTTCTTGTTGGTCATGTTACAAAAGATGGGCAAATTGCTGGTCCTCGAGTTGTTGAACATATGGTTGATGGCGTTCTCTATTTTGAGGGTGAAGGAGGACATCATTATCGCATTCTTAGAACTGTAAAAAATCGCTTCGGACCAACAGATGAAATTGGTGTCTTTGAAATGTCTGATAAAGGATTACGCGAAGTGATAAATCCATCCGAATTGTTTTTAGGAGAACGTAATGAAAAAGCACCAGGTGCTGCTGTTTTTGCGGGAATGGAAGGGACACGCCCGATACTCGTAGAAATTCAAGCGCTTGTTGCTCCTTCTTCCCTTGGGACACCAAGACGTGCGGTTGTCGGATGGGATGGAAATCGCCTTTCTATGATTCTTGCCGTTTTAGAAGCCCATTGCGGCATTCGTTTTGGACAGCATGATGTCTATCTGAACGTAGCAGGTGGATATCGCATATCAGAACCCGCTGCTGATTTAGCTGTAGCCGCTGCTTTGGTATCCTCTCTTGCCAATATCGCATTGCCAACGGATTATGTATATTTTGGTGAAGTCAGTCTTTCAGGAGCTACCCGCGCTGTTTCACATTCAGCACAGCGCATCAATGAAGCAAAAAAACTCGGCTTTCAAGGAGCATTTCATCCCACAACAACAACCGAAATGATGAAGTCGCTCAATTTTCAACAAAAAACTTTCTCCGACCTTCCCGAACTCGTTGCTACTCTTACCGTAAGTAAAAAATGATCTGCACCACAGATATGATAATATAGAAAAAACTCTATAAAATACAAAAGATCCTTGCTATAAGAACAAAAAATATATTTGTACACAGACTTATAAGAACACAACTTTATGTATAAGGAACAAACAAATGATCATAACAATCCTTGATGGAATTGTCGTAGTAATCATCCTGTTGTCCGCTTTTCTTGCTATGCTTCGAGGGTTTTCACGTGAAGTGTTATCGTTGATTTCTTGGGCAGTTGCAGCTATTACGACACTGTTTTTATTCAAGCCTGTCTTACCTTTCTTTGAACACTATCTCTCTAATAAAATGATTGCATTGATCACAACATTGGTCACGATTTTTATTATTGTTCTCATTATTACTTCAATTATTACAATGAAGATCTCTGATTTTATTATTGATAGTCGAATTGGTATCCTTGACCGTGCTATTGGTTTTATTTTTGGAGCACTTCGCGGTTTACTTATCATGGTCATCGGTATGTTGCTGATTAATGCACTGATTAAACCCGAGCTTCAAGCGAATTGGTTAAAAAATGCAAAAACAAGGCCTATTTTAGATTCACTAGGACAAAAAGTTTGGGAAATACTCCCAAAAGATATTGGATCTGTTCTCGAAAAGGCGGAAAATTTGTTTAAAGACAGCAATAAACATACGTATGAGCAACACTCTCATAAAAAGATAATTTTAAAAAATAAAGAATAGTTTTTCATGAGGAAAGAGAACTAAATGATGTAAAATGTGATATTAATGATTCCTCCGTATCACAACTGAAAGAATATGATGATAAAAAGTGATGTTTTCTGTCAAGAATTTTCGTTAGATGATGATACCCTTCATGAAGAATGTGGCGTTTTTGGTATTCTTGGGCATGAAGATGCAGCAACATTAACAGCTCTTGGACTCCACGCACTTCAGCATCGTGGGCAAGAAGCAGCTGGTATTGTTTCCTACCATAATAAAATGTTTCATCAAGAAAAGCATTTAGGTCTTGTTGGTGATCACTATACAAATCCTACAACACTTGCACGCTTACCAGGAAATCGCGCTATTGGACATACCCGTTATTCAACAACTGGAGAAGTAGCATTACGCAATGTTCAACCCCTTTTTGCTGAATTAAAAGCTGGAGGCATTGCTATTGCTCATAATGGTAATCTTACCAATGGTCTTACATTACGCCGTGAACTCATCGCTTCTGGAGCTATCTGTCAATCAACATCAGATTCAGAAGTTTTTCTTCATCTTATTGCCCGCTCACGTTATGAATCGTCCTCTGATCGTTTTGTTGATGCAATTCGGCAAGTAGAAGGTGGGTATGCTATGTTAGCGCTCACACGTACAAAGCTTATTGCTGCACGCGATCCAACAGGGATTAGACCCCTTGTGATGGGGGAACTTGATGGTAAGCCTATTTTTTGTTCTGAAACTTGTGCTCTTGATATTATTGGAGCAAAGTATGTCCGTGATGTTAAAAATGGGGAGATCATCATATGTGAAATACAAAAAAATGGGGAAATTACTAAAAAAATTATAAAACCCAAAAATGAAAAACCAGAAAAACTTTGCTTGTTTGAATATGTTTATTTTGCCCGTCCGGACTCAATCGTTGGAGGGCGTAGTGTCTATGCAACACGCAAAAATATGGGAATCCGTTTAGCACAGGAAGCCCCTTGTGAGGGTGATGTTGTGGTTCCTGTTCCTGATGGAGGAACTCCTGCCGCAATTGGCTATGCACAAGAAATTGGAATTCCCTTCGAGCTTGGTATTATCCGTAATCACTATGTTGGCCGTACTTTTATCGAACCAACACAACAAATTCGTGCTTTTGGTGTCAAGTTAAAACATTCTGCAAACCGTCCTGTGATTGAAAGAAAACGTGTTATTCTTGTTGATGACTCTATTGTACGTGGAACAACATCTCTTAAAATTGTGCGAATGCTCCGTGATGCAGGAGCAAAAGAAGTTCATATGCGCATTTCTAGCCCGATGATTTTCTATCCCGACTTTTATGGTATTGATACACCTAAAGTTGAAAGCCTTTTAGCAAATCAATATCCAGATTTAAAATCTATGTGTGATTTTATTGGAGCAGATTCATTAGAATTTCTTTCAACGGATGGATTATATCTTGCTGTAGCAGGGGAAAAACGGAATAACGCCGATCCACAATTTACTGACCATTATTTTACTGGATATTATCCTACGCAACTGGTTGATCAAGAAAATCTCTCCAAAACTCATCAATCATCTGTTCTTAAAACAAGAGATTAATGATGACAAAATGTGACTTTAGTCTCCATGGGCGTGTTGCACTTGTTACTGGCGCATCAAGAGGAATTGGCTATTATTTGGCACTCGAGCTTGCTGCACGCGGCGCTCATATTATTGCTCTTGCACGAACAGTCAGTGGACTTACTGAATTAGATAATCAAATCCGAGAAAAAGGGGCTCATGCAACCCTTGTTCCCCTTGACTTGCATCATATGGAAAACATCGATACTCTTGCTATCTCAATTGCCAAACGCTGGAAAAAACTTGATATTATCGTTGCAAACGCAGGAATCCTTGGAACACTCTCACCAATAGCGCATATAGAAAACACGGTATTTGAAGATGTTTTTCAAATAAATCTTTTCAGCCAATGGCGCTTAATGAAAGCTGTTGAGCCTTTATTACGTGAATCTGATGCTGGACGAGCCATTCTGTTATCCTCAAGCGTTGCGCATGCTGCGCGCCCTTTCTGGGGAGCTTATGCAGCCTCTAAAGCGGCTTTAGAGATGATTGCCCGCTGTTGGGCAGAAGAACTCAAACAAACCCCTATTAAGATTAATTGTGTCAACCCTGGTGCCACACGCACTGCCATGCGCGCTGAAGCTATGCCCGGTGAAGATCCACAAACTCTCCCTTCACCACAAGAGGTTGCAAAAAAGATAGTACATTTGCTATCACCTGATTTAAAGGAAACTGGAAAACTCTTTAATGTTCATAAAAATCGGTTTGTAGATTATCATGTACCTGATTGATCATCATCGGAGAAGTAAATCGTTTAACTCTCTCTTTTTCCTGTGCTTCTCAACAGAAGAATGAAACACTTTATGATTCTTGGATAGATTTAGCATCAGCCTTTTTCTCTTCTAAAGTAGCACGTTTATTATAAGCGATAAAACTACAGGGGAGAAAAATCATATAGCTAACAGCTGTAATCAATAAAGTTTTCCATGTGTAAGTCGCAAGAAAACCGACATAAATAACAATGACCAACATGCACGGTATAACGATATCGCGCCTTAAATTTTGATCAATTGTTTTTGCATTCCATACTGGTAAACGACTAATCAAAAGAAAAGCAATAATTACAGTATAAAGACTAAAAAATAATGCCCACCCCCAATTGGGGACCAAACCAAGAGCGCCTAAATAGGTAGGCAATAAAAGGAGTAATGCTCCTGCTGGTGCTGGAACACCAACAAAATAACTTTTCTGCCACTTAGGTATATTGGTGTTATCCAACATCACATTAAAACGTGCTAACCGCAAACAACAAGCAACACAATAAACAAGGGCTGCAACCCAACCAATGTGATTTGCTTGATTCAAGATAAAAGAATAAACAATAAGTGCAGGGGTAACACCAAAATTTATAACATCAGCAAGAGAATCCATCTGTGCCCCAAAAGATGAACTACCATCTATTAAACGGGCAATGCGACCATCAGCACCATCTAAAACTGCGGCCAAAAGCACCATTAAAATAGCAGCTTCATAGCGATGTTCAAAAGCCAAACGAATGCTGCTCATCCCTGCACAAATTGCTAAAATAGTAATGATATTGGGAATGACATACCGCATTGATGTAGGTGAACGCCGCCGACTTGCAACATCATCATGCTGCCCCTCAGGATTGAATGAAGAAAATGGCGAAAAATTTTTCATTGTGAGTCCTAATCGTATCTGAAGTCCGTTGTGGCACTCTTATCATCAAAAGAACCCAAAACTGTTTCTCCAGCAATTGCGGTCTGTCCAACTGCAACACGCAATTTCATTTCAGTTGGTATATAAATATCAAGGCGAGAACCAAAACGAATCAATCCAAATCGCTCACCAGTCATAACGGCATCGTTTTCTTTTGACCAACAAACAATCCGGCGTGCAACCATTCCCGCTATTTGTACGATACCGATTTTACCATGTTTGCTATCAATTACCACACCATTACGCTCATTAAACTGGCTAGCTTTATCAAACTCAGCATTGGTAAATCGACCTGGATGATAAACGATAGACTCTACTGTACCACTGATAGGAATACGATTAATATGGCATGAAAAAACATCCATAAAAATGGAAATACGGATCATTTCATCTTTCCCTAATCCTAATTCTTCAGGTGGAACACATGATTCCACAAATGAAATACGCCCATCTGCAGGCGACATAACCCAATTTGAATTTAAAGGGATCACACGATCTGGATTACGAAAAAAGTATATACACCACACCGTGAGAACGAGACCAAACCAAAACAACGGACTCCATATCCAACCAAGAATGAGCGAAATAACAAAAAACGCTACAATAAAAGGATAACCCTCTTTATGAACCGGTACAAAGCTATTATGGAAAGATTGCAGAATACTCATATAATTTCCTATTCATCGTAAACTCAAACAAGCAACAAATCTTTTTGTTCCTCTTGTGTCTTTTTATGTATTTAATCAATCACTCCATATAAAGATATAGATTACATTTTGCCCTATTTATTTTTTACGATTAACAACACTCGTCTCATCTTCTTCACGTATTTTACGTAATTTTTCTTCAGCTTTCGATGCTTCAAGCTGCTTATTCCACATTGAAGCATATAAACCTTTCTTGCGTAAAAGCTCTGTATGCGCCCCATTTTCAATAATACGACCACTTTTAAGAACCAAAATTTCATCAGCATTGATGACAGTAGAAAGACGGTGAGCAATAATCAGTGTTGTACGTCCACGGCTTACAATATCCAATGCTTGTTGAATTTCCTGTTCCGTTGCCGTATCAAGAGCCGATGTTGCTTCATCTAGAATAAGAAGTGGGGGGGCTTTTAAAAGTGTCCGTGCAATAGCCACACGTTGTTTTTCACCACCTGATAATTTGAGACCTCGCTCTCCTACCATAGACTGAAAACCTTCCGGTAAAATTTCAATAAATTTTGATATTTGTGCCATTTCAGCAGCTTTGCGCATTTCTTCATCTGTAGCACTTGGACGCCCATAGCAAATATTATAGGCAATTGTATCATTAAATAACACTGTATCTTGTGGGACCATGCCAATCGCTTCACGCAAACTCTTTTGTGTTACGTCACGAATATCCTGCCCGTCAATTGTGATAGAACCCGCGTCAACATCATAAAACCGAAAAAGCAACCGAGAAATAGTTGATTTACCTGCACCAGATGGACCGACAATGGCGACTGTTTTTCCTCCAGGAACTTCAAAATCAATATCTCTGAGAATCTGACGTGTCGAATCATAGGAAAACTTTACCTGATGAAAACGAATGGTCCCATCCCTTATCTCTAACGGTTTAGCATCCGATTTATCAACGATCTCCTTCTGAACATCTAAAAGATCAAACATTGCTTCAATATCCGTTAAACCTTGTCGAATATCACGATAAATTGAACCAATAAAATTCAGTGGAATGGAAAGTTGCATTAAAAGTGCATTAATAAAAACAAAATCACCCAAAGTTTGTGTTTTATAAAAAACTTCATAAGCTGACATCAGCATCATGATCGTCATTCCAATACCAAAGATAAGAGCCTGACCAAAATTAAGCCAGCTTAACGATGTCCAAATCTTTGTTGCGGCTTTTTCATAACCTACCATAGAAGCATCAAATCGATCGGCTTCTAGAGTTTCATTGCCAAAATATTTCACCGTTTCAAAATTCAAAAGAGAATCAACTGCACGCGTATTGGCCTCAGTATCTGCTGTATTCATTTGTTGCCGAATACGAATGCGCCAATCACTCGCCTTAATGGTAAACAAGATATATAATCCAACCGTTGCAACAACGATGAGAAGATAATGCCACCCATAACTTATGTAAAATACAAGTGCCGTTAATATAAACTCTAGAACTGTCGGTACTGTGTTCAGAATTGAAAATCTTACGATCGCTTCAATTCCTTTTGTACCACGCTCAATCACACGAGAAAGCCCACCAGTTCGGCGTTCCAAATGAAATCGCAAGGATAACTCATGCATATGTACAAAGGTTTTATAAGCCAATTGACGAACAGCATATTGACCAACAGTGGCAAAAAGAGAATCGCGTAATTGATTTAATCCAGCCTGCATAATACGTGCGACATTATATGCCAAAACGAGCATGATGGGAATAATCAAACTGGATGGGAACCATTCAGGTAGCTGAAAGCTTGAATCAAGCACATTCGTAGAATATTTAAAGAAATACGGTACAGATATGAGAACGAGCTTAGCCAAAACAAGATAAAATATTGCCCATAGCACACGTATTTTTAGATCACGTCGCCCTACTGGCCACATATAGGGCCATAAATTGTAAAGTGTGTGCAGAGTTCTGCCTGTATCTGATGATACAGTCTTTGTCATTTCATTGCGTTTCATAAAGTCCTTACTTCTCTATCATCCACACGAAAAAGGCAAAATCCCCCCCTGTGGTTGTTTATAGATTTATCTCTTCATTACGCTTCCAATAAGCTATACCCACTCGTTATTTAAAGTTAGACTGTTTTTGAAAAAGGAACAAGAAATAATCCACTATACAATTTATTATTTTTATCTGTATTTTCATACCACTCTGCTGCAAATAAATTTTCAACTTTTACATGGTTTTTTTTCAATTCTGCCTGAAGCCACTTTTTTGTTTTACCAATCTCTTTAAGTCCATCATCAATAACTTCACCATTTTCTATTAAAATCGTCGATTTCTTCCCTTCTTCCTTTTTAATGACAGTGAAATCACCATTGGTTTCCAAACGAACAAAAGCGGCTTCATGTAAGTGACACCCTTTAAGACGTAACATCGTAATGAGATCATTAACATTGATCCCTAAGTTCTTAATCTTATCTATTTGGAAAACCCCATCTAAAACTAATGTAACATTCCGCCCTGCAATAAGACGACGAAAAAAAACTGAATAGCGTGCAAAAAAATTAAAAGATGTAATCAAGGTTTGCCAGATGAGTAAAACAAGCAATAATTGAATGCTACTAATACTCTGATTATAAATAACGCCTCCAATAATACCTCCCATAACAAAATTACTGACCAAATCAACTGGTGTCATCTGACTAAGGCTCCCCCGCCCCGTCGTTCTTAAAATAAATAAGAAGGCAACAAGACCTACAGCCAGCTTAAGCGCGATATACCCATAATGATATAAAAATTCCATCAAATTTTCCTCCCTTTATTTATGTAAGCTGCTGGAATAGGAAAATTAAAATCGTTTTATTTCCCACACAGTTATGCGCTCACCACTCTGCGGATCCTTACTGTCTTTTAAAAGAACCCCCTCCGCTGCAAGCTCATCACGAATTGTATCCGCTGCTTCCCACTCTTTATTATGGATAAGTCGTAGTCTTTCAGCAATACGTTGATCAATAAATTTTGAATCAAGAAAAGTTTTTTTTATAAATAATGGGCAGTCTATTTCTTTAATCCATTCTTGTCGTAACAGTCCTAATAAATTCATCCCATTAGCAAGAGCCAGCGCATTCCCTTCTTTATAAAACTTTCGCAAAAGAGTCAGTGCTTTTGGAGTATTAAGATCATCACTGAGTGCATCTATCAAAGTATCATTAATTGCTTCATTGTTTTCCATCTCACTTTTTTTGCTGCGAAGCAATTCATACCAACGATATAGTTCGCCACTCGATTGTATTAAACGCTGCGCTGTCCAATTTAATGGTTCACGATAATGCGTTTGCAACATCGAAAAACGCGCAGACAAACCAGCCCAATTTTTCTTCATTTCATCGATTAAAATACCATTAAACTCCAAAAAATTATTCTCTAAAACAGAACGAATAGTTATGAAATTGCCAAAGCTTTTCGACATCTTTTTGCCTTCAACTTGTAAAAAACCATTATGCATCCAAAAATTTGCCATTCGCTCCGTCCCAAAAGCTGAACAACTTTGTGCAATCTCGTTTTCATGATGAGGAAAAATTAAATCAAGTCCACCACCATGGATATCAAAAACATTCGCGGTTGGATCATCACAAGTTAAACCACCGCCATAGGGCGCTAATAACTTTGCCATTGACATCGCAGAACATTCAATATGCCAACCTGGACGACCTAAAACAGGAATTCCGGCCGGCGATTCCCAACCTGGCTCCCCTTCCACAGAAGGTTTCCATAAAACAAAATCCATCTCTTCCCTTTTATAAGCAGCAACATCAATACGCGCCCCCGCCCTCATTTCATCTAAAGAACGATTTGCAAATGCCCCATAGTGGGGAGGATTTTTTATGCTACTTACAGAAAATAATATATGATTTTCCGCTTTATAAGCGTGCCCCTTTTCAAGCAATCTTTCAATTAAAGAGCGCATTTCCTCTAAATGCTCGGTTGCGCGCGGCTGACTGGTTGGTAATAGACAACCAAGTGCTATTGTATCTTGTTGAAACTGGCAATATGTACGTTCTGTTAATTGACGAATGGCGTCATTCAATGACAAGTTTGGATATTCAAAAGCTGCTCGTGCATTAA
Source organism: Bartonella sp. MR100HLJHH (assembly GCF_042194215.1). Taxonomy (NCBI): domain Bacteria; kingdom Pseudomonadati; phylum Pseudomonadota; class Alphaproteobacteria; order Hyphomicrobiales; family Bartonellaceae; genus Bartonella; species Bartonella sp. MR100HLJHH. The sequence goes on from NZ_JBHIMR010000010.1 coordinate 99,997, forward strand.
TTTTATCATCAACATCTGTAATATTACGCGCATATAGAACATGCTCATTGCCATAAACATGACGCAATAAACGAAATAAAATATCAAAAACAATGACAGGGCGTGCATTTCCTACATGCGCATAATCATAAACTGTCGGTCCACAAACATAAAGACGTACTCTTGTCGGATCTATTGGTGTAAAATTTTCTTTTTTACGTGTCAGCGTATTATAAAATCGCAACTCTTTCATTATTGACTCCATAGACGATATTATGCACCGCTCCTTTTAGATGCATCTTATCTCAAATTATCGTATTACGCGGTTTAGGCTAAAAACTTTTTTCTTATAGTAAATTCTTCTTACCATTTTCCCATTGTATTCACGGCTGTATCCATCATTTATCATAAAAACAATCTATTTTATTTGATTGAACAAAAGCATTCTATCATTAGAGATGCTTTCCCTTCTTAAAGAAAACGAGCTTAGAAAAAATTCTATAGGCAACACAATATAAACCTATGTGAAAAATAGATAGCTTTCAGGAAGCAAATCTTAAATTTTTAACCACACAAAGCTTCGTCAGTATTTTCAATATTCCACAATGGGTTCCTTACTGCCTCTTACGCCCTATATTTTATAATCAATAATTGAGAATAATGTAGCAATTAACTCTATTTTTTTACACAGTTCTCATGACAAAATTATTTTATCTGTACAGAGTTTTATTCAAAGAAAGCAATAAAAATAATGCGTAATAGATTGATGAACATCATTATTTTAATATTTCTTGTCATTTCAATGCCAACCTTTGCGCAACAATCTCCACCTTATGAAAAAAAATTACTCCGACTAGCAGAAATTTTGGGATCATTGCATTCTCTCCAAAATCTTTGCGAGCCTCCAACAAACCAATGGTATGATTATATGAATGCACTAATTGAAGCAGAACACCCCATTCCACAAAGACGTGCTTATTTTTATGAAGCGTTTAATGAAGCGTATCGTGCTTTCTCAGAAAATTATCACCATTGTACCCAAGCAGCCATTGAAGCCAATCAAAGATACATAGAGGAAGGAAGAATTTTATCTGAAAACCTCCTCATGCATTATAAATAATTAATCTATGCAAAAAGTATCTTTCTCCATTTTAGCGATATCAATGATATTCCTCTCACAAATGCGGGGAGCAATAAACCAGCTCTGAAAATAGAGAAACTTTTAAAGAATAATGTCTCGATACGCTTTTATTCGTATGAGCGCCTTTTTCCCCATACAAAATCGTTCTTTGGCTTCCTCCCCACACCTCAAAGGATGAAGATTGTTAACTAAATTTGCTCTGTAAATAATCTAGGTTCTTGTTGAACAAGATTCCTCTTGGCTTCCCACTCATGTAATTTGCTTCATAGTTTCTACAAATAAGCCTAAGAATATTCACCACGCATAAAAAACACTTATGTGCCAAAGAGGCTGACATACCCTATATCATCACTCTAAAAGATGATATTTTACGGCATACTTTTTAATCTGTTTACACCAAAGTTTCCATAAATTTAACAGGCTCTCCTTGTGAAGGTGTGACAATTTCACCTTCCCACATAACGCGCATACCACGGATAATAGTCCCAACAGGCCAACCTTTAACTTTTTGACCATCATAAGGTGTCCAACCGGCACGCGAACCAATTAAGCCATTCGTAATAATTTCTTCTCTCTTAAGATCAACAATGGTTAAATCAGCATCGTACCCAACAGCAATGCGCCCTTTACAGCTTATACCAAAAATACGACTAGGGCCATGTGAAGTGAGATCAACAAAACGTTCAAGAGATATTTTTCCTTCATTCACATGTGTCAACATAATTGCTGCTGTTGTTTGCACCCCTGTCATTCCTGAAGGTGAAGAGGGATAAGGTTGAAGTTTTTCTTCAAGAGTATGAGGCGCATGATCTGAGCCTAAGACATCAATAATTCCTTGTTGAACACCGTACCAAAGAGCTTCACGGTGGCGCGACTCACGAATAGGCGGATTCATCTGAATTAATGTACCAAACTTCTTATAATCATCAGCCGTGAGAGTCAAATGATGTTGTGTCACTTCAATTGTTGCAACATCCTTATGTTTTTTTAGAAAATCAATTTCTTCTTCTGTCGAAAGATGTAACACATGAATCCGTGCTTTCGTCTCATGGGCAATTTTTACCAAACGCTGCGTACATTTTAATGCCGCAACTTCATCACGCCAAATCGGATGTGACGATGCATCCCCTTCAATACGCAATATTTTACGCTCTTTGAGCCTCGCCTCATCTTCAGAATGAAAAGCTGCACGACGGCGTGTATTCTTCAAAATAAGGCGTACACTTTCATCATCATCAACCAAAAGATCACCGGTAGAGGCCCCCATAAAGACTTTAATTCCAGCCGCACCGGGAAGTCTTTCTAACTCAGAGAGTTCATGGGCATTTTCACGCGTTCCTCCAACCCAAAATGCAAAATCACAATGCATTCGATGAAATCCGCGTTTAACCTTATCGTTTAATGTTTCTTCTGATGTTGTCAACGGATTGGTATTAGGCATTTCAAAAACTGCCGTAACACCCCCTAACACAGCAGAATACGAGCCACTTTCCAAATCCTCCTTATATTCATTTCCTGGCTCACGAAAATGCACTTGGCTATCAATAATTCCTGGTAAAATATGAAGCCCCGTACAATCAATGACCTCACTAGCCGATGCACATGTAAGGTTGCCTATTTCAGCAATACGACCATTTGTAATACCAATATCACGCTTGCTTCTTCCATCATGATTCACAAGTGTTGCACCTTTAAAAATTGTATCAAATGTTTTAAACATAGCCACGCTCCTTACATATTGCTCACTTATCGATTATGTAACTTTGAGCAGAAAGGCAAGAACCATGATTGAAAAACAAAATGCCATTTGCTTAAAAAACCGCGGGCTTATTCAAATTACAGGCGAAGAAGCAACAGATTTTCTACAATCCTTGATCACGACAGATGTAAAAAAAATCAGTCCACAGGAACTTTTCCCTGGAGCCCTTTTATCCCCACAAGGAAAGATTCTTGCTGATTTTCTTATCGGAAAAAAAGAAAATGGTTACCTGATTGATATCAGAATGCCTTTAGCTGATACGCTTCACCAACGTCTTTTGCTCTATAAGCTGCGTAAAAAAGTAGAAATTACACAACCATTACAAGAGCTTGTTACGGTTTCTTTGAATAATGAATCAGATACTTTAAATTTTGATTCAAGTTTTGTTGATAAACGCTTCCCACAACAAGAAAAAATAATACGAATCTATGGCAAAAAACCTTTTTTGACTTCAGAATATCATGATACATGGAATCAATTGCGTATCCGTTATGCAATTGCGGAAAGTGGTCAAGACTATGAAGTTGGCAAAGTCTTTCCTCATGATATTAATTACGATCAAATCAATGGACTCTCATTCAATAAAGGATGTTATATTGGACAAGAAATTGTTTCACGAATGCACCACCGCCGTGCAGCACGTCGCCGTATTTTTATTGTAAAAGGCCAGTGTGAATTAACCCCTCAATCTAGCATTGAAGCAGGAACAAAAGTGCTTGGCTACTTGGGAACGTGTGTAGAAAATGAGGCTCTCGCTTTAATGCGTATTGATCACGTCAAAGATTCTATGGACCATAACATCCCCTTTACTGTAAAAAACATTCCTGTCACTATAAACATTGCTGAAAATATGAATTTTACCTTTCCTGAAAATACTATAGAAAATATGCATGGCTAAAGCTGAATTATTAAAAAATGGAGAAGCACGCGCTTGGCAAAGAATGCTCTCTGGACGCAGACTTGATCTTCTCAACCCTTCTCCTTTTGATGTTGAAATTGAGGATATTGCCCATGGACTTTCTCGCGTGGCACGTTGGAACGGTCAAACACGAGGGGAGCATGCCTATTCTGTTGCACAACATTCACTTTTGGTTGAACAAATATTTCAAAAACTTTTTCCACAATCGGGAAGCAACGAATGTCTTTATGCTCTTCTTCATGATGCTCCAGAATATGTCATCGGCGATATGATTTCCCCCTTTAAAGCTGTCATAGGAACACAATATGAACGCATTGAAAAGGGCATCCAAGATGCTATCCACATGCGCTTTTCTCTTCCCGTTGATCTTTCTCAAAAACTTTTAAAAAAAATCAAACAAGCCGACCGTATCGCTGCATATTATGAAGCGATTACGCTTGCTGGATTTAGTACAGAAGAAGCCCTTCGCTATTTTGGCTCTCCCAATAATATTTTACCCGATGATCTTAATTTATACCCCTATTCTACCCAACAAATTGAAAACGCATTTTTAACTCGCTTCAATGCCTTGGATGCCCAAAGATTATAGACTCTTCGCATTGTTGATTCCCTATCATTAAAGACTCATCACACTGATTTATAATAATAATTCATTATTTTTTCATGTTGAATGAGAGCCCCTAATATCGTGAGATTCACTCATTTCAAATCTGTTTATATTGAATCAATCAAAATCATTCTCTTGCACGTCATAAGTGGGACCGGCATATGGGTAAAAACTTTTAAAGAAAGAATTTAAAATGTCTCTTATGAAGCGTAAAGATGCTAGTGCTCTGTAAATTGTACACTTCATAGGAGCTTTACCGTTATACCATTCACGGATAACATGTAAGTTTTATGTAAAAATAACTTGCTGTATTTATACAGCTTTTTTACAGTGATGGATACGTGGATAAAAGTTAGGGAATAGGATTTTCTAACATTTCTCTATAAAGCACGCTTCGCACAATGTT
>NZ_JBHIMR010000100.1:0-684 GCF_042194215.1 Bartonella sp. MR100HLJHH
AGAAATGTGTTTCTAAAATCAGAATTTGCTGAAAAAACAGGTGTAACATTCGATAAAAATGTAGCCGCTGCAGCCAACGAAAGAACTTTAACAAAAGAAAAACGAGAACGTTTTAATTCACTCGCTGCTTGTGGGGCATATAATTTTTTCATAACAAACTCTCCAATGAAAAAACTTAAAAACACCTCCAAAACATAAAAAAGACACATTTTAGCATTATTGACCTCTTTGGAATTGAGAATAGAGGATTATTGCTTAGAGTGTGAACATTTTGAGTCTTTAATCTTGTTTTGTTTGTGCTTTCTGTGTTGAGACCTAAATGTTTGTTTTTTGATTATGTTTTGTGGACATAAAAATAACACATTTAGAGTCTAAGGGTTTAATGTGCTGTTTTTTTCTAACTAAAAAAGAGGTCTTGCATATTTAATCTTACTTTTTACTTGGTCGTCGTTAATATAAAATCTTTCAAAAAAGGTTTTAGTATGTGTTTTCCTAGTTATATACTTTAGTTTTATTAAAAAGCATTTTTTTGTTAATAACAAGTAAAGTAAAAAGAGATTGTAATATGTTCGAAATCTAGCTTGCCTCGGATAATCGGCTTTTTAGTTAGGTTTTCTCTTTTTAAAGTATCATATAATGATATATGCGCGGTCTTGTGATGTACCTTCTATCTTTACGCACTAC
>NZ_JBHIMR010000101.1:0-681 GCF_042194215.1 Bartonella sp. MR100HLJHH
TTGTGCCGCTATTTGCGACCCCATCACGCACCTGAAGGGTTAATGCTCCCTCTTGGGCTTCCACAGTCCCTGCTTGGGTTAAAGCATCAGCACTTAAAACCACATCATAACTTAAAATCGTGCTCTCTTGAGAGGTTGTGAGCATGCCACCCGCTGTCAATGCAACCTGCTGCATACTGATAATATCACCCGTGTGATTGAGAGCACCATGGGCATCCAGCGTTATCTCCCCATTGGACAACACAGTGCCTTCTTGGATCAGGGCACCGTGATGCGCATAAAGGTCAATTTTTTGCTCTGCCACTAAGCGCGCACGTGATGTAAGCTCTGCCGCTTCCACCAAAAGAGAGCCGCCGGCGCTATAATGTCCAGCGCCTACAGTGAGCGCATCATCGGCGCTCAAGACAATATTCCCCTTGGCACCAATATGGTTGTTTAAAGCGGTGATTTGATTGGTTTCAATGGTCAGATCGCCAAGGGAAGAAACCCCTGTTTGATCATTATCTTGCATACGACTTAGATCAATTGTTGCTGCTTGGATCTTTAAAAGATCACCGGCTGCTATCCGCCCATTCCCCGCCTCAAGCTTTGCTGCCTGTAAGTACAAAGAACCCGTCGCTGACTGTTGACCATCACTCCCAATACCGCTTGCTAGAAGAGCATGAGACTGGAGCTTGATCA
>NZ_JBHIMR010000102.1:0-642 GCF_042194215.1 Bartonella sp. MR100HLJHH
CCAAATAAAACCTTTTTGAGCATCGTACTGGAGACCAAAACACCTAATAAAGCTGCTCTTTCTGCTCTCTTCTCATATCTCATACTTTAACTCCCCAATAAACAATGCTTAAAGTTCCATTGTTAATGTCATAAAAAATGTTCCTGATTTTTTGTGCTTAACTGTGCTCCAAAAAATACTGGAATAACTGGCATCAAGAGAGACCATGCCCCCCGCAAGCTTGACACCTGCTGTCCAACCGGCAAGCTGATCACTCTTAATCCCATACAAGGGTTGTGCAAAAACACGCCCATAATCCAAACCAACATAAGGGCGAAGTTCACCAAAAACCTTTTTGAAGGTCGCGTGATTGCTCCACGGAATGGTGCGTAGCAACAAATCATTCCGGCTAAAAAAACCGTTATTGCCAAAAAGCAAACTCTCACGCGTGCCACGAACATTGGAGGCGCCCCCCAACGAAATCTGCTCAGCACCCAGTAAATTATGCGGTGAATATTGACCACTCAAAAGATTGCTCAGTATAAAGTCAAAGCCCCCTACCTTAAAAGGCGTCATAACACTGAGTGTGCCGGTAAATTTGGCAAATTGTGGCTCCGCATCCCCTGCTCCTGGATCGTGCTTCTTGACAGAATGAAACAAGGG
>NZ_JBHIMR010000103.1:0-626 GCF_042194215.1 Bartonella sp. MR100HLJHH
ACCATGATGTTAGCTTTGGGTGGTTTTATTTTTTCGATTGAAACAGCAGCTTACCAAACACTTGATATGTCTTATGGAGTTCCATGGGTAGAGCAAGGGCGATTGGGGAGAAAGGCTGCTCTTCAATTGCCTGCTGTTGCAAATGCGGAATTTTCTTTAGCAGGCGTAATTTATCCAGATTTCAAAGGTGGTCACAGACAGCTCGAATATTTGCGACAAATAGCGCATATGGGACCTCACATTCTTGTGACCGGTCAAGGCAAAATCTTAGGTAAGTTTGTCATTCTTTCTGTAGAGGAAAAACAAAGCATTTTTCATCATAATGGCACCCCCAAAAAACAAGAATTTACGATAAAGTTGAGAGAATATGGTGAAGACCTATGAGTGACCTTTATATGACCAAAGATGGCGATATGGTAGATGCCATTTGCTGGAAATACTATGCCAAAGGTCAACAAGCGCTTGCTGTTGAACACGTCTATGCAGCGAATTTGGGGCTTGCAGACTATGGACCCATTTTAAAAGCAGGTATCACGATACTCTTACCAACCCTCCCCTATCCGAAAGCCACACCAGTGATCAGAATTTGGGGTAGCAAATCATGAAACCTTTTTGCACGGTTCTGG
>NZ_JBHIMR010000104.1:0-623 GCF_042194215.1 Bartonella sp. MR100HLJHH
TCTGCTTTTTCATGCCAAAGGGGCGCGAGAACATTGCGAATGATATTGGCTGTTAATTTTTCTATAGGTAAATTACCTATGTGTGGAATCACGTGCAACTCTAGTGGAGAAAACCAGCGACCGTTTTTACCTTCATTTTTCAACTCTGCTTTTTTGCTTTCAAAAGCCGCTTTTGCAATTTCTTGAAAAATATTGCTTTGCTGTTTTAAAATAGTCTGTTCTCGAAAGACAATAGGATCATTGCCTTCTTTAAGAATATCACTATAATATCTTGTAAGCTCACGCGCTTCTTTTAAAGAGAGTTTCGTAACAGGACCAAGTCCCATTTCACGGCGCTTATTGTGGTGCGTATAGCGGAAAAACCAAGAGCGTGTATTGTCTTTTCGAACATTCAACCATAGCCCTGCCCCGTCACAATATTTACCCTGCGGAGACGTCTTTACGAATGATGCTGACAACCGATGAATCGCCCTCACTTAACGTCCCCTCTCGTCCACCTTTTCAAGCATTGCTCGTCCACCTTTTTTGGTCCACCTTTTAGACCACCTTTAATTTCTGATTTGAGATTTTTTCTTTAATACTTACTTTTTTTATTGAATCATAAAAAGCTATAGACATCAATA
>NZ_JBHIMR010000105.1:0-617 GCF_042194215.1 Bartonella sp. MR100HLJHH
GCAGAAAGATGCAACTGCCCCGCATTGGCTGCCATATCATGGCGCATGCGAACCCCTACACCTTTTTCTGTTGCCACAAGTTTTATTCTGTCCGCCTGGAGAGCCCCCAAAGCAGAACCATCTATCGCATATTCCGGTTTACCAGTAATATCGGTCAGTTCTTTCATTTCCCGTGAAGCGTAATCAAAGTGCCCTGTCCCTGCGGTCACACCAATCTCCTTGCCCGCAACAGGTCCTTCAAAATGCACCGTGCGTGAGACAATATCGACAATATCAACAGCCCCTTGGCCTGAGAAAAAATTGGCTCCCTTGGCGCCAAAGGTGATATCCCCACCTCGCACCTCAAAGCCTTTTAAAAAACCGCTCGCATCAATTTCGGGTACACCTGTGGTTAAAGTCGCATGGGGCGTATTGATAAAGCCACAACCATCACAGCTTATCCCATTGGGATTGGCTATAATCACATCGGCTGGGCTCCCAAAAACCTCTCCTGGACCATGAAGCGCACTGCGCTTGCTGCTGGTGACTTCATTTAAAATCACTTTCGCCGAACCCGTAACACGCAAATGCGGATTGCCCGGCATAATGCCCCCCAACTGCGATTGCCCTACTTCTTG
>NZ_JBHIMR010000106.1:0-596 GCF_042194215.1 Bartonella sp. MR100HLJHH
GGTAATTTACCTATAGAAAAATTAACAGCCAATATCATTCGCAATGTTCTCGCGCCCCTTTGGCATGAAAAAGCAGATACAGCGCGAAAAGCACTTAACCGTATCAATATTTGTTTGAAATATGCTGCGGCTCTTGGTTTAGATGTTGATCTACAGGCTTGTATGAAGGCACGCGCGCTTTTAGGAAAACCACGTGCGACATCAACAAATATTCCTGCTATGCCATGGCAAGAAGTGCCGGTTTTTTATCAAAGCTTGGATGATAAGATCCTTTCAAATTTAGCACTGAAGTTATTGATTTTGACAGGCGCACGGTCATATCCATTGCGCTATTTGCGCCTTGAACAAATAGATAAAAATATATGGACGATACCAAAAGAAAACATGAAAGGTATTGTAGGGAAAGTTTCAGACTTTCGCGTGCCACTAAGTGATGAAGCTTTGAGAGTTATTGAAAAAACTCTCCCCTTTGAAAAGAATGGTTTTCTCTTTTCTGGTCTTAGAGGCAACCCCATTTCTGATGCCACCATGGCAAAGTATATGACAGTTTGTGGTTTGACTTATCGTCCCCATGGTTTTCGTTCAAGCTTACGGGA
>NZ_JBHIMR010000107.1:0-592 GCF_042194215.1 Bartonella sp. MR100HLJHH
ATTTTCCGTATTCCACCATCTTCATTACGCCGAACAGCGTAGCAATAATGCTGATTAGGAAACACATGCCGCTGCATGTCACGTACCATACCAGCAGCATGTCCATAGGGTGCCACACAATCAATAAACCACATATATTCTCCGCCTTGCCAATCCGCATCGGACAAAAGCTCTCCCTTTTCAAGCATAGATTGATGATTTTTTTCATCTAAAAAAGCCCAAGTGATAAAGGCGCAAAATTCTCCACGTTCATTTTTATAGAGTTTATATTGCCCAGTCTGTAAAGCTGGTCCTAAATTTCGTTCGATATCCCAGATTCGCCAGCGGCGGTATAAGGGAGATGTAAGCATTAAAACAACCATAGCTCCTAACGCTGTAAGAGGATCTATGAGTGAAGGTGATGAATTTTCATTTACAGACATTATCTTTCCTTTAGAGATTGTTCTAAAATTTTGGTGATAGGTTCAAAGAAATAAGAAATGAGCCGCCGTTTTGAGGTAATGACATCCGTTGTCACAGTCATGCCAGGGATAAATTTAAGATGTTTGTTATTCAAAGTGATGTGATCTTGGTCAATTTTGATTAAAACAGC
>NZ_JBHIMR010000108.1:0-279 GCF_042194215.1 Bartonella sp. MR100HLJHH
CGCCTCACAAAACCTCTTAACTTTTATAGATAGATTAACACGAAGTATTATTCAAGCCCTATAATCACCAAGAGATCAATCTTCTTTCCCAAACAAGTCAATGATACTATCAATTTTTATTTTAACCCATAGAGTTTTTAAGTTAATCACAGTTTTTATTTATAACAAATTGAGCTTAAAAACAAAATATTTAAATACAAAAAAATATCAAATTATGAAAAAAACGACCAATATGTCACACTTTTTTAAAAATCAGCTTCTTCTCAAAAAAATACCCTC
>NZ_JBHIMR010000108.1:310-592 GCF_042194215.1 Bartonella sp. MR100HLJHH
TAAGAATGGCCTAACGTATTTCCTTACTTATCTTTTCTGATAAAGAAAACTAGAATTATAAAACAAGCACATTTTTAAACCCAGCACAGCGCTTTACGCATGAAGAAGCCGTAAATGTTTATAAAAGGAATGTTTTTTTACTCATTTTTGTCATTTCTATTGACTTACGCCCTCAAAGAATGAAGGTTCTCAAATCACACTGGTCTGTTAACAATGAAAATACTTATAAAATTCATACACTAAATTGATTTGTAATGATAATTCATATTTTTTGTGTTGAGT
>NZ_JBHIMR010000109.1:0-588 GCF_042194215.1 Bartonella sp. MR100HLJHH
TTGCCATCAGAACCAAGAGAAGTTGCTTCGCGTTTGTCATAATCAAAATGATTGTGACCAGCGATAACAGCCAAATCTCCTTTGACCTGTATGGGACCCCCGACACTGATCTTGCGCGAAACAAGATCAAAAATATCTAATGCACTCCCATCAGCCCCACGAGCGCCTATGGTGATATCACCACCCTCAACACGCAACCCACTCAAAGCCCCATCGGCTCCAATGATCGGTTGTCCGGTCGATAAAGTCACCCTTGGTGTATTAATAAAACCACAACCGTTACAGGTAATCCCATTGGGATTGGCGATAATAACATCCGCCATATGCCCGTGTACTTCGCTCACGCCTTCAAGACGCGAGCGATTGGCACTCACCACTTCATTAAGAATAACCTTTGCTGCACCGCTATAACGCAAATTGCCGTTGCCTGGCACCAATCCCCCAAGCTGTGAACGCGAGACTTCCTCAGTCGAATTGTTCAAAATCACGCCATGGGTATCAACATTGAAACTGTCATATTTGTTATGAGAAAGACCCTGTCCATTGGGGCGAACAATATCAATCAGCGGCACATCATTGCCGGCTTTC
>NZ_JBHIMR010000011.1:0-88614 GCF_042194215.1 Bartonella sp. MR100HLJHH
AGGAATGCGAGTTTCCATGTTTTATCTCCTTGAATATGCTGGAGATACAATGTCTTTTTGCCAATTATGTTCCAAAATGGATAAATAGCCGCTAAAAAGGGATAAGAAAGATCTAAAGTTAAGATCGAGATCATCATGGTGGGGCATTTTCTTTTGAAACTTTTGTTTAAAGCGTGTTCATAGAGAGTTTTTGTTGATCATAAAAAAGGGTGTGAAAACGAAAAGGCACGCCTATTGGGCTTTATGAGGTCATTGAACAAAATAATATGAACGCTTTTTTTGTTTATATTCTTTCATAAATTTGAATTTTTGTCTCATGACAACGTCTTGATCGATAAACATGTGATAAGCGTTACGAATGGGAATATATTTATGTTTCATAAATAAAAGCACACTTTGTATAGAGAGCTCTTTCTTTGTGTTTTCAGTATTGTATTCTTTTGACAAATGCTTTTCTTTTTGATTGTATCAAAAAGTTTAAAGACAGACCGTGTTAGGATATAAAATGTTTTGTTCAGCTTTTTTTAAAAATAGTGAAAAATATGGACCGCTTTGCGTTGGTTTTGATCCGAGTCATAAAGTTTTGCAATCATGGAATTTAAGCTGTGATTATAAAGGTCTAAAAGATTTTTGTGATATCCTCTTAACAGCGGTTGTGGATAAAGTGGGGATGATAAAGCCTCAAGCCGCATTTTTTGAGTTATATGGGGTGGAAGGGCTTCAAATTCTCAAAGAACTTATTGAAAATGCACACGAACAAGGTTTGTTGGTTCTCGTTGATACGAAAAGAGGGGATATTGGCTCTACTGCTGAGGCTTACGGTAAAGCTTGGCTTGGTTCAAGCAGTGCGTTTAAAGCAGATGCCATAACAGTCAATCCTTTTTTAGGATTTGATGCTCTCATTCCTTTAATAAAGATTGCAGAAGAAACAAAAACGGCTGTTTTTATGGTTGTTCAATCTTCGAATCCAGAGGGAAGGCACATTCGCAATGCGCGCATTGGTGATCAAACGGTTTCTGTTCATTTGGCGCAGCGTATTTTTGAATATAATAGCCAATCTTCAAGTCAATATCATCATGTTGGTCCTATTGGGGCAGTGATTGGAGCAACATTGGGCAATGAAGCAAAAGATACAATCGAACAGTTAGAAAATAACTTATTTCTCGTTCCTGGCATTGGGGCTCAAGGGGGAACAATAACACAATTAACTCAGCAGTTTCCTCAAAGGTTATGGCAGAATCTTATTCCTTCCATTTCAAGATCGATTACAGAGGTTGGTCGAAATAGTGTTGATTTAAAAAATGTTATTCATGATTTTGCCGAGCAATCTAAAAACACGCTTCTATCTTAAAGTTTTTTGCTAAGTCATCAAAGAAAAAAAGCTCTTATAAAAGAAGGTGGTTTATCAAATTTTAAGTCAGATACGAATTTCAAGAAGTGTTTTTCTTTATCTAAAGTTAAGAGTTGTTTTTGATCTTTTCAAAAAGTGTTCATATATTTCTTATTTTCTGTTGGGATTGGGAGGACCAAATACGGAAAGCAAAGGTTTGAAAAAAATGCAGAAATCTTGGGAATATATGAAAAATTGCTTCAAGAAAGACGAGATAAAGGAAGAAAATGTAAGAAATACCTGAACAGTGCTAAAAGATGAGGCATAAGAGGGCTTGGAGAGTGTATTCGTTTTGGGCACGTTTTAGTTTAAGGGCTATGACTCATCTTACAGGATAAACTCTTTTAGAATATTGCTTTATAAGGATATTACTTTTGTAAAATAAAGGACTCTAACATGTTATTAAAAGTTTTTAGATTGATAAAGTCATTGCAGCGTTGGTTTCTATAAGATAGACACACGTTATCTGTGAATACATATTGTTGTTAGAGAAAAACATGTCATTGAAACAAGAAAAAACCAAAGCCCGTTTACCCCGTGGTTTTGTGGATCGTACAAGTGCACAGTTGTATGCAACTGAAACAATGATTGCGCAAATTCGTGAAGTTTATGAACTTTACGGTTTTGAAGCACTGGAAACACCAATTTTTGAATATACAGATGTGCTGGGTAAGTTTTTGCCTGATGAAGATCGTCCAAATGCGGGCGTTTTTTCGCTACAAGATGATGATGAGCAATGGATGTCTTTGCGCTATGATCTTACTGCGCCTCTTGCCCGTTATTTTGCAGAGAATTTTGAAGTTTTGCCAAAGCCTTATCGCAGTTATCGTCTTGGTTTTGTGTTTCGCAATGAAAAACCTGGACCAGGGCGCTTTCGGCAATTTATGCAGTTTGATGCGGATATTGTTGGAACACCAACGGTAGCAGCGGATGCCGAAATTTGTATGATGGCAGCAGACAGTTTGGAAAAGTTAGGGTTTCAGCAGCATGATTATGCCATTCGCTTGAATAACCGAAAAATTCTGGAAAGTGTTTTAGAATTGATTGGTTTAGGGGAAAGGGAGCAGATTGAAAGGCGCTTAACTGTGCTTCGAGCAATGGATAAACTGGATAAATTTGGTCCTGAAGGCGTGCGTTTTCTTCTAGGCAAGGGGCGTTTGGATGAAAGTGGTGATTTTACAAAAGGGGCCGAGCTTAAGGATAAAGAGATTGAGTGTATTCTTTCCTTACTGACTGTAAACGCAAAAACAGCAGAAGAAATCCTTGATGCTCTCAGACAAGTCGTTGGTCAGAGTGCTCAGGGGCTTGAAGGGGTTCGCGAGCTTGAGGAAATGCAAGCAATCTTTGTCGCTAATGGTTATCACAATCGCATTAAAATTGATCCTTCGGTGGTTCGTGGATTGGAATATTATACTGGACCTGTTTTTGAGGCGGCATTGCTTTTTGATGTTCTCAATGATGATGGGCAAAAAGTTGTTTTTGGCTCCGTTGGTGGTGGTGGGCGCTATGATGGATTGGTGGCACGCTTTCGTGGTGAAAATATTCCAGCAACAGGTTTTTCAATCGGGGTTTCACGCTTGATTGCTGCTTTGCAAAATCTTGGAAAGTTGCCTATGAAGGAGACAACAGGGCCGGTTGTGGTGTTGATGATGGATAAAGAACCAGAAGCTGTTGCACGCTATCAAAAAATGGTGATGCAGTTGCGTGGTGCGGGAATTCGTGCTGAGCTCTATTTGGGGGCATCGGGGATAAAAGCGCAGATGAAATATGCAGATCGACGTCAAGCGCCTTGTGTGGTGATCCAAGGCTCACAAGAACGTGAGAGCGGAAAAATACAGATTAAAGATTTGATTGAAGGGGCGCGTTTGTCCCACGAAATTAAGGACAATCAAACATGGCGTGAAAGCCGTCCTGCGCAAGTGATGATTGATGAAGAGCAATTGGTTCAAACAGTACAAGATATTTTGGCAGCCCAAAAACGGTAATGATAAAAGTTTTGTGAAAGCGATTGTTGGGAAAAGCTCGAACATTTCCTCTTCAATTTTCAGAATTTGTATTTTACTTGTTTAGATATTCTTAAAATCGCGTTATTTTTTAAAGTTCCTGCGGCATAAAAGCAATTTTTTAAAGATAAAAATGCTTTGTCTTCATTATGAAATGAATGCTTTTGAGCGCGCGAGGTAAGTACCTTGCGTGAAGCAAGATACTGGACACTGAAGCATTTGAGGTTCTTGACGCAATCCTGTTTAGAAAAATTGATGATCAATAACAGAAACCCAATAGTTTATAGAAATATTGATCATTCATATGGATTTAATTTTTGAATTCTCATTTGCTGATATCATATTTCTACTGTTTTATTGTCGGCAGTCTACAATCTCACATCCATGAGAGATGAAAGAAATCTCAAGAGTTTTATTTTAGAAGATTTTTTTAGTTTCAAAAGCAACGAATAACTTAAATCAGACAATTTTTAAAGGGAAAATATGGGAGGAATTATAAGAGATTATAATGACAACCATTTGAAATTATTCATTTATTATAACAAATCAATTTTTTACGGAGAAATGAAAATGGCCCAATATGATTTTACAGTATTATATGAAAGAAATCCCTTTATTTTGAAAAAACCTGAAGATATTGGAAAATCATTTAAACTTCCTCCTTCAAATTTCGGATTTGAAGATCTTCCGCAAATTACGTTTTCAGGAGCGTCCGATAGTCGGCGTATGATTTTTGGGCTATCATTTAGTGGTATGAAAGCATTTTTTGTGATGTTGTGGCAAGTAGGGAAAATGTCAGATGAAGATGATGTGGATTTATGGTTTGATCAGGTAAGATTAGATGAGGATACTCTCAATGAATTTTTGATTTGTGATCTTTCAATTCAAGAACCAGAATATCTTAATTTTGAAAGTTTTAAAGAAGGTATCAAAGAATTAGAAAAGAATAAAATTGTAGCGAAGGGGACAAAAAAATATTGTTATTTCATTAATCCAGATATTTTTGGGCTTCCTGAATGTGATGAAGATTTTGAGTTCGATGAAGAGGAAGAGATAGAAGAGGAAGAAATGAAAACACACTTTATGGTAGAATATCCAAATAAACGCCTTCTTTAACTGTTTCTCTCTTAGAGAAAAATAAAAGCTTAGAATAAATGGCTATGAGAACAGCAATGAGTCTGTTTATGGTATGTGAATTGGAATGTTTACGGGATCTGTTTTTATTTAATATTCTTCATGAACAGTTATTTATGCAGAGCCGTTTTTATGGCATATTTTCTTTCTTGATATTTTTATGAACCTTGCAGTAATGGTGTTCATAGCTCTTGTATTTTAGAGCGTTTATGAGACGTACTTTTACTCTTTTTAATCGTTTATTCATATGCCAATCTCACTTGCTAATGAGCAAGAAAATAGTTTTAAGGGATTCAATATAAGAAGGGATAAAATAAAACAATCTTATGATATTCAGTGCCTCTCATTCGACATGAAAAATTATAAATCAAATTATTGTTTGACACAAAGTTTTTCTCAATAGGAGAAATTTAGCATTGATCGTGCATATTTCATCGATACGTTAGTCCTTGATGTTTCTGAGAGAGTTTTGTATGAATTTGCGCATTTCGCAATTGCATCCCCATTTTTTGATAGCGTGCAACAGTTTTTAGCTTTTTATTCTTTGAGCACTATAATTGGTTTAGATTTTTTACTGGAAATTTTTCAAGTTTTTTCAAAGCAGTTAAAACGTGAAATACCTATTAAAAAATTATTGCTGGAATATTTTCTCACCAAAAACGCACAACCAACTTATAGTGTCTGCTTTGACAAATAGATGTTTCAAAAAATATAAACGACACAAATTTTCTTTATTAGGGAAATTTGTGTCGTTAAATTTTGTTTAAATAGACGATTTGGGGGCGGAATTAGTTTTTCAAAGCTTTTAAAACATTTTGTGGTGAAGAAACTTCATAAGGATCTGTTGCACAATTATCTGAAAAACCTGCTTCTTCAAACCATTTCTCAACCACACCATCATTAATAACGGCAGCATAGCGCCATGATCGCATGCCAAAACCAACATTGTCTTTTGCAACCAGCATACCCATTTTGCGTGTGAATTCACCAGAGCCATCAGGAATTAATTTCACGTTTTTGATATTTTGTGTTTTTCCCCAAGCATTCATGACAAAAGCATCATTGACGGAAAGACAATAAATTTCATCAATACCCGCTTGTTTAAATTCATCATAGAGTTTTTCAAAGTCAGGCAGCTGAAAAGTTGAGCAAGTAGGGGTAAAAGCTCCAGGAAGAGAAAAAAGAATAACACGCTTTCCTTTAAAGTAAGCATCGCTGTTAACTTCTTGCCACCGATAAGAATTATTTTCACCCACTTCATCTCGGACACGTGTATGGAATGTTACATTGGGAACAGTTTTTTTCATCATAAGGATGCTCCTATATTTTTTACAAAAATTTCGTTTTAAAACAGCTTTTGTCTTTAAAAGCATATCGGAAAGAACGGTTTAAATAAAAGGGATTCTTCAAGAATTTTTACTTCTAACGAGTGTGCAAATATTTCACACTTCCGTCAAGTAGAATTAATGGTCGACTTTGGATACTCTTCACCTTAAAATTAAAGGAAAGAATATGAAGGTATTTACATGACCATCAAGACAGTTTTGACCACGGCTTTCGAGGGGCAAAAACCGGGAACGTCTGGTTTGCGCAAAAAAGTATCTGTTTTTCAACAACCTCATTATGTAGAAAACTTTATACAGTCTCTTTTTGATAACATTGGGCCTCTTGAAGGAAAAATGTTGATTCTTGGGGGGGATGGGCGCACTTTTAATCGTACTCTCCTTCAGATTGTGTTGAAGATGGCAGCGGCGCATAGTGTTTCTTGTGTTAAAATGGGAAGGGGCGGTATTCTTTCTACACCTGCTGTTTCGCATCTTATTCGTAAAACCCATGCTCATGGTGGACTTATTCTTTCTGCAAGCCATAATCCTGGTGGTCCAGAGGGAGATTGTGGTATCAAATACAATGTTTCTAATGGTGGACCCGCTCCTAATTCTTTATGTGATGCTATTTTTGCAACATCGCAACGTCTTTCCTTTTATAAAATTCTTGAAGCACCAGATATTGATTTAGATAGGCAAGGTACGATCTTTATGGGAGCCATGCGGATTGATATTATTAATCCTGTCGCTGATTATGTTGCTTTGATGCAGGAGCTTTTTGATTTTGACTGTATTGCCAAGGCCGTTACTCGAGGTCTTACTTTACGGTTTGATGCCATGCATGCGGTAACAGGGCCTTATGCTCATGAAATTTTTGAAAAATGCTTAGGATTTTCTGAAGGGACGGTGGTTAATGGTATTCCTTTGCCAGATTTTGGAGGCGGTCATCCGGATCCCAATTTGGTTTATGCCAAGGCTCTTTATGATTTATTGATGTCAGAGCAAGGACCAGATCTTGGTGCAGCCTCTGATGGTGATGGAGATCGTAACCTCATTATTGGTCGTCAACAATTTGTCTCACCTTCAGATTCTTTGGCTATTATGGCTGAACATGCACACCTCATTAAAGGATATCGAAAAGGTGTTGTGGGGATAGCGCGTTCTATGCCGACGGGGCGTGCTGCTGATCTGGTTGCGGAAAAACACGGATTAAACTTTTTTGAAACGCCAACGGGATGGAAGTTTTTTGGAAACCTTTTGGATGCGGGGAAAGTAACCTTTTGTGGTGAAGAAAGCTTTGGAACTGGCTCTCATCACATCCGCGAAAAAGATGGTTTATGGGCTGTCTTATTTTGGTTAAATCTTTTAGCGGTAACAGAAAAAACTGTTGCACAAATTGTTCAACAGCATTGGTACACCTATGGGCGTTTTTACACGTTACGGCATGATTATGAAGAAGTCGAAGCAGATAAAGCTTTGGAACTTATAGAACATTTGCGTACGCACTTACCACATGCAGGAACTGAAATTGCAGGATTTTTCGTCAAAAAAGCAGATGATTTTACATATCATGATCCTGTTGATCAGAGTGTTAGCACGCGGCAAGGTATACGTATTTTTTTCGAAAATGGAGCACGGTTGGTGGTCCGGTTGTCGGGAACAGGGACGCTAGGTGCTACTTTACGACTTTATTTTGAACAGTATGAAAGTGATCCGCACAAACACAATTTTAATCCGCAAGAAGTTCTCCAACCTTTGCAACAGGTGGCGCTAAAACTGTTAAATATACAACAAGCATTGGGGCGAGATCGCCCTGATATTATCACCTAAGTTCATTGGAATATTTTTTTGTAAAGGTATGATGATTGATCACATGAGGTATGATTTTAGGGGTGTGATTTTATTTGCCATAAGGCAGATCCTCCATTTTCAAGCGCGCTTTGTTTTTTCCTCCTTTACATATCAATCGGATTTCTAAAACTGCGGGCTTCTTAAAACCGAATCCTGTAGGTAATTATAATCCGGCATAATCGGGGAGTTTATGTCCGATGGTTTTTGATGGTTTGATAGCAATGTTTGTTTAATAGGGGAGATGTTCCTTATGCAAAAAAAATATTATCATTGTTGCACATTTCATATGCTTGTTTTAAAGAAGCGTCTCTCTCAAAACACTAAAAACGCATCTTATGCGTGTTGCTTTTGAAAGGGATGAGCGACCATCTATCGAGCAGCACAATTTTACGCTTATGAGAGAGTAAGACCGTACCATCATTCACTTTGCTCGCTTTCAATGTTGGTTCTTATATTTGAAAATATTTAGTATTTTGAATAATCGTTTTACACGCCTCTTCCTACTTGTAGCATGCAAGCAAAAGGCTTTGGTTGATTCAATGTAAAAGGGGGTGAGAGAATCTCAGCTTATTTATCGGCTCTCATTCAATATACAAAACCATTAACTATGATTATAAATCAGTCTGTTCTCTAACATTGTGACTGTTATCTTTACTTAAATAAAAGGTCAAGTTGAGGGCATCATTTTCTTGTTTTTCAGTTTTTAGCTTTTTGAGAGCGTTTTATTTAGAGAGGTTCCTTTTCTAATTGTTTTTTATCCATTCGTTAATTGCATTGCTGATGTATAAGAAAATGATTTTGATTAATTTATTAGAGAGAATGAAGTGAGTAAATTTTATGATATGCGGGGGGCTCATTTAAGTTATATAATGATCAATCATTTTTATAAACTCATATGGTATGTGACGATAGCATTCATGAACACAGTTGGCAGATGAGGGTTGAAACAAAGGAAAATGTTTTTCTAAAATAATGGACAATAAGCACTTCTTGCTTTATGACCAGTCATAGTGAATGATTTTTCTTTTAAAAGGGGAATTTATGACCCAATATCCTAAATGTCCTCGTTGTGATTGTCTTTATACTTATGAAGATGGTGAAAATTTTGTGTGTCCTGAATGCGCACATGAATGGCCACAAAAAAACGATGATACTGTTCTTTCCGATACTGTTTATGATGCCAATGGTCAGATTTTAACAAACGGAGATACCGTTATGGTGATAAAAGATCTGAAAGTAAAAGGCGCTTCATCTGTTTTAAAAGGTGGTACTAAGGTAAAGAATATTCGCTTGGTGGATGGGGATCATAACATTGATTGCAAAATTCCAGGGATTGGTCAGATGAGTTTAAAGTCGGAGTTTGTGAAAAAAGTTTAGGCATTTATCCCCTTGCAATTGTTTTTGCATTTCGTTGGTTTTTTATTTTTACATTCTTCTCGAATGGGATTCTTTTCTTGTTTCACAGATTACACCAATCAGATAGAGGCAATATATTTTCCTTTATTGCAAAGCCATGTATCGCAGAGGAATAGTGGCTCTGTCTTTTCTTTTAATATGCGGTTATGGATGAAGTTGGATGTTGACTTACATGCAACAGTAAAAGTATGTGCTTTATGAGAAGAACAACGTGGTAAAGCAGACAAACTTATTCCTGCTGAATTGAAGAAATATTCTCATTTTTTTATCAGATAATTTCTCAAACAACCATAATAGATCTAGCTTCAATGTATTTATTTTTACAGGTAGTTACACCGTTTGCGTCATATTTATGGAAATGAGATTGAAAATGATAGAGGGGGAATTCTTGATTTTAAGAATGGAAAAAGGATGGTATGATCTTGATAAGGTTGTATGGTCATGCATTTTCCAGCTCTTAGTGTTGCAACAGTCCCTTATAAAAAGTGTGCATAAGAGCTATTAAAAATAGTTTTTGTTATTATCCAGTTTGTGCTGTGTAAGCGGACGATTTTGATTGATGCAATAAAAACAGAATTGAAATAAGAAGAATGTCAGAATTCTCATTCAAGTTGCAAAATGTGATCTTTGTCGATTGGTTGCTACAAGAAGTATTTTGCGTGATTTTATTGTTGGGAGAACTGAGAAAGATGGAGCAAATGGGCACTCTATCTTACAATGTTTTCTTTTTTGGGTTTTCTTTTTTGTAACGGGTCGTGGTTTCTTGGTTAAAATTACATGACAAGATTATGAAACAAAATAAATTTAAAGTGCACATCCATGCATTGTACTTCTGTGTACGGATTGGTTTGTTGAAACAACCTATGCTTCTTAAAAGGGGCTTTGAAATCTTTTTAAGGCATATGTGGAGGTGAAATATGAGTGAAGGTATCATTATTAGACAGATTTTTTTAACAGTACTGTATTTTTATGGCTGCATAGCTTACTTTTAAAATTTCAGGAATAAAATGACGCAAGATTTTTGCACTCCATGTTTGAGCGCTGTTGAAGAGGGGCAATCGCTGTGGTTATTTTACCTATTGAGGCCAATATTTATTGTGGCATGGCTTCAACGCCTAAAACTTCAGGGATAAAATGGCGTAAAAGATTTTCAATACCATGTTTGAGGGTTGCCGTTGAAGAGGGACATCCAGCGCAGGAGCCCCGCATATTGAGATAAACAATACCATTTTCAAATCCGCGAAAAGTAATGTCTCCACCATCATTGGCAACTGCTGGGCGGATACGCGTTTCAAGCAGCTCTTTAATGGTTAAGACAATATCAGCATCTTTTTCGTCATAAAATTCTTCGTTAAGGGCATGGGTTTGTGCTTGTGTTGTAGCGTTGGTGGCGATCACTGGCTCATTGGATAGAAAATGTTCCATGATTGTGCCTAAAATGACGGGCTTGAGATGTTGCCATTCTCCTTCTTTTTTGCTTACGGTGATAAAATCATAGCCTAAAAAAACACCATTGATATTGGGAATATTAAACAGCTTAGCTGCCAAAGGTGAGTTTTTAGCTGCTTCTTCAGGGTCACGAAATT
The DNA here is from genome assembly GCF_042194215.1 of Bartonella sp. MR100HLJHH. Lineage (NCBI taxonomy): Bacteria > Pseudomonadati > Pseudomonadota > Alphaproteobacteria > Hyphomicrobiales > Bartonellaceae > Bartonella > Bartonella sp. MR100HLJHH. Next base: position 10,706 of record NZ_JBHIMR010000011.1, read on the forward strand.
CTAATACGCCCTCAGAAAGAACCACGCGTCCTGGCAGGAATTTAAGCGTTGCAGGGTTTGGGGTGGTTTCAGTTTGAATAAACATAAACTCTCCTTTTATAATGAAGGATTGGGAAGATCTTACATTGTAGAATATTATATTTTTTAGGCAATAGATCTAATATCTTCATCGGCAAGATTGCTAGGAATAACAATGACAGGGATTGAAAAAGCTGTCCCTTTATTTCCGATTAATTGAACAAGGGGTCCTGGTCCTTCTGTATGTCCACTGGCTGCTAAAACAATTAGTGCAATCCTTTTATCTTCGTCGATCAGTTTGGAAATCTCATCAATTTTTTTTCCTTCACGCACCACTATTTCTGTTTCAAGCGCATGGGTGGTGCGGACTTCACTGGCAATGTCTCCTAATATTTTATGAGCACTTTGCGTTGATTCTGTGCGCATAACGTTGTTTACACCCAGAAAATGTTGAAATTCTGCACTATCAACGACACAAAGTAATACCAATGTTCTATTGGTATTTTGGGCATGCTGTGCGGCAAACGCAACGGCACGCCGACACTCTGGTGTTTCATCGATAATGACTAAGTTCTTTTTCTTGGGTTCTTTTTTCGGATTTTTGGGTTTGGAAATCATGCACTTTCTCTATATTTGTACAAACGATTTTTTTGCTCTCTACAGTTTTTAGTTTTATTACCTTTATGTATCGTGCAAAAATCCAATAATTTCACGAATTTTCTTCATATTTTCTTCTGCGAGCATACTAGCACGTTTAGCGCCATCATGCAAAACAGAGTCGATATAATCACTTTCTTGATGAAGTCGACGTAATTCTTCTGTTATAGGGGCAAGCTTATAGACAGCAAGGTCGGCTAGAGCGGTTTTAAAATGCGAAAATTGTTGACCAGAAAATTCTAAAAGAATCTTTTCTTTGCTAACTTTGGCAAAGGCGGCATAAATACCAAGCAGGTTATCCACTTCTGGTCGTTCTTTTAAAGCGGTAAGGGTATCGGGAAGAGGAGCCGAATCCGTTTTGGCTTTGCGTATTTTTTTTGCGATAAGATCAGCATCATCGGTCAAATTAATGCGTGAAAAATCTGAAGGATCTGATTTTGACATTTTTTTCGTCCCATCGCGCAAAGACATAACGCGTGTGGCTGTTGTTCCAATAAGCGCCTCTGGGAGGGGAAAGAAGCCTTGTTTTTTTTCTTCATCCGTTTGCATAGAGATACCAAAATTTAATTCGGCAATACGCTGTGCATAGTCGTTGTTAAACTTTTGTGCAATATCGCGTGTGAGTTCAACATGCTGTTTTTGATCTTCGCCTACTGGAACATGCGTTGCACGATAGACTAAAATATCAGCAGCCATCAAAGTGGGATAGGCAAAAAGCCCTAGAGATGCTTTTTCGCGATCTTTTCCTGCTTTATCTTTAAATTGTGTCATGCGTTGAAGCCAGCCGATACGGGCAACACAATTAAAAATCCAGGCAAGTTCAGCATGTTGAAAAACACGTGATTGGTTAAAAATAATGTGTTGTTGAGGATCAATACCGCAGGCTAAAAAGGCTGCTGTCACTGTTCTGGTGGATTCGCGTAAAGTAAGGGGATCTGGGTTGACCGTGAGCGCATGCATATCCACAACACAGTAGAGGCAGTGATGAGAGTTTTGCAATTCAACCCAACGCTGAATGGCTCCAAGATAATTGCCAAGATGTAAATGACCACTCGGTTGTACGCCGGAAAAGACAAGTGGTGTGAAGGTATCCATAGGAGTGCTCTTTCTTCAATTAAGGTTATTTGTTTTATTGTTTTTGACAAAGTATAGATATTATGAGCGTTTTTTCAAATTTTTAAGCATGTGAAAAAAGGAATGGGTGTTGAATAAAAAATAGGCACTAAAATAGATCAAGAATATGCCAAGCATGATCCCAGCTAAGGTGCTGGCGCGCAAGAAAAAGGATGCTTGTGAGGATAAAGGAAAAGACAAAAAACCAAACACATTCAATCCGTAATAGAGGGCTAGTGCACTCAAAAGGGTTGCTATCATGAGACATAATATTTGCTTTATCAGTTGGAAGTCGTATTTCCAATAACCGCGTTTGATAAGGACACCCCAAAGCAACAGGGCGTTGACCCATCCAGAGGTAATTTCAGCAATAACAATGCCTCGTGCAGATAGAATAGGAAATAATGTTAAGGCGAGACTGATATTGATGAAAACGCAAATACCTGTAAAAATCATCGGTGTTTTGGTATCTTCATGGGCAAAAAAATTAGGAATAAAGACCTTAATGAGAACAAAAGCTGGAAGTCCTAATCCATAAAGTTCCAGTAATTGTGCAACATGGTGTGTTGATTGACTGGTAAATTGTCCTCGCTCAAAGAGCAAACTGACAATGGGAGTGGAGAGCAGTAAAAAAGCGATGGATGCTGGAAGTGTTAACAATAGCGTTAATTCAATAGAGCGGTTTTGTAAATGGTGGGTTTCTTTGTGCTTTTTGCTTCGCAAAGCGCGTGTTAATTCTGGTAAAAGAACGGTTGCAACGGCAATGGCGATTACACCTAGAGGCAATTGGTAAAGACGATCAGCGTACATCAAAGAAGAGACAGCACCCGATTGACTAGAAGCAATGTTGGTATTAATGAGCAAATTGATTTGTGTGATGCCACCCGTGATGGCTGCTGGGAATGCTAAAGTTAATAGTTTGCGAACATTAGGACTTAAATGGGGTTGGCGGAAGGAAATTTTCATTCCACTTTGACGCAAAGCAAGGGCAATTAAGGTGAGTTGAAGAAGTCCTGCTGCCAATACACCCCAAGAGAGATTTAAGCCGATATGCCAAGCGTCAAGTTTATAGATCCAAGCATAGGCAAGCACACCAATCAGAATAATGTTTAAAAAGAGTGGGGCAATGGCGGCAATAAAATAGCGTCGCAGAGCATTAAGCATGCCCCCCATCATGGCAGCAAGCGACATGCAGGTTAAATAGGGAAACATGATCGCAGTAAAGTGAATTGTAGCGTTAAATTTTGTTGCATCTTCGGTAAAACCTGGGGCAATAATGGTTCGTACCAAAAAAGGCATACTCAGTTCCATCGCAATCGTTAACAGTAAGAGCATCGAAAAGAGAACGCCAAAGACTTCTTCTGCAAATTTGCATGCTGTTTCTTGACCATCTTCAGTAATTTTTTTTGCAAAAAGAGGAATGAAAGCAGCGTTAAAGGCACCTTCAGCAAAAAAACGACGAAATGTGTTGGGAAAACGAAAAGCAGCGTTAAAGGCATCAGAAACAGGACCAGTCCCTAGGGCTGCTGCCATAAGCATTTCGCGTACGAAGCCAAAAATACGGCTCATGAGGGTTCCGGAAGCAACTGTTGCAATTTTTTTAATCAATGTCATAAAGATATATCGGGTTCGTTGTAAAAGAGAAGCGATGATAGGAGAAATAAACCGTTTTAAATCGTAAAAATCTGATCTGTATCCCAATCAAGGATACTTTTTGTAAGCGTTTTACGACGGTGTTTATCTTTCTGTCAACAATGGTGCTTGAAGACTTTTTTATGCTCCTTGTTTACTGTTGCATTACAATTTTTATTGTTGCCATAAAATAATTAAAATTTCTTTTTCAAACTGAAATATGGGAGCGACATCATGACAGTTTGAAGGGACATATAGGGATATATAATGTTAATTTCTCTTTATGGTGTGATGTCGTGAATAGTGCACCCCAATACCGTTCTGTTTTTATGTAAGGGGCATGACCCTATTAAAGAACGCAAATAAAATAAAAGCGTGAAGCAATGTACAATCTCCATTATCTATCCATTATTTAAAAGACAGTGCTTTAGATGTTTTTAAAAGTTGTAAGGCTAAGCTAAAAGGTGATGGCAAAGCTCGTGATTGGTTTTTACCTTTACGGCTTTATATTCTCTCAAAATTAGGCTGCCTTCCCATTTTAGAGATTACATAAACAAAAGGATAGGAAGACGTGATCTTTCAACAGCATTTTGTCTGTTTTTAGCACTATAGGTAATGAAAGTGATTAATTATCATTTTCAAAAATGATTGATCCTTTCATTTTACTTGTTCAGGTTTCTTTTCATAGTTAATGAGGATAAAATCTGAGGAAATAAGATAAATTTGTTCTCTCATGGTTTCCATTCCCGTTGAGGTGCGATTGATTTGCCAATGAAAGCAGGCGGGTAAAGGCTATCATTTTTACCAGAGAGGGCAAAAAGTTAAAGTTTATGAATCCTTTAGATATTCATTGTCATGGCTTTTGCGTGCTCTGTTTTGTGAGGTTGAATATTTTCTTGTCGTTTAGAACTCTGATTGACGTTTTCTGTCATTTTTTGCACTTTAATTGCTTCTTTATCAAGAGTGTTGGAACATTTTTTTTCATTGTTTGTCTTTATAGATTGATGCTGGATAGATTGATACTGGTTTGGTGCTAAGCACTCATCGAATTTATGGTTATAAAAATACATGGGGTGTATATGCTGTTCTATCTCTTTTATCTGCTTGACTATTTCCATAATTTCTTTTGCTTTAACGGTTGATGTGCCAAGACACTTCGCAAGTTTTTCAGGATTATTTTCCTTTATAGCTTCATGCTCGCTTGAGGATAAGCGCTCATTGATTTTTTTGATATAAGTCCTTATCTCCCCCCTTAATTCAGGAGAGTTTGATAAAGTTTCTTGCTGTTGTGCTTTTGACAAGGAAAAGAGATTTTTCATCCAAGCCTCAGGAATTTTTACCGACTGTTCACACCGCCTTTGTTTTACATGATGGGTATGGAGAATGTCTCTTTCTGTTTGTTTAAAAATATTGATATAACGATCAATGGCTCTACAGAGGGGCAAAATATTTGCTTCAGCATGGGCGCGCGCGTTGTTTTTTATGCCAAATACATTGCTACCAGAAAGCTTAGAAATAGATTGGGGAGAGGTGGCAATTTGATAGGTGAGCTGTTCTCCTTCAGTATGATTTTCATGGATCATTTCTATTCTTTTCTGCAAAATATGACGATTGCCATAAATGATTTGGCACAAAGTTTCGATTTCTTTTCTTCTTACTTGAATGGATGCGTTGTTTTTTATCCTTGTGGCAATTTCATTGTTGGTAAGGGGGGCTATTGTTTCTGCGGGGATAAGCACTTCTTGCTGGTTTTGAACTTTTGGTGCTGTAAAGGAGAGGGCGTCACCGATTTTTAATGTCTGTATTTGCTCTGGAGTGAGATCTTTTTTATTTCCTAAGATGAAAATCCCGTTGGCATCAAGCATGAAGCCATTGGGTCCACTGCCTCTGTAGAAGCCTTTATAGGTATGACCTTCTTTCGCTGTTATAATAAGATGATGATGAATATTTTCAAATCCAATATGTTTCATATTGTCTATGAATTCTTTTAAAATAAGTATTTTTTCTGGATTTGAGATATCCTCAAGAAGATGTTTCATCTCTTCCTTATCGTTATGTTTTAGCGATGCAATGCTGGCAAGATTCATGCGTTTTTCTGTTACAAGAGAAAAGTCGAGTGTGTGGCCAGCAACTTGCCCAAGTTTTTCAAAAAACATTCGTTGTGTGCGTCCATTACCTTCTCTGAAGGGATGCGTATAGTTGAGCTGTATCAACATTTCAGTGACATGTTCAATAAATGTTTCGCGGGTTAAGCCTTTTAAACTATTCGTTTCAGAAAGTATTTTATCTAAATTTTCTAGTCCCTCTTGTATCTGTTTTGCTGAGGCAAAAGAAATACCAGCTTTTTTCATCATTGGCATATAAGCAACGGTACCATCTTCAAATGTAAATGGTTTTTCGCGTGTTTGTCCGGCCCATTCAAAAGTATTTTTAAATAGGGTGTGATGAATATATTGGAGATATGTGGAAGTTAGTTTTTGCGGTGGCGCTTCTTGGCGTAGATGAATGATTGCTTTTGTTGTATCATGGGCACATTGCACTTTTAATTTTTTATAGTCTTTTATTCCATATTTATTTTTTAAGGTGATACTATTAGGGCAAAAGAAATTACGGTACATTGTCTTATTTTCTTCGGTTTCAGGCGATGAGGATAATTTCTCCTGTAAGGTGAGAGGGACGCTGTCCGTCTTTTTTGTACCAGTGTCCCAGTATGCCATTGCTTTTTTTGGGGGTTGTTTTGTTCTTTCTTGATGATCAGAGCGTTTTTCCTTTGTCGTTTGGACAGATATTGGATCATTTGTCGCTGTATTGCTGGTCTGTAAAATGTTTTTTTGGAAATCTTTTTGTGTTTTCCTCATGGAGGAAGCAGATTGCGCAATTGGTTTGGCCATTTGTTCTTGTTCTTGCAAACTTTGAGGCATAACTTCAATGCTGTCATGTAAAGCATGAGGGGTAATCCATGGTGAAAAAAGGGCGTTTTCTTTTTTCTTTGTTTGAATGGATGCGTTATCTTTGCTCTTTTCAGTTATTTCATCGCTTGTGAGAACGGCTCTTTTTTTTCTGGAAGCAATGTTTTTCGCTGAGTTTTTTCTGGGTTTTGAGTTTTGGGCGCTGTAAAGGAGAGGGCGTCACCGATTTTTAATGTCTGTATTTGCTCTGGGGTGAGATCTTTTTTATTTCCCAAGATGAAAATCCCGTTGGCATCAAGCATGAAGCCATTGGGTCCACTGCCTCTGTAGGTACCATGATAGGTTTCTCCTTCTTTTGCGACGACAGCGAGATAATAATTTTTTTCATCCAATCCAAGCTCTCTCATAGAGTTGGTAAATTCTTGTAAAATGAGCAATTTTTCTGGATTTGAGATATCCTCAAGCAGATGCTTCATAGGTTCTGGATCGCTATGTTCCATGGCAGCGGCGCGGACAAAGTCTTTACGTTTTTTGCTCACAAGAGAAAAGTCTAACTTATGTCCTGCTGCTTGAGCGAGTTTTTCAACAAACAGTCTCTTTGTGCGCCTATTGCCCTCTCTGAAAGGATGCATGTGGTGCAAATCTATCATTATTCCAGCTGCTTGTTCAACGAATTCTTCGCGAGTTAAGCCTTGTAAATTATTCTTTTCAGCAAGTGTTTTATCTAACTTTTCTAGTCCCTCCTGTATTTTTCTGCCAATCGCAAAAGGTTTTGTAAATTCTTTTCTTTTCAAAATGGGCATAGAAGCAACACTACCATCTTCAAATGTAAAAGGTTCTTCGCGTGTTTGTCCGGCCCATTCAAATGCACGGGAAAAGAGGTGTTGATGAAGATATTTTAGATAGGAGGAATTAAGCTGCTCAGGTAGAGGTTCTTGACGCAGTTTTATCATTTCTTTTTTTACATCATCACAACATTGTTCCTTTAATATTTCTTGCTCTTTGATGCGGTATTTATTTTTAAGCACTTTGCTATTGGGATAAAAGAAATTTTGCGATGCTTTATTGATTTGCTTAGAAATGGCTGCACTAATTGCAGGGTGTTGTTCTTGCAATTCTTCTTGTGTGGAAGAGGCATAATGTTTAGTGTTTTCTTTCATGTATATTTCCTTTCAAATGTTAACATTATTTTTTGAAAGCTTTTTTTACATTTTTTGCCTTTAATTATTTTCATTGCGTTTTCTTCAAAGAAGAATGCCCATTTGAATGCTTGAAAAAATTGACCTTATTCGCATGGAACAAAGTTAAAGTTTGTAATTTTTATGAAGTATTATCGTGAAATTTTATCAATGAATTCTGTAAAATAATGGGGTGTCTTATTCAAAGTTTTCTGTATTTTATACACCCTCTTTGATGCAATCTTGGCAAGGTAATTGCACCAAAGTTTTGTATGAAAAGCCAACAATTAGGAGATTTATCACGACAAAGCTATTGCTTTTGATGTTTCGGCTCTGCGCGGTCGAACATGCGGCTGGTCTTCTTGTCTAGAAGTTTCTGCAACCTCTTGATGCTGCTTTGCTGTTGAGCGTTCAGGTAACTTCGGGGACCGCGATAAGTTTTGCTGCTTTTGCAATTTTTTATCGGGATCGTTAAGCGGTTGATGACGTTTTTGTTGTTCTGCCTGATGGTTTTGCACAATGGTTTCTCTTAACTGTTTTACAGTTTCAGCATAATCCTTAATGGCGGTACACAGGGTAGGAAGATTTTCTTCAGCAGCTTTGCGTGCTCCATTTTTTATGCCAAGGACTTGCCTACCAGCAAGCGGAGCAAAAGATCTAGAAGGGTTTTCAATTTGAAATACAAGCTCTTCTCCTATCTCTGGAATTTTTTGCATATCTTCTATTCTATATTGCAAAATAAATGGATCATTATAAACAATTTCGCACCAATATTCGATCTCTCTTTGACCATATCGAACCGATGGATCTTGTTGAACTCTGCGGGCAATTTCCTGATTTGAGAGAGGCTTTATTTTCTTTTCTGAATTGAGCGGATTTTGTAAATGTTGATTTATTGGCTCTTCCTTTTGTGTTTGTCGCTGGTGTTGTTGTTCCGTGTGAGAACCTTGTGAAATCTTTTCACTTTTTGTATATTTTAAAGTATACACATAATCGTTAATGGCAGTACGTAGGGTAGGAAGATTTTCTTCAGCTTTTCTGCGCGCATGATTTTTTATGCCCAGAACTTTTTTACCAGCAAGCTTAGAAATAGACTTAGGCTGTTCTGTAACATCCCATAAGAGCTTTTCTCCCATATCGGGGTTTTCTTTGATTGCTTCTATTCTTTCTTCTAAAATAAGCTTGTTGCCATAAACCTTTTCGCACAAAAATCGTATTTCTTCTTGATATGCTACGAGTAATAGCTCTCGTTCCATTGTATTAATAGATTTTTTTTGTCCGTGAGACGGTTTTGGCTGTTCAATTGCTGTGTGTGGAGAGGCAGGTTTTGGGATGACAGCATCGCTTTGTTTTCTGTTTTCCATACGGTGCGGTTTTCGTGAAGGAGGTACTGCATATGTTCCACTATCTTGTGATGATGAACTACTTTGTTGCCTGACTTTCATATGTGATGGTGTTTTGGGTCTAACACTTGGGTAGTGTGCTTCAGGATTCTGAATTTTTGCACCGTTTTGCACTCTGTCTCTCGTGCGTGGGGGAGGGGGCGGAGCCACTTTTGTCTGTAGGGAGGGGGACTCTTGAACTGTTGGTTTGTTTTGTTGCCTATCTTTTTCGCGTGGAGGTCTTTGTGGCGCTGCTTTTGTGTGCGGAGAGGAGTTTTCTTGGATTTTTGAGCTGGGGATTTTTGAACTGGGGATTGTTGTGCCGGTTTGTGTTTTTTCTCTCATGCGCGGAGGTTTTGGCGGAGCCACTTTTGTCTGTAGGGAGGGGGACTCTTGAACTGTTGGTTTGTTTTGTTGCCTCTCTTTTGCACGCGGAGGTCTTTGTGGCGCTGCTTTTGTGTGCGGAGAGGAGTTTTCTTGGATTTTTGAGCTGGGGATTTTTGAACTGGGGATTGTTGTGCCGGTTTGTGTTTTTTCTCTCATGCGCGGAGGTTTTGGCGGAGCCACTTTTGTCTGTAGGGAGGGGGACTCTTGAGCTGTTGGTTTATGTTGTTGTCTCTCTTTTGCACGCGGAGGTTTTGGCGGAGCCACTTTTTTTTGTGGGAGAGGCGTCTCTTGGTTTTTGGTGCTAGGAGGTATTGTGCTGGTTTGCACTGGGTTTTTCATGCGTGGGGGGGGCGGTGGAGCAACCTTTGGGTGGTGTGATAAATTTTCTGGGCGTTTTTGTACAGTTGGTTTTGGCAAACTTTGAGAAACTTGGGGAGGGGGGGTTCTGGTGGGGGATTGTTCAGTCTGTTGTTGAAATTTTTCCATCATTTCGGTGATAAAAGGGGAAGGATTTCTTTTTTTCATACATGTTCCTTTCAAACTCTTCCAATATTGTTTTTAAATACTATTTAAAAATGTACGTTGGTTTTTATTCTGTTGTATGCTTTTTTACTTGCTTTTATGAGAGAGGATATGAAACTGAATTGTTCACAAGACTTGGCTCTCTTGGCGCAAATGACCTTTGCCATGTGTTGCGCCAAGACGTTAGATTCAATGTGAAAACTTATTAGCTCGCAAAAGCCATCGCTTTTGGTATCGCAGTTTTGCGAGGACTAAAATCTGTTTCTCTTTGTTGAGTAGAGGTTGTTGCTTCTTCATGAGTTACTGTTGAATGCTCAGTGCGTTCAACAGATTGTGATAAGCGTTGTTGTTGATGCAAATCTTGCGTCCGTTTAGAAGATGGTTCATGGCGTTTTTGTTTTGCCTGCTCGGTTTGCAAAATGCTCTCTCTTACTTGTTCTACAGCCGTTGCATAATTGTCAGCGGCGTCAATTAAGTGAGAAAGACCAGCTTCAGCGTGTCTGCGTGCTTGATTTTTAAAGCCACAAAGACTGATACCAGCGTACTTGTGAAAAGATTGAGGATTTCCGACAAGTTGCTGTGCGAGCGCTTCTATTGTTTCAGGGTTTTGGAAAAGTTTTTCCACTTGTGATTGCAAAATGTTTGCGTTACCAAAAACAACTTCGCACCAATATTTGATCTGGGCATGGTGCCTTTTAACTTTTGAATGTTGTTGGATTTTGGTAGAAATTTCTGCCCCTGAAAGAGTTTCTTTTTCACGTTGATCTGGTTTTTGCAGAAGTTCAGTGACTGCTGCCTTTCCCATTAAACGTTCATAGTTTTTGAGTTCTTGCTCTGGAGATTGCAATAGACTCTCTCTTGCCTGTTTTACAGCTTTTGTATAACAATCAACGGTGACGCAAAGGGCGGAAAAATCTTCTTCCGCTTGTTTGCGCGTTCGATTTTTGAAGCCCAACGTACTGGTGCCTGAAAGTTTAGCGATACTTTCAGGATGGGCTGCCATGCGCCATGAGAGCTCCTTTCCTGCAGCGGGATTTTTTTGAATTTCCTGCATTTTTTCTTGCAAAATATTTGAATCTCCATATGCACTTGCGGATAAACGTTGGATTTCCTCTCGATATGTTTGAACCAATGAATGGTGTGGAAGCAATTGAATGATTTCTTCCTCTGAGAGAACTCTTGTTGCCCTTTTTAGAGAAACTTGTGAAGTAACTGTTGAATGTGTCGTTTCAGGTTTTTGCTGCCTTTTGGTAGAGCTACCTCTTGTTAGAAGCGTTGTTGGATTTGTTGATTCATGTACAGTTTCTTCTTTTAAAAGAGATTGTCTTTCCTCATCTTTTTCCGGTATGGATGACAGTCTTTTGCTTTGTGAAGGAGCTTCTTTATAGAGGCTTTCTGGGCTTGTAACTTCTGCCGCCGCTTTTTCATAGAGCGCTATAAGTTCTTGTATTGAAGGGGATGAAAAAGGGTGAGGGTGATCTTTTTTCATGCATGTTTCCTTTCAAGAATTGTTTTAGAAAACCTCTTTGGTGTACACTCTCGCCCTTTATATTTTTATGGTTTTTATAAGAAGATATCAAAATTGAGTGGTCTCCAAAGATCGGCGCTATTTGTCACCATCGTAATGGGACTTTGTGTCTTTTATACAGTTTTTTTGTGAAATTTTATCAATAAGTTATAGTCAATTACTGAATCCATTTTTAGGACTATTTTCTGTCACAAGATAAAACAATTCTTGGCGCAACCGCAATAAAACGATTTACGCCAAGAGATTACATGAAAAACAAAACTATCGTCTTTATGCTTATAACCCCTTACATGGCATAAGCCATACCGTGTCTTTGTCGTTGAGGACTGTGCTCTGGACTCTCCTGGTTTTGTCCTCTTGTGTGATGATGACGATGATGAGCTCTTTCAGCTTGCTGAGAATTTTCTTGATGGCGTCTTTGCTCCGCTTGAGGGGTTTGCAAAAGCCTCTCCTTTGCTTCTTTTACAGCCTTTGTATAACCATCAATAGCATCAACGAGTGGTTTAAAACCGTCTTCAGCTGCTTTGCGTGTTTGACTTTTTAAGCCAAGTGCGGAGCGGCCAGCAAGTTTATGTATAGATTCAGGATTTTCAGCAAGTTGATTTGAAAGGTCTTTTCCTTTACTGGGATCTGTAAGTATTCCTTGCAAGTGTTGTTGGAAAAGCGTGTCATTGCCATAAACGACCTTACCCCAGTGCATAACCTCTTCTCCATAAGCTTGGACATGTGGGTTTTTTAAAAGTATGACAGTTATTTGCTCAGCTGTGAGGGAAGATGAAGGTCTTCCTCTTTGTTGCGGAGCAACCTTTGTATAGTCTGTTTCAGGATCTTCTCTTCTTTGATGATGGTGTCTACCTTTTGAAGGAGAAATACTGCTAACTGATGCGTATGTAACTTCAGCTTCGTGTTTTGGGGGAGCAACCTTTGTATAGTCTGTTTCAGGATCTTCTCTTCTTTGATGATGGTGTCTACCCCTTGAAGGAGAAATACTGCTAACTGACGCGTATGTAACTTCAGCTTCGTGTTTTGGGGGAGCAACCTCTGTATAGTCTGTTTCAGGATCTTCTCTTCTTTGATGATGGTGTCTACCCCTTGAAGGAGCAATACTGCTAACTGACGCGTACAGAACTTCCTCTTCTGGGGTTGGTGTGTGCTGGTTTCCTCTGTTTGGTTTATTAACTGTTGCATAGAGGGCTTCTGGATTTGCAGAAGGGTGTGGATGATGTTTTTTCATGCATGTTTCCTTTCAATATTTTTAGAAAACCTCTTTGGTGCATTCCCCACTTTTAGTTTTGATAACTTTTGTACAAAGGAAGATATCCAACTGAATGACCACCAAAGATTTCGCGCTATTCAGGATCAGTGTGACGGACCTTTGTGTCTTTTATACAGTTTTTTTATGAAATTTTATCAATAAATTATGATAAATTACGGATCCACTTTTAGAACTATTTTTATAATATTTTAAAACAACTCTTGGCGCAATCGTAATGAAACGATTTGCGCCAAGAAATTCAATGAAAAATAAAAATTTATGTACTTTACGGGGGCTCACTTACATGGCAAAAGCCATTCCTTTTTCGCCATGTCTTTGCCGTTGTGGGCTGTGCTCTGGACTATTTTGTTCTTGTCCTCTTGTGTGATGACGACGATGATGGTGGTGATGCTTGTGTTCTGGGTCTCTTTCTGGACTTTCTTGTTTTTGACCTCTTTCATGTTCATGTGTAAATTGTTTATGGAGCTTTTGTGTGTTATGCATATGTCTCTCAAGAGCTGAGCAAAGGTGAGTAAACTCCTCTTCAGCTTCTCTGCGGCTTGGAGATTTTACACCAAGTATTTTGTGACCTGCAAGCTTACCAGCGCTTTGAGGATTTTCTGCAAGATCCCATAAGATTTGTTCTGCATTTTGAGGATCATCAAGGATCTTCGCAAGTGGTCCATTCAAAGCATGCTCGTTACCATAAACAACTCTGCATCGCTCTTGGATTTCTCTTACACCATATTGAAAGCTTGTATTTTGTAAAAGCTTTGTTGTAACAACATCTTTTGGGGTTCTGGGAGGGGAGATCTTGCCTGAGCCAACGCCTTGATATATGGGATTTTCTCGTTGTTCAGATTCTTGCCTGCCTTCAGCCCCCATGCCAACCGTTGCATAGACAGATTCGAGTGATTTTTGGGGAGAGAGACCACCACGTTCACCAAATTCAAGCTCTGCATAGAGATGTTCTGGTTCATGGGAAGAATGCCTACCCTGTGCATCTCCACCAACTGTGTCGTAGGGGGACGTTTGCCAACCTTTTGCCCCCAGATCGGTTACTGCATAGGGATCTACGAGTCTATCGGCGCGTCGCCCATCACTTGGTTCTCCACCAAGTCTGTCATAGGGATTTCCTAGTGGCTTTTGGGGAGCATAGATCGTTGTTGGTGGTTGTTGAAGTGTATATTGTTGTGGGTTGCGCTGTTCTTTGGGTGGTTTGTTAACCTTTGCGTAGAGGTCTTCTACCTTAGAAGCTCCTAGGTTTTGTTGTTCTAGTGGCTTTTGGGGAGCATAGATCGTTTTTGGTGGTTGTTGAAGTGTATATTGTTGTGAGTTGCGCTGTTCTTTGGGTGGTTTATTAACCTTTGCGTAGAGGTCTTCTACATTAGAAGCTCCTAGATTTTGTTGTTCAAATTGTTGTCTTAGTTCATCTATATTGGTAGAAGCGGTTGGGTGACTTTTTTTCATGGCTGTTTCCTTTCAATATTTTTAGAAAACCTCTTTGGCTTTGGCGCATTCCCCACTTTTTGATAACTGTAAGACACAAGGCAGATATCGAATTGAATGACCTCCAAAGATTTCGCGCTATTCATATTTGTATATAGTGGACATTTATGTCTTTTATACAGCTTTTTTATGAAATTTTATCAATAAGTTATAGTAAATTACAGGATTCATTTTTAGGACTGTTTTTTGTAACATTCTAAAACAACTGGTGGGCGCAATGGAGATAAAATGATTTGCGCCAAGAGTTAGTTGGAAGGCAAAAGTTCACGCGTTTCTAGCCGGTAAGAGCAAGTGATGAAGAGCGATTAACTTTTAAGGTGTGAGCTTGACATTGTGCTTCTTTGGTGTTCCTTACAGTATTCGCAATTTCTTTTGCTCTGCTTTCCGATGTCCCAAGTAGGCAAGCTAGTCTGGTATAATCTTTTTCTTGTATGGCTTTACGATCTTCTGAAGATAGACGATTGTGTAGTTGGCGCGAAAAGTGATGGAGTTCTTGTCGCAGTGAACGAGAATGCAATAAAGCTTCTCTTTGTTGTTCTCCTGGTAAGGCAAACAGGTTTTGTAAATTTTTTCCAGGTGTTTCGACAGTGTGGCTCAGGCGTTTTTGTTCTCTTTGATGTTGCTCTAAAATTTCTTCTTTTGTTTGTTCTGTTATTGTGGCATAATTTTTAAGGGCTTGGCTGAGTTGTGGAGCAGTTTGTTCCGCCTGTCTGCGATTTGGACTTTTCATGTCAAGTATTTTTCTTCCTGCAAGTTTAGAAATTGATTGAGGGTTTTGTAAAATTTGATCGGCAAACTGATTTCCTAAGCTTGGATCTGCCGTTAAGATATCCATTTTGGTCTTTAAGGCATGGGCTTTACCATAAACAATCTTTGATAAATTTTCGATTTCTTTTCGGCATGCTTCAACATAAGGGTCATGTGAAATCCTTGTGAATAACTCTTCATGTGTGAGAGGTGCTAATGTCTCTTTTGGGATCAGTGTTTCTTGTAAGCTTTGAACGTTGTTTTTTTGAAAGCAGAGGCGGGCACCGTTGAGTAATGTTTTGACGAGTTCTGGGGGGAGATCATCTTTGTGGCCGACGACGAAAGCACCGTCTACTTCCATGACAAAACCTTCTGCTGAAAAACCTCTAAAGATGCCTTCATAGGGGATCCCTTCTTTTGCGGCAACAACAATACGATTGTTAATTTCATCCAGTCCAGCATTTCTCATTTGGGAGATGAATTCTTTTAAAACAAGGGATTTTTGCGGATGCGTGATATCTTCAAAAAGATCTTTCATCGGTTGGGGATTGCCATATTGCATGGCTTCAATACAAGCTGCTGTCATGCGTCTTTTTGTGATGAAAGAAAAGTCAATGGTATGTCCTGCTGCTTGTCCAAGTTTTTCCATAAACATTCGATTTACGCGCCCATTCCCTTTTCGGAAAGGATGTGCGTGCTCGAGCACCATAAAAACTTCAGCGGCATTTTCAGCAAATTCTTGGCGCGATAAACCTTTTAAATTGTTCTTCTCATTCAGTGTTTTTTCGAGTTGTTTTAACTCTTTTTTTATCTGTGGACCAATAGCAAAAGGAACTTCATAACCTTTGGGACGCATCGCCGGCATATGGGCAGAGGTTCCGTCTTCAAATGTAAAGGATATATCGCGGGTTTTTCCAGCCCATTCAAAAGTTTTGTGAAAGAGGCTCCAGTGGATTAATTTTAAATAAGTGGAATCAAATTTTTGTGGAAGTGGTTCATGGCGAAAATTGATGGCTTCTCTGGCGGTATCATGGGCACAGCGTTCATACAGTTTTTTGGGGTCTTTTATGCCATATTTATTTTTGAGTGTTAGGGTACCTTTATATAAATAATTTTGCTCTAACATATAATCTCTCCTAGGTAGGTGGGGTGGTGGTTGATAAGCGTCTTAAACGCTGCATATGAAAAATTCCCCTTCGCGTATTCTTTTGAGATTTTGGTGTTATGAGAGGGAGCGCTTTTCCCTCAAGTGTATGGATGGTTGTATCGATCGTTTTGTGATACTTTTGAAAGGTTTTTGGTGTGAGAAATGCCAAATGTTCTGTTGTGATTGTTTTCATGTATATTTTCTTTTTTCATTTATTTTTGGAAAGCTTTTCTGATGTTTCCTTTGTTTATTATCTTGTGCTGTAAAATACTGCTATTGAGGGCGCTGATATGAATCCCATGAGTGGTCAGAAAATGGATTATCTACAAATTGACTCTGGATAAAACCTTCATTCTTTGAGGTGTAAGGAAGAGGTCAAAAAGAAAAATGTTGTTTAAAATTGTTGGTTTTTTACTTTTAACAAAGTTATTTGCAAGAGCGCTTTGATGAAGATCGTGGATATGGCGGGTGCAATCGCTCTTGGTTTGCGGATGGAGTTGGTACTTTTCATACACAGTACTCAGATTAGTGAATCTATGGGCAAAAGCAGTCATCAAAAATTTTTCTCCATTATGTTTTTCTTATTGCTCCATATGAACATCTTGCCATATGAACATCTTGTTTGTGTATTTTTGAAACAAATTGTTTTTTATTTTGTATTGTTACTCTTATCGTATTGCGCTGCTTTAAGATCCATAAGAGAGGAAACCCTTTCTTTAGTTGGGGAGAAAAGCCTTTTTTCAGCGCTTTATCTTTAAAATAGAACACTTTATGATATCGTAAAGGGGTAAAAGTTTGTATAAGAACGATTTATTCATTTTGATGCATATCTAAAATATTTTTTTGGAAAAAATCGATGTTCTTGAGTGTAGGTGTCTTGAGAGTTCTTATCTCAAAGATTAAATTTTGGGTTTTTTGTAGGGGATAAATTATACACAAAAAGCTTTGTAGGAATGTATTTACAGGCTTTCCTCAGTGGAGATGTTGGTTTAGTTATAGGTGATTTGAGGGGATTGGTGTTTTTTATAAAGACGATGGGCGCTGGTAAAACAATACACAAAATACAAAAAGGAAAAAACACGGTTTTTTTATCATGTTTTCCCTATGTGTGTGAGGAAGTGGGCAAAAACTTTTTGTTAACGGGCTTTTAAAAAACAGAAATGTATATTGTTTTTGTTGTTGTTCTTTTCATAGTCAAGATCTCATAATAGGAGGCTAGTTTTTCTTTTGTGGGGCAAAGCGGTTTTTGGCAGCTGCGGCTAACATTTCTTTTCTTCTGAAATAGATGGCGCGACCACATCGCAAAGGAGGTTGTCCTTGCATAAGAATAATTTGTTCATCTTGACGCATTTCTTGAATAACCTCATGGGGTAAAATCAGAGCTCTTTGTTGGTAATTGACGTTGTATGAACTCTTTCCTAAAGATAAGCCTCTTGATTTGCTTGTTCCGGTTACTTCAACAGTCATTTGGCCACAGCGTTCTGAAATGTCTTTGGCAGTTTGGAGGTCTTTAATGGCAGCATAGCTGACAAAGGAGCAGCTTTCAAACCATGAACGTGCTCCAGCTTCTCCAAAGTGATTGACCAACTGACCAGAGGATTGATAAAAAAGCATTAAAGATGTACCGTATTTACGTCCACGATCGCGCGCTTCTTCTAAAATATTCATATAGCCTAGAAGATCAACTTCATCTAAGACAAATAAAACACGCTTTTTATAGTTACCGTCTGCTGTAACCATGGCATTGAGAAAAGCGCCAATAATCACGCGTCCAATAGCTGGATAACTGTTTAAAATGCTTGCGGGGAGATTGAGAAAAACATCTGTATTGCCATTTGTAATATCTGAGGAAAAAAAATCATCTCCGCAGACAAGATCTGCGTAATTGGACAAAGAAAGCCATTGAGTGTCTTTTGATGCGGTTGTATAGACTCCTGAAAAGGTTTGCTCTGCCATTTCTGTAAAAATACCAACCATTTCGCGAATAAAAGGAGAAGGTGTTGTTTCTTGAATCATACGTAGTTGATTGACAACAGCTGTTTCTGATTGAGAGAGAATTCCACGCAATGTTTTTAAATTGCGCTCGTTGTCTTTATATTCATCAGAAAATATAACATGAGCAAGAAGGGCTGTTAAAAGGTTATGAGCTTGTGTCGAGAAATATTCCGCTGAAGAATTGTCTGATTTTTTATCTGTAAGAAGCAATTTAGAAAAGCTTACAATATTTGCTTCGCGTTGTGTGCGTGGTACGCTGTCGTCTAAAAGCCAATCAATGACATTAAAATTTTTTGTTAAAAATGAATTGGGATCGAGAACAATGACATTTCTATTCCCCATCTTTTGACGCGCAAATTTGACCATTGGGGCAACTTCTGTTGAAGGATCAAGACAAATAATAGACCCTGGATAGGTTAGACACGTGGGAACTACTGTACTTGTGGTTTTATAGCCACCAGAACCAGCAAAAAAGATCATATGAGTTGAACCAAAATCAAGATTAAAGGTTAGCAAAGGGGCTGTTCCCCCCTTTCCCCATGTTGTTTTATTGCCAGGTGAAAAGGGAATTTTGCACACATTATCTTGATCAACACGGTATCTTTCCCCCACAACAATTTGCCCATTGGCAGGAAAAATTTTCGCTGCCTCTCTTAAATTCATCCATGCGGATTCACCAAACACACCTTTTTTTGCACGCTTGACCTTATTTTTAGGTGGAGAGGTTGTTATGAATTGAATAATGGAAAAAAAACCACCAATGATGATGCCAAAGACAACCATGGGGTCCATGAATTGAAGCGCATAATTCCACGTTATTCCTTGTTGTCCAACATAGGGACCTAAACGTTTTATTTCTCCACCAATATAGTAAAGAGCTGTGGTTCCAAAAAAGATAAGGGAAACGAAAGTAATTCCTTTACGTAAGTGCAGCTTTTGCGAGAGACTATAAAACAATGACACAGCAGCTGTTAGTGCTAGGACTAGTAAAGGTTCTGAACGAAGAGTCCAATAAATTTGATTGCTCTTTAGTCCATTTGTTATAAACAACAAAAAATGAGGAACAAGGAATATCGTTAAAGCACCTAAAGCGATTGGTGTTAAAATGAGCACCATTTGTGTCTTGGTATATTTCATTGTATTTACTTTCAATTCTATCAGACTATGCTGCTAAAAGCTCTTTTTTCAGGTGTGTGATATTAAACTCTCTCTTTTTTGAAAAAGCGCAGATGACGCCAAACAGTTCTCGTTTATGAGCCCTTCTTATAAAGTAGGAAGCTTTTATCCATTCTTAGCAAGCCATAGAAAATGCTTTGGAACGATGCATTGTGCATACTTGTGTTTGCTGATGTAGTTCTTTGGCTTGCTTAACGGTTTGTGTAATTTGTTTGGCTTTATTTTCTGATACACCAATGCTTTGAGCCAGTGTTTCATACTCATTATTTTTGACAGCTTGATGTTCAGTTAGTGAGAGACGGCTATTAATGTTTTTTACAAAGTCGGTAAGCTCTTTTTGAAGTAAAGGATTTTTTACTAAAGCTTCTTTCTGTAATTCTTTTGGCAAGGTGAAGAGCTCTTGTAAGCTTTTGCTTGGCATTTTTACTATTTTTGCACGACGACTTTGTTCTGTTGCATGTTCTTGAGTAATTTCCTTCTCTGCATGTTTTACAGCATGGGCGAAATTTGCAACGGTAGTACAGAGCATCTCAAGATGATTTTTAGCGTTTGCACGTGCTTGATTTTGTAGTCCGCATAAACTGAAACCTGCAAGATGAGAAACAGAGTGTGGTGCTCTTTCAATCTGGTTGGCGAGCTGTTGGCCTAAGCTTGGATTTTTGATGATATCTACCATCTGTTTATCTAATATTTTTTCTTTACCATAAACAATTTTTGCCAATTTCTGGACCTGTTTTAGGCTTGCGTGGACGCAAGAATCTTCTGCAACCATTTCGGCTTTTTTATTTTCTGTCAAAGGAGCTAGTCTTTCTTCTGGAATGAGAATGCTTTCAAGCTCTTTTGTTTTTGGAACTGTAAAGGTAAATTTGTCACCGGGTTTTAATGTTTTGAGTTGTTCTGGTGTGAGATGCTCTTTATTGCCGATGATATAAGCCCCTTTCACATTGAATGCAAAGCTATCATAACCAGCACCTCTATACATCCCTGTGTAGGTTTCACCTTCTTTTGCAACCATAACGGGACGATCATTAACATTGCGCCCAAGTTCTTTCATGTTGTTCATGAATTCCTTTAAAAGAAGTATTTTATTGGGATTAGAGATATCCTCAAATAGATGTTGCATTGGTTCTAGATCACCATTTTCTGCTACAGCAACACTGGCGAGCATCATGCGTTCTTTTGTAACAAGTGAAAAATCAAGCTGATGGCCTGCTGCTTGAGCAAGCTTTTCAAAAAAGACCCGTTGTGTACGTCCGTTGCCTTCTCTAAAAGGATGGAGTTGGTTAAGGAAGTTAAATAAGCTTATTGCTTCAGAGTTAAATTTCTCACGCGTTAAGCCTTGCAAATTATCTTTTTCGGCAAGTGTTTGATCTAATTTTTGTAAACCTTCAGGGATTTCATCACCGAGTGCAAAAGGATTTTCCCATCCTGTTCTTTTCATTTCGGGCATAGCGGCTGTGGTACCATCTTCAAATGTAAAGGGAAGATGGCGAAGATGACCAGCCCATTCAAAGGTATTTTTAAACAACTGATAATGAATAGAGCATAGATAGGAGGTATCAAATTTTTCTGGTAGGGGGGCTTCACGCAAATTAACCATCGCTTTTGCTGTATCATGCGAGCATTTCTCCAGAAAGGATTTCAAGTTTTTTATTCCATATTTATTTTTGAGTGTTGTGGTGTTCGGGTAGACATAATGATGGGGAGAAACTGTCTGTATATTTTTTGTTTTTTCTTTTGCTTTTGGCATCGTAGCTTCCTTATAATGTTACGTTGTCCATGAGAGTATTAAATTCCTCGAGTGAAATATTCCCCCTTGCATATTCTTCTAAAATTTTTAGCGTTTTGGAATGTAGCGCTATTCCCTCTATTGCATGAGTGCTGATGGCTGATTCAACCGCTTCACGGCGTTGTTTTAATTCTTCCACTGTCATCGATAAAAGATTTTCGCTGTTTTCTGTTGCTTTGGTTTTCATGTATTTTTCCTTTTATGTGCAATCGTTGCTTTAAAAGAGCCTTTAGCAGCCGATGTGATCTTCTTTTAGTCTCCTCCAAAGATGTTTCGTTGTTTGAAGGGATCATAATAAATTTCTGTGACCTTAAATTTTCCTTCAACCCGTTTGCATTGGATGATGATATCAATCATTGAAATCAACAGTCCTCGAATATCATCACGCTCTAAATCACCTCCTCCGTCACTTTCTTTGACCAAAAGGGTCATTTGCTCAAAGGCAGCAAGGGCTGTTGAGGCATGAACAGTTGTAATGGAACCTGGATGACCTGAATTGACATTGCGGATATAATAAAAGGCTGTACCATCTCTAAGTTCTTGCAAAAGAATACGATCAGGACGCATCCGTAAAGATGATTCAAGCAATTCTTTGGGTCCAACAGAGGCTAAGCCTTGTCCATCTTTTGAATAGAACATCGAGACATGATTAGGGTGCGGTATCACCAATTCTTGTGTATCTTCAATGGTGATAATACGCTCTTCTTGAGGGATTTTGGCGATTAATGCTTTTGATAATGTTGTTTTACCTGAACCAGTTTTTCCTGCAATTAAAATATTTTTCTGGCATTTTACAGCTTGATTTAAAAAGGAGACAAAGTCTTTATTGCAGTAGGCATGAGCTAAGTTATGCTCGATGATTTTGAGTTCGTTAAAACGAGAAAGATAATCATTCAATGGCGTGAAAGATATCTGTTCACAGAGCGAAAACAGACCTTTATTCGCGAGCTCTTCGAGAGAAAAACTTTGCGATGATGGTTTGCGAATTGTCATACTAATCGTGTTTTTTTCGACAGCCGGCGGAATAACAACTTGAATGCGCTCATTACCTGGCAGAGTAGCCGATAATATTGGATTCTTGTCTGATATGTTTTGCTTGGAATAGGACGCGACAACTTTTGCAATCCCCATAAGCTCATTAAAAGAGAGAGCCGGTGCTTCTATTGTTTTCCATCCATCAATACCTTCCGTCATTACTTGATAGGGACGATTGATAACAATTTCAAAAAGACTTTCATCTTTCAAAAAAGCACGGATGGGTTCAAGTTTTGTGAGAACAATCGCGATGGTTTCATCGCTCATGGTATGTAAATTTGAGTTCATTCTAAAGGTATCGCAGAATTTTTGTAAAAGTTTCTTGAAACAGCTCGATTGGTAATCTGTTTTTTGTTTTCGATGACTTTCAATTTATAAACGCTGGAAAAATCTAAATCGCGGGCAACAAAGATATTCACCATTTCTCCTTGGTTTTTGGATAATGTTGGAGGAATATTGGCATAATTTTCGACGACAATATTTGCAATATTTTGTCCTGAAGAGATTGTTTCAGTTTCTTCTTTTTCTTGTTTTTTTGCTAAACGTTTATTGGCATAGTTTGTCACATCTTTTATCAGGGAAACAAGAAGCGCAGATCCAATCCTCTCTAACCAATGGTTATCAATATCTCCATCTATACCAGAACGCCCTAAACTGTCTGTTGCAGGTGAAGCTAAGGATATAATGATACCATTAGGGGTTTTTGCTCTATTCCATAGCACAAAGAGACGTGTTTGGCCTTTTTTCAATCCGGCGCGATATTCACCAACAATTTGGGTACCTTTATCGAGAAGGACAACACGACCATTGTCTGATAAGATATCTCTGGAAACGATACAGCTGGCAAAACCTTGTTGATCACTGTTGATGGCTGTTTCTAAAATACAAGGGATAGAAGTTCCCATCGCGATGATGTAGTTTCGATTGCCAAGGGTTGAAGCACGAATACCTTCAAGCACTGTGGGTTTGAGAAGATGATTAAAACGTTGTGTCGTTTCATCAGGTTTACTTTCAAGTTGGTGAGGCAAAACACCATTATTTGTTTGTGAATCTATTTTGCCTTGTTGTGTATTTGCATAAGCTAATACAGGAGCACGTTGTGCTGCTTCCAACAGTGAGTCATCAGAATTTAATTGATTGATGTTTGGTGTTGGTAGCTCGACTTTTGGCAATAGAGCGTTATTTCGTTGAGGCTGTTCAAGGGGGGAAGGGGTAGGCTTTGCAGGGCGAAAAAGCTCTGTTTGTTTTATAACTTTTCCTTCTTTTGAAGATTCAATTGGTTGTTTTTTTTCTGTAACAAGTGTTGAATAGGCTAAATAAAGACAGACACTGAAAAGAATAATAAGAGCAATAGCTTTTCCTGCATTGTTCTGTTGACTTTTTCCTTGAGCATTTTTTATTGTATCGCGATCATTAATGCTTTTTTCATCCACGGTGTTATTCATGGCTGCTTCCTAGGTTCACTTTACGTTGTACAGATGGTGATGTCGTACCTGTTTCAGGGTTAATTCCTTCTGGTACGAACCTTTTATTAAAGATGCACAATACTTCATTCCCACGCCGTAGCGTGAATTGTGCAGCTGTTGCATGAACAATAACCTTGTTGCCTTTAATTGATTTGGGAATAAGCGCTTCTTGCCCATCAGGCGATACAATGTAAATGGCAGGGATTTCAATGTTGCCTAAAAAGGTAAAGGTTGTTGTTTTTCCATTATCATAGACAGAAGCAGGTTCAATGAGGGATGAACCTTGGGCTTCATAAGCCCAATTGCGTGGTCCAAAATCTTCATGGATATTTAAAACATCATTGACAAAGTTTTCTTCACGTTGTTTTGCTTTTTCTGCTTCGGCTAATTTCTTACGCAAGGCTTCATCTTCTGGATAACGAAACTTTACCAAGAAATATGTCTCATTGCCAGCTGAAACATCGCCTTCACGGATTTGCAGCTCGAATTGATAAGATCGTTGTGTTCCATCTTGACGGCTTGTGACAATTTGTAAATTGGTCACAGGTTGGATTTCACGTGGTTTGAGAAAAACAAAGTGACCAGCCGGTGCAACTTGCCAAGCAACGGAATTTCCAATTCCTACATAGGTTACTTCTTCATCATCGGCAAATTCCAGCTGAACTGAAGAGCGAATGGAGCCAATGATTTGTACGACGTTGTAGGGGTCATAATTGACAAATCTGATGCGGTTATCTTTACGTGCACTGACAGGCGCTGTTTCTGCAAGTGAGAGGACAGTGTGAAAGTTGAGAGTGATCGTAAAAATTAAAAAGGTTGTTTGTAAAAGTCTGATCATTTTATCACCTCTGGATCAGATCTATATTCCGATACTTGAAAACCAAGAGGGTTGATGAGACGATCAGAGGTTGAAATGTGTGCGTTCACGTAGGAAAAATTTAATATTGAAATCCAATGGGAAATATTTTCTTTTTCATTAAAGTCTCTGACCGTTTTATAGTAACGAACTTGGATAAGATCTTTGCTTATAAAAGAGATTGATTTGATTGTGACGGTAGCAATCATGTTATGATAAATATTTTGCGGACTTTCTGGATTATTGCCCGCGTACCATTTTGCAAAACGGTTTTGTTCTTTTGGAGAAGATAAAAGAGAAACTAAGCGAAAATTGTTTTCTGCTTCTGATGCTTGAAAACCTTCACGGGCACGAACATATTGGCTGGCAAAATAACGCGTTATCGCTTCATCATAGTCGTTAGGGGATTCTTTGAGGGCGCTTACAGTATCAATAATGCCTGTTGAGTTATCGACGCGGATAACAAAAGGCTCTACCGTTTTTAAAGGCGTCAAAGCTGCGACAGCTAAAGCCAGCGCAATCGTCATCAATCCAAAAAGCACTGTTAAAGCCATGGAAATTTTCATTCGCACGCGCATGCTATGCATGCGATCAATGTCAAATGAGCGCGCTTCTTTTATATATTCTTCAAGGGCATCACTTTTCACGCGTAACCTCCACAGTTTTATCAGATCGTGCTTCATGAATAACCGGCTTTAATAAAGCTGAATTGGCTGTTGCTTTTTCACTTTCTAAAGTATTGAGAATGATGGGAGTGGTAACAGTCCTTACGCTCTTTTCTGGGTGGACAACGTTTTGATTGTCCCAATTCCACTTATCTTTATTTAAAGCACGGGTATGTTTGCCATTGCAGCGTGGTGGTTTTTTGGGGCCACTCAAAGAGGCACAACCAGTAAGAGCGATTGTTAGGACCATAACAAAAGTTATTTTTCGTTTCATTTTTTGAACTCACAAATATCTTGGAATACAATGCATGAGAGCCTTTATTCTGGACACTTTTAAAAGTCTATGTGATTGGTTTTGTTGTAAGATCTAAGATGTTAGATCTTACCTGAAACAGGATCATGGCGCGTGCGCCAAAGGGCGCACGCAAGGCAAAAACAAAAATGCTTATTCTTTTAAAGAGGTGCTTTATCTTAAAACCGACCACGACCACCTCCAGATCTTCCTGCTTTTGCTGCCGCGCTTGCCACACCTTTAGTAGCGTTACCGGCAGCACCTGAGATTTGTAAAGCAGCATTTTTTACTGTATTAGCACTCGTTCTTGCACCATTGGCAAGCATTGTGAAAACCTGTCCCCCTGAAGAGACACCAGTGTTAAAGTATGGTCCACCAGAGGCCAGCGCTGTTGCAATACCGGGAAGCGCACGGAAGATAATAACCCCTATGATCGAAATGACGAGGACAGGGGGGAAAAGAACATAGATTGATTCATATGAAACTTTGAGAACCTGTAGAATAACTTGACATATAATTGTTCCAAGCATGATCACGAGAACCTGTAAAATGGTAAAATTGATCAAAGTTGTAATCCATGCATCGGTGTATTTTCGCGTTGCGTTGAACAAATACAAACTAATGAATAGAGGCCCAAGACCTATAATCATTACGAGAGCAACTTGTGCAAACATTTGCACAATAAAACCACCTATACAAAAAAGAATAACGGCTAAAAGCATGATAGAACCAAGAAGCCCCACAATGATCTTTTCAAAAAACCAAGCATTGTATAAAACTTCTTGATAGCGAGCATTTGCCTTTAACAAAATATAATCAAAAACATTGGAGCTTGCAGGATTGCTGTTAAGTGCATTCCCAATAGCGTTGGATAAATCATTGAAGAAAATATCCTTGACATAAGTATTAAATGTATCCGCATTCGTTGCCATTGTTGTCACAACAACGATTTTAACAACATTATTGAGAAGACTATGCATGGAAAGCGCAACGCGACCTGTCATAACATTATAGCCATAAAGAAAGATAAAAATGATTGCGGCGAGATTTAAGGGTGCTGAAATAGCAGAAGATAACCCTCTCACCGTTGTGTCCATCACATTATCGAGAGGGGTTAAAATATACCCAGAAACGCTTTCAAATGGAGAAAAACTAAAGTCTGACATTTGTATTCGTACTTCCAAGTTTTTCTTTTAATTGTTTTTCTTTTTCTTTTAATTGTGCCTCAAGGTATTTATGCTTTTGTTGTTCCATTTCTTCACGCATTTCGTCTTTTGTTTTCGTATCTCTTGCTTGAATCATATCAAGAGACTGAAGTTTTAAAGAAGCCACTTGAAGATCGGCTTGAAGAAGAGAAAGTTTTACTTGAAGCTCTTGTTGAAGAGCTTGAAGCTTCTGCAACTCTTCAAGGCTAGGTTTTTTTACAGCTTCTGTTGCTGTTGTATCTGTTTGTGACTTAAGTTGTTCAAGTTGATGACTTATTGCTTTAATTTTTTTTGCAGTTTCAGTTGCAGTTTTATATATGCTTTCAGCTGTTTCTGATTTTGCAGCATCTAATTTTTGTGTATTCTCGAGTGCTTGTTTATAATATTCATCCGCATCGGGTATCGTTTGTGATATTGCATGAGAAATAAAAGAAAAAGATAACAGTGTAACTAAGCCATATTTTTTCATTGATTTTTTCTCCTTTGATAAAATATGGGCAGCCATTTGTCAGGGTCTGCTCCATATTCGTTGATAATTTCATTCATGAGTTCAATGTTTTTTGTTGTGCCGCTTAAAACGGCGATCTCATCATTCATTCCACGTAAGTTAAGTTCTGCAACGACGGAACTTTGTCCTTGTTTGACGAGAAAACGGCGGGATTCTCTGCTTAATTCTGACTGTATCAGTTCAAATTCACGCTCAGTAAGTTTGAAAGCTTCGACATAATCATTGTAATTTGCTTTTTGATTTGGAAAAAATATTTGGGTGGGGCATTGCTCAATAATTGTGTGCGCGATTGTTGAGTTCAAAGCATCTTTAGGGCTTTGTGTTGCAAAGAGCATCATGCCATTTTGTTTACGGATTGTTTTTAGCCGATCTTGCGCAAAAGCTTTGAATGAATCATCTTCCAAAGCTTTCCAGAATTCATCAACGACAATAATGATGCGTCGCCCATCAATCAAATCAAGAATGCGGTGAAAGAGATACATCATTAAGGGGCGCCGAATTTCTTCATTGTCTAAGAAATCGGTCATGTCATATCCAATGAACTGTGCATTTAAATTGAGATCATCTTGATCATTATCAAAAACCCACCCTAAATCATTGCCTCTAATCCAGCGTTGTAGTCGTATGGCGATACCTTCTTTTGATGTGTTGTCAAAAAACAGTTGAAGTGCACCAAGAGAGCGTTGTGTTGGGGGTAAGTTTTCTAAAGAATCGATGGCTTTGGCGATATCTTGTCGCTCTTCTTCTGTTACGATTTGCCCTTCAGCGCTTACCAGCTTTAAGATCCAATTACGAAGAAAGATTTTATTTTTTTCAGTGTATTCCATGCCCTTTAAGGGAGAAATCCCTGTGGGCTGCCCATTTTTTAGAGGTTTATATTTTCCTCCTCCAGCTCGTACAAAAATCTCTGCTCCTTGATCTTTGTCAAAAAAAACCATTGTTGGATTGTGTTTTTGTAATTGTGCAAGAAGAAAATTAACAATCACTGTTTTACCAGATCCCGATGGACCACAAACAAACGTATTTCCAAGATCGCCATAATGAAAATTAAAATAGTAAGGTGAACCTGCCTGTGTTTTTAGCAATGCGACAGCAGCTCCCCAAACATTATCGTTTAGTTTGCCAACAGGGAAAGAATGGAAGGGCGATAAAGCGGCAAAATTTCTGCTGGTAATAGCGCCTGAACGCGCACGATAGCTAAAGTTTCCAGGAAGCTGTGCCCACCATGCTGCTTCCAATCCTAAATCTTCTCTGGCAATTACGGCTCCCCCATTGGTTAAATGGGCTCGTGCTTTTGATAAGTTTTCAGTCAATATTTTGGGATGATCAGCAAAAACAGCTAAAGAAATGTGATGCTCGCCCAAAACAAAACGGTTTGATTCTAAATCATCTAGCGCTTCATCGAGTGCATCAATTTGTGAACTAGCACGGTCAGCTGCATTGATCATTTGATTTTGCTTGCGGCTCATAATCGCACTGGCGGCCGCCTTACTTTTAAAGACAAAGGATTGTGTTAAAATGAATTCAAATGGTACCGTAAGCAAACCATCAGTCATACCAGGGCGTGTTTTAGAAGGGTATTCTTTCCATCCAAACATGCCAGCAAAGCGTTCATTACTTTCATGGCGAATTTCGATAATTTCTTTCCCAAAAATAACACGATCCGAGTAAATCGTTGAAGCAATAGTTCCAAATGTGAGAGGAATACGCTCACGTCTTCCCCCCACCAGCTGGTGGAGAAATTCACTTTGTTCAGAAAATAAAATACCTTCATGTTCATAGATTGATAGCAGACGGACTTCATACTCTTCTAAACCTTGCATAAGGTCTTGACTTAACTCTTCGAGTTTACGAACAGCTTCCTCATCGGGTTCAGATTGTGTTTTCTTCGCTTTACTTAAGCGCTGAAAAAATGAAACCAGTTGTTCTGTTTTATCTACTGCGGGATTCCAAAGCAGTGAAATAAACAGATCATTTCTATATAGTTCTTGCGAAACCATTTTCTTTTTATATTTTTCATCTAATGTTGTTGCAAAAGATGAAAGAAAATGACCTTCTGGGTAGATCGTTTCACGGCGGCGGATGATGTGAGAATATAAAGCAACCCGTTCATCTGCAATATTTTTTAAAAGGGTGTTTAATTGGTTGTGTAAAGAATTTAATTGATCAATATCCGCAGTGTCAAAATTTACGCCCTCAACAGCCATCACAACCATTAAACAGCGCGAATTTAAAGCAACGACATGTTGGTTGATATAGCGTATATAGGGAATATATTCTTCAGGCAAAGTTTCCCGTTTCATTATTGACATCTGTTTCACCGGTTTGGCTCCTTCAGCTTAGTTCCTTATAAGTGCGGATAAGGCGTAAGGGGGAGGTAGAACCTCCTCCCCATCGGTTGAGGTTTTTTTGTTTTCCTCGGGTATTGAGCCAAGCAAATAATACGCGAAATTGGTTGTGATCATGTTTTGTCACTTCACGCAAAATAAAGTGCATCCCAATACCAAAACCAATCACGGTAAAACCACTCGTTAAAATAAAAAGAACGGACGTCGCCATGACATTGAGCGCCATCGCTTCCATTGTGACACCGGCAAACATGGACGGTCGTGTACAGGCAAGGAAAAGAGTGTCTTCGTTCATTTATGCCGTGCTCGCTAATTTACCGACAAGAGTAGGGGCACCAAAAACAATAGCAATACCAAGAACACAGTAAGCTGCTTTGCGTAAATCAATAAAGCCGTACATCCAGCCAATACCCACAGCAGCAACACATATAATTGCAATAAGCTTTGCCGTTGGACCCGTCATCATTGTGACAATGCTGCCTAAAACACCTTCAAGTTTTGCGAAACCACTCCCATCAGCAGCAGGAGCAGCATAAGAAGGATCTGATACAAGCAATGCTGTAAAAAGCAGCATGGTCATGATAACGATAAAAATGATGTTCTGGGATCTATTATCTGTCATTTTACCTCTCTTTAACAAATAATATTTGTTCATATGTCGACATTCTATTGCCTCTAAAAACTGAAAAATGCTGTTATTTGATGACAGTTAATTCTTCTCGTTTGTTTGTTTTAAAAGCCTTGATAGTGGATCTGTTCACTCTCAAACTCTTTTTCTTAAAGAGACAGAAGTCTTTTCAAATTGAGATTGTGTTACATAAAAATGGCAATTTTAAGTTGTATTCATTGGTAAAGACAATAATATTAAAACAATGCAAGAAGGAATATTATTCTTTACAAAATGTAGTTAATATGCAACACAAATATCTGGATTTTTTCTTTAAAAACAAGGGTATTGGTGATATATAATATGAAAGGATAGAAAAACAATGAATTTTTTGAGTGAGCGTGTTAAGAAATGCTATTTAAATTGATTGTTATTATTTACATTATGGGTTCCATAGTGTGGGGATTAAGCCAATATAAAGATAAAATAGATTTCAGCATTTTTAAAACATTTGGGATGCAAGATATACAAGATATTCTCAATCTTTATCGAGAAGAAGAAAATTTGGTTAAATCTATCACCAAACAGCAATTAGAAAAAAATGAACCAGCTCTCGATTTGCAGAAGAGTGTTTCATCAAACGATGTTGCAAATAATACTGTTGTTTTTCATGGTAAGGCCTCTGTTACAAGTGGGGTTACATTTAAATTGCTGACGCCTGCTGCACAATCTTGGCGCTCATATATCACCCGTGATATTCATCTTTATGGTGTAGACACATGTGCACCACGCCAAAAAGCACGATTAAATGATCAAGAATGGCCCTGTGGTGCGGTTACAACGGCTTGGCTTGTCACCAAAACACTTGGGCAGGATTTATCCTGTAAACAGGCTTTGATGCACAATGGTGTTTATTATGCGCAATGTTTTGTTCAAGGGGTTGATTTAGCTGAGGCAGGTCTTACAGAAGGTATGTTGGTACTCTCAAAAGAGGGGAAAGATCCTATTCCAACCCAGTACCATCATGCGGAAGAAAAAGCACGCAACAACAAGATTGGTCTTTGGTCAAGTGATTTCACTGAACCTTTAAAATGGCGGCGAGATAATGGATCTTACAACCCCTTTGAAAATCCGTGATTGGCTTTAACGAACATATTTATTTAAATTTGTATAAAGGAAACTTTATCAATAAAATTGCACCAGACCATAGGGCAAAAGACCATAGGGCAAATTTGAATAAACCGTGAGATTATTTCCGTTTGTGAAGTATTTGTGAAGTAAATGAATAATACTTCCCTTTTCAAGGGAGGTTTGCTCTCAAAATCCCTCCTCTATTTTTACTTATGTGTTTTATAAAAGCAGGAAAATGTCATTGTTAGTGGCAAAGCATTTTTGAGTATTTGTGTTTGAAGGAGAAAATGAGACGATAAAAAACGCTCAAGAAATGGATTTCTAGAGCAGAGTTGATAAAAGTGAAAAATGAATAGATCCCAAAATGGCGTAACATTTGATATAACGGATAGAATATTTTACAGTGCCTTAAAAGAATTCATAGCAAAAGTTTTTTTCATTAGAATTTTGTCTTCAAGATTGGATCACGTTTTTTTACTTCTTTAAAAGTGATCAATCTGTTTAATTCCTTGAAAAGCTTTCATAATTATCTGCTTCTAAACTCAGACTTCGAAAAGATGGATTTCAAACAGACGCTACACGAAGAAATCTTCGTAAAAATGATTTGCATTGTTGATTGTTTCTATATATCACAAGACGTTTTTATTTAAGCATTTGATGGGGGAAACAATAATCAACATACAAATAGGTGAAAAGAGCTCATACTTTTTTGTAATAGCTTTGTAGTCTATTGATCGTGATACTTAAGTATTATAATGCTCATAGGCTTTCTATAGGGCGAGGGGTGCGGTTCCTATCGCAATGTCACTATTGAAATCAGTTGGACAAAAACATTAGTGCGCCTTCTAATTTCGTCATTTTTACTCAGTTTGGGCTTTTTTCTTCTCATTATATTTTATGACAAACTCATACGATGGCTGTCGTGAGTTCTTCTTGCATTATTTTACTCAGAGTGTTCACTTTGAAAGAAAGCAAGTGATAGTAAGGCTGTCTTCTCATACAGTATGAAAATTTAAAACTCATTTGGGGGATGATGTTAACAGATAAGGTATTTAAAGAGGGATAAAATGAAAAAAATTATTTTATTATGCATGGCTCTATTATTCGCTGTGGGGTGTGAAAAAACTTATAGCGTAGAGGATTTTAAGAAAGATGCAAAATTAAGGTAAGAATGGGGAAAGAAGTGTTTTCTTTCAGGACAAGCTGTTAAGGAATCTAAAAATTGTCAAAATGTTTTACAAGCAGATACTGAAATGTTTTTCTCGCCAAAGCTTAATTCTATAGATCGTGGTCATGCGTTTTAACGGTTATGCATACTCAACAGTAAAGTGTTATATAAAAATTCTAAAATAAAGAAGTTACGGTTCAACGAATAGTTGCTTCTTTAAATTTTATAGCGGAGATTTTTATCATTTTTCATCTTTCAGATGAGCTTCCAAAATCATATTTGCAATCCTATTGTTTGTTTCATCTTTGTTAGATTGAGGATTATGATCATGAGAAAACTGGATAGCATTGTCTTATAGAAACATCTCTTAAGGCAGCCAATCCCATTTCACGGTGGTGTCCGTGAATGGTATAATGGTAGATCCATTGAGCACCACGATCTTTACGCTTCATAAAGGAGTAAGCCGGCGCATATTTGCCAGCTCGTGGGTGTTGCTACAGCCTTTGGCACTTGAGACGGTTCATTAGGGGCATTTTTAATCCTTTCTTAATAGTTTTTTATCCACAAGGGCTCTTTCCGCTTGTAACTTGCAAGAGACATGATTTTGGTTGATTCAACATGGAGCGGGTCTGAAATGAAAGGATCTTACGCTATTCTGGATTCTCATTTAACATGCAAAACAATGAATACTCTTTATAAATCAATATCGCTTGAGGTGTGGTGTAAGGCATAAAAACTTTATGCATGGGGTGTTTTGATAAGAGAGTGTAGTGAATATTCAAGAGAGGGCTTTCTTGTATAATTTTGTGAAAGGAACCATATGAAATGTGAAGCCGAGAGGGAGCTGTTTTTGAGAAGTTGGATTGGGTATCAACCAGTTTGAGGAGGGATTTGCATCCTTTGATGTGTGGGAAGGAAGCCAAGAACAGAGCGTGTAGCACCCTATACTTATGTTTTTAAAGGTTTTAATTTTGATCAGAAATTAATTTTAAAATTGCTTTTTGTTTGACAGATGTAAGAATTCTAAAACTTTTTAAAAGCAAATATTCCTCTTTGCTCGCTACAATTTCATCATGATGGTACGGGGTATGTTCTTTTTTGATGATATCAGCGTAAAAAAAGGCAATAGGGACATCCAATATATCGGAGATTTCCTTTAAACGTCCTGCGCTCACGCGATTTAAGCCTTTTTCATACTTTTGGATTTGTTGGAAAGTGACACCTAAATGATGCCCTAATGTTTTTTGAGACATTTTGAGCATTTTTCGCCTAAAGCGAATTTTTTTGCCTACAAAAAGATCAACATTAAGATTTTGAGTTTGCATTTACCCCCTCCGGTTGCGAGCGCCCTCGCATTGGTATTCCGGGAGCTTGAAAACACTGAACCCTAGTCAGCA
The DNA here is from genome assembly GCF_042194215.1 of Bartonella sp. MR100HLJHH. Lineage (NCBI taxonomy): Bacteria > Pseudomonadati > Pseudomonadota > Alphaproteobacteria > Hyphomicrobiales > Bartonellaceae > Bartonella > Bartonella sp. MR100HLJHH. Next base: position 44,328 of record NZ_JBHIMR010000011.1, read on the forward strand.
TTTTGCTTTTAGTGCTTGGAGCACCTGGACATAGCAAAATCTCCCGGAATTCCGGGATACCCACACACTGGGTTTATTTTTACGCTAGGGTTTCGGGTTTTCAAGGCCCTATTGGTCGTTGCGTATACGACCAATACATTTTCTAATTAGTAAAGTAATTTTAGGAGATTGGCAATAAAAATAGTTTTTCTTAAGACGGATAGATTTTTTTAAATGAGAGGTTATTTGCCTTTCAACTTTTTAAAACCCGCTTACTAAACTCATGTTTTAAGATTCGCTTTTTACAAAGGTAAACCTTGGTTTTTAAGCTCAAGGCACTGCCTATGGTGCTGTGCTTAACCAATAACCAAAATGGCTTGTTTTGATGCGTCTGAGATATCATGATGATAGGGGAAACCTTTTATGAGTAAAGAGCCCTCATGCAAAATAAAATCAAAACAGAATAGATTTGGTTGTTGTATATTCACATGTTTGTTTTGAGAAGATATTTCTCAATGTTAGCGCCCATTTCACAAATGGCGTTTCGTAAAGTGTATAACGTAAAAGCTTCGATGAATGGGATAAAAGCTATATTTCTATCTTTACTGAAAAAAAGATGCTTGGAGGGCACATACTCTTTGTCAGTCTAAAATATTACGACAGTTTTTACCTTTGAAAGGGAGCATAAGAGCTATTTTTTCTCTCTTCACGTGTTTTTATTTATACGCTTATCCTGCTTATAATGTGCAAGCGAAAAGTTTTGATTGATTCAATATCAACAGATTTGAAATGAGAAAAGATATTTTGGTTTCTCATTATGTATGAATAATAAATTATTATTATAAATCAATAATTCTATACTTAGGGAAGCGTTTTTTTAAGGAGTTTTTTTGTTCGTTTTTAAGAATGTGCGTGTTTTAGATAAAAAACTGTATCAACGCAGTTATTATTAGAATTAAAGTTTTTATGAGAAAAATGAGCATTGTGGAATGATAAGCTTTTGATATAAAGCGTTTTAGAATTTTGCACAACTTAACGATAACTTATTTATTTTGTCATTTCTTATGATTGCTATAAGCGATGCAAAGTTGGAATATGGTTTGAGAAAGCAGATGACACAAGTATTATCTTTCGGTAAGTAGTTTTGAAATAAAAGACAGCTTTAAATGATAAATAAAGATAGGTGCACCATGAATGAACTTACCCATATTGAGAATATTATAACGCATTATGATGCTGTTTTTTGTGATGTGTGGGGTGTTGTGCATAACGGTGTGCATGCATTTGAACCAGCGTTGAAAGCATTGTATAAAATTCGACAAATGGGAAAAAATGTTATTTTATTGACCAATTCTCCTCGGCTACGGGAAGATGTTGCTGCTCAATTACAAAGCATGAATGTTCATCGTGACTATTATGATGCCATTATCACTTCAGGGGATGTAACGCGCGATCTCATTCGGACAGCTCCGCGTAAAGTTTTTTTTATTGGTTCACAACGTGATTTGGTGCTGTTTGAAGGGTTAGAGTGTGAATTTGTTGAAGAATGGGAGGCTTCTGTTGTCGTCTGCAGCGGTTTTCTTGAAGATTTTGACGAAGAGCCCTCTGCTTATGAGGAGATGTTTCTTCGCATGCGGGCGCGGAATTTACCTTTTATTTGTGCTAATCCTGATGTGATTGTCCATTATGGAAATAAAGAATTTTGGTGCGCTGGTGCATTGGCGCGTCTTTATCAACAATTAGGGGGGGAAGTACGCATTGCTGGAAAACCTCACGCGCCTATTTATGAGTGTGCCTTTGAAAAACTTCAAAACATTCGTGGAATTGTGGAAAAAAGTCAAGTTTTAGCTATTGGTGATGGTCTTTTGACGGATATTAAGGGGGCGGCTCATTTTGGTCTTGATGCCCTTTATATTATGGGGGGGATTCATCATTATGATTATGCGCAAAATGGTGTGGTGGATAAGCAAGCTTTGCATTCTTTTCTTGAACGTCATGGTTATAAACCACAAGCAATCATGTGGGCACTTCAGTAATGGCTAATTTTTTGCGTCTTCAGGGGACTCACATGTTTCCCTCGGCTTGGCGGGGAGCCGTGTTGGCACTTGGAAATTTTGATGGTGTTCATTGCGGACATCAGATGGTGTTGCAAAAAGCGCTTGATTTTGCACGGATAAAAAAGAAACCAGCAGTTGTTTTAACCTTTGAACCACATCCAAGAAGTTTTTTTCAACGTTCAGCTCCTGTCTATCGTTTGACAGAGGCAGCTGAAAAAGCTGAAATTTTTAAAGTCCTTGGCTTTAATGGTGTGATTGAACAGCCCTTTGATGCGCACTTTGCCACGCTTTCAGCGGATGAATTTATCAAATCGATTTTAAAACAGGCTTTTGATGTTTCAGTTGTGGTGACAGGGGAAAATTTTCAATTTGGTCATCAGAAAAGTGGAAATGTGCAGCTTCTTTGCCAAAGGGGAGAGAAATATGGATTTGAGGTTGTGCAAGTTCCTTGCGTTTCGCGTCTTCAAGATTCACAACAGTTGATTATTTCCTCTAGTTTTATTCGGCAGCTTCTCTCACAAGGAAAAGTGGACAAAGCAGCTCATTTGTTAGGGTATCACTATCGGGTATGCTCCAATATTATTCAAGGCGATAAACTTGGGCGTTTTTTGGGATTTCCTACCGCCAATCAAATGTTGCCTCCCCAAGTTCGCTTGGCTCATGGTGTTTATGCGGTACGTTTGCGTCGTGCGAACGGTGTTTTGTATGATGGTGTTGCAAGCTTTGGTTGTCGTCCAACGGTTGTTAAAAATGGTGCGCCACTTTTGGAAACCTATTTGTTTGACTTTAACGACGACCTTTATGGGGAAAGCTGTACCGTTTCTTTTTTCCAGTTTTTGCGAGGACAAGAAAAATTTGATGGGCTTGAACCTTTGATTGCGCAAATGCACCGTGATGAAAAAAAAGCAAAAGAAATTTTAAAGATAGCACAACCATTATCAAAGTTGGATAGGCTGCTTACTTTTAAAAATATGCCCTAAACTTATCTGCAAAAGATAAAAGAGCTGTAAAAATAGCACTTAAAGTGATTATAATCACAAAGATATATTCCAAAACATCGTGGAATATATGTTGTTTCCGTTGTTGAGAGGGAGAATCGAATATCTGAATATCTGATTTTGGCATTATCTTTTTCAAAGTTCATTTTATGGCTTTTGTTGTCATTCAAAAGTTTACTGCTTGTTTCTTTCTGATCCGTTAAAACCCATCATAAAAGATGCAGTAAAGAATAAGCCCCAGCCTATTTGGCAATAATAGACGTGAAGAGAGAGAAAGGCTGTTTTTTAAATTTTTTGCGATTTTAAGCTTATAGTTTGATAAAATTTAATCGATAACTCTTTTATTTCAAAAATTTATGGTCTCTTTTTTCTAATTTGTTTTATTATGACATATCGTCTTTTATGATGGGATTGGGTTTATGTAAAATCTTACGCATGTGATATTTAGTATCATATGATGAATATTAAAAAAAAGGTTCGTTTGTTGAGCCTCGTGAAGTAGAGCGGTGGTCAGCAGCGGCTTTGTGCTAACCAATCACGTAAACGAGAATGAAGCTGATGGAAAATGCTTTAAGTCTCGTTTCTCTCGTATATTGTGATAGGAAATCTACATTAAGGAGACTATGATCGATTGCAGATAAAAAGAAATCATTGTGAGAAAGCAGGTGTACTTGTTTCAAAAATTTTTAATGCTTTTGATTGATAAAGGCACAATTTGGTTGTCGTAATACGTAAATCTTTCAGATTCTCAAGCAAAGAACTGTCCATATATCTCCTTTGTCCTTCACAAATATAACGCCTATAATGTAACGGCAAGGCAGTCTTGTAAGGATATGAAAATGCAAAGCCAATTATGTCTTGTTGCTTTTCTCATAAAACTTTTGCTTTAGCAATCCTCAACGCGAGCAGTATGTTTGAGACAAAGATTAAGGCGCTTTAGTGCTCTCTCTGCTGTTACAGCTTTTGTATACCAGATGGGGACAGCCCTATTGCCTATATTCATTTGGATAATCTCTGAAATCAATCTACAGCCTTATTGGGGAAAAATATGAAGTTATAAAGGGGGAAATCAGTCCAGATGACTGTCTTTTTTAAATTCGGCTTTGCCACTTTCAAAAGTGTCTAGAGCAATATCTCTTAAATCATGAAAATAACAGTTTCAGGCTTTGTTGTTTTTTGAATAGGATAATCACGTTCTACAGGTAAAATAAAATGCTGGAATATACTTGTGTTGCTAATTTACGCGCCTGTTTTAAAGAAATATCTCTCAACGCTTCCTATATCCATTTTCATGATGGCACTCATGAATGGTATCTTGCAAGCTCCGTTGAGCGCTATCATCTTTATGTCTAATAAAAGAGCAATCCGGTATCATCAGTTATATTGACAAGCCTTCAGTGTTGTACAGCCTTGGCTATTTGAGAGCGTTTATGTTTATGAGAGGGATTTTTCTTAACTCGTTTTATTTCATACGAACTCTTCCTGCTTGTGACATACAAGAAACACGCTTTTGATTGATTCACTATAAATAGACTTAAAATGAGATAATTTTATGGTATTAGGGTTTCTCACTCAACGTGCAAAATAATTAATTGTTATAAATCAATATTTTGCAATTAACCATAGATTATGGCTTACGGATTTTTTATAAAATATTCTGCATGCCTTTTATACGGAATATGGGGTTTTCTTAGTGGCTTTACTGTTGTTTTAGGTGTCTATGGTGTACGAATGAGCTCGTACTGGTAAGGGGAGAGACAAAGAAGGTGAAGCAGTGATAAAAGGTGAGGTGAAAATAGATTTCCTTGATCATCATATGAATTTTCATGCATTTTTATGGCTTCAGGTGTGCATGTTTGTTGTATATTTAACAGCAAAGTTTGCGTGTAGAGTCTTATGAAGTGGGAAGCCTGAGTGGAAAGCGCAAGACAAAGATTATTGACAGATTATTTTTTACAGATCGATGTGTATTTAAGAGTCTTTATCTTTTAAGGCGAGGAGGAAGCGTATGAAATCTGTGTTTAAAGACGCGCTAAACGATAAAGATGCAGCGAGCGTGCTCCGTGATGGCAATAAGCGAGAAGAGGCAGAGAGGCGGTTTTTAAAATTGTTTGCATAGCTTCAACAGCTGACTGTTCTATAGTTGGAGGAGAAATGGGAATGTGATAGGCTTTTATGCCATATTCATTTGCGACCGTTTTAATGCTAGAAAAGTCAGGTTGATGAAGCTCCTCGTGATCGGGGCGGTTGCAGATAATTGTTTTAAAACCAGCTTGTGCCAATGTTTTGATATTTTCTATGCTAATTTGGGCGCTGATAAAAATATCAGGTTCAATTTGTTGTAAATTCATCTTTATTTATTCTCAATTGCACGATTTTCACGATCCCCCCTAGTTTGGTATATAAAAGAACATAGTGAAGGTAAGTTTTTCAATGGTATCTTAACAAAAATATTCTTTTTGTCGAGAAGATCTATTTTGGGAAAATGAGCTGTAAGATGCAAAATATCTCACTCCGCAATATGTTCGTTATTCGACCTTATGCAAGACGGCTGTTTGGTCTTTATGCATAATCTATTATGTTTACCAAGCATAGACATTCCATTGTGTTGCTTGTTCACACGTTTGGTAGAGGTATCCTTATTTCTCTTAAGCCTATTTTACCCTGTCGAGCGTATAAGAGTATAAAATTCATTGATCACTACCCTCTTTACGCTTATGAAGAAGTAGGCTGGTACCATTGTTATATTTTTCAGTCCCCAATGTTACTACAGTCCTTGGCTCTTGAGACAGTTCATAAGAAGTATTTTAATCCTTTCTTGTACAGTTTTTACCCACACGCTAGCCCCGCTTGTAACGTACAAGAGACATGATTTTGATTGATTTAATATCAGAGGGCATGAAATGAGAGAATCTTCCTGATTTCGGCTCTCTCATTCAACGTGCAAAACAATGAATGCTTCTTATAGTTTGTTGTATATTCAGAGTGGAGTTTATTTGTAGAGTTGCATTAAGTGGACTGCATGAAGGGAGAAGCCCAAATGGCAGGCGCGAGATAAGAAGCTGGATCATTTACAGAGCATTGTTCACAGATCGACATGGATGTAAGAATCTTCGTTTTAGGGTGGGGGAAGAAGATCGTGTCTCTTGTTTAGATTTATTTTTGTTATTCTCAAAAACATCATCTTCATAATGTTTTTTCTTATGCTAAAAGAATATTATAAAGACAAAATTGCGGGCTGTCGTTTTATCCTAAAAATAGGAGAAATGGTTATTTTGCACGTATTGGATGCTTGCTTCTTTTATTACTTTCTGTATAATCGTAAAAACGATAATGCTGAAAGGCGTAATAAATGATCATTGGACTTTTGAATCAAAAGGGAGGCGTAGGAAAAACTACGTTGAGTGTTAATCTTGCGGCCAGTTTTGCGCGTACCGGTGCACGGGTATTGCTTATTGATGTTGATCCACAGGGGAGCGCATTGGATTGGGCTGCAGCGCGTGAAGATGCACCTTTGTTTTCGGTTATTGGTTTACCACGTGCAACGGTTCACAAAGAGATTACACAGATTGGTCATGGTTATGATCATATTATTATCGATGGTCCTCCACGTGTGACTGATCTTGCTCGTAGTGCTCTTATGGCTTCGGATTTGGTGCTTATACCTGTTTTGCCTAGTCCCTATGATATTTGGGCAGCCGATGGAATTGTAAAGCTGATTGACGAAGCACGTATTTATAAAGAAAATCTTGAATCTGCTTTTGTTATTAATCGTAAAATAGTCAATACAGCGATAGGGCGTGATGTGAACGAAGCTCTTGGCATATACCCCGTGCATGTTCTTTCTTCTAGCGTTGCGCAGCGCGTGATTTTTGCAGAAGCAGCAGCACAGGGGAAGGCGGTTTATGAAGTTGATAAGCAAGGACCAGCAACAGCAGAGATTGAAGCTGTTGCAGCGGAAATCAAGGAGTTAGCGCGATGAATAAAAAAATTAAAATCGGCACGAAACCAACGAATAAATCAATTCCTTTAACAGCAGATGCATGGGTAGGAAGCCCCAAAGGGAGCATGAGTGGAGGTATGAAGCGCCTCACGATTGATATACCAGAAAGTTTGCATCGATTGATTAAGGTAAGTTGTGCAAGTCGTGGAACTAAAATAGCCGATGAGGTGCGCGAATTGCTTTCACAAAAATACGGAAAAGTGTAAAAAGTGATATATGATAATAAGTTTTCGTTGGTTTGAATACTTTTTCTAGAGATGATATCATTTGTTTTTATACGAAGTTAATAATGATAAAATCTCCCTTCTTTTTTCACGAGGGCTGCTTCATTTAAGTTGTTTTTCATAAGGTTCTGTATCATTTCATGAAAGAGCTATGAGTTTGCGAAAAATTCTCCGTTTCAAACTTTTCCCTATACAAACTTTTCCCTATAAGTATGATAATCACCATACTACTTGTGATCTTATATCGCTATCTTATCCGCTAGATGAATAGATAAGTTTATTCTTCCATAAAAATTTTCTTGATAATGATTTTAAACGTCAGGTTATTTCTTTGTTTATTTCACTTAATACATGCGTAAATAATGTAATTAAGAGTAGCGTTGATTATTTTTTTCTGTTATGCAGCGATTTATTTTATTAAATTATATTCATGTTTATAAAGGGGGGATATAAATAAGTAAAATTTACTGATATTGGCGCGCTATAAGTTTTCCTAATAAATAAAAGAAGTCATTGAGCATATTATAGACAGTATTTCTTACATTTATATGATTTTATAGTCTTAAATAGTTAATGCCAGTCGTAATGGTACGCAAGGAAATAGGCTTTTTTGCTTCAATTGATAATGTATAAGATCGCTTTTTTAGCATTTCTATTGGCATTTAAAAAGTGCAGGGGGACTTAAAGTTTTCTTTCTTTTCCGGTGGTTTAAGAAATGATAAGAGCGCAATCAGTTGGTTAAAAGGTGTATTCTTTCTTTTGCAGGGAATTTGCAATGGATATAGGCATTACGAATTTTTGATAAGATTTTGTGCGACTTCTCATGATGAAGTGGTTTTTGAAAAATGCCAAGATATCAAAATTACTGCTGAAGTTTAAATACTTCAAATACAAAGAGCAGCCGTGCAGATAATGCTACAAATGCAAGTCTGATAAATAAAAGCAGTTTTCATGATTTAACATGTTTGCGTTGCAAGTTTGCGTATTTGCAAAGGAAAGTTAGACGCAAGGTCACAATATAGGAGGGGATGTGAATCCAAAGATATTGTTAATAAAATATAAAACAAAGAGAGGGGTTAAATCATGAACAAGATCATTATAACAGCGCTGTTGCTTTGCACGGGGCTTGTTACTGTTGGTTCACGAAAAAAACTACAGTGTTGAGGAATTTAAGAAAGATAAAAAATTGATGCAAGAATGGGGAAAGAAATGCGATAAAATCGGGACCTCTGCTTTTGCAACCAAGAATTGTCAAAATGTCATGCAAGCCGATATGGAGCTTTTTCAAGAGCATTATAGAAATCTTGCAAAGGAACTTCGTGAAAGTGGCAAAAAAGGGAATGAAACTGAAAAAAAGCAGGACAACAATTAAATCATAAAAATATATTGATAGCGGTGTTTTTCTTTGTACGCGATTTATCATCATAGGTTGGAAAAAATTGCGTACAGAAGTCGATTTTAAAATTTTTGAAAATGCACCAATGAACCGAATGTACAAATTTAATGGAACCCTAAATTGTGTCCTAAACTTTGTAAATTTGAAAAAAGGGGAATTTATTTATGAATAAAGCCATTATTACAACAGTGCTGCTTTGTGCTGGACTTGCTGTTGCTGGATGCGAGAAAAACTATAGCGTAGCAGATTTTAAGAAAGATCCTAAATTACTCAATCAGTGGTTAGAGAAATGTTTTATTGCAGGGAGTTTTGATTCTCAAAATTGTAAAAACGCAGAAAAAGCTGAATTAGAAACTCGTAAAAAATGGGGAGTTTTCGGCTCTGGAAAGGACGACCAAGAAAAAACTGAAGATAAAAAGGAAGGGAATTAAATCATGAATAAAGTCATTATTACAGCAGTGCTGCTTTGTACTGGACTTGTCCTTGCTGCTTGCGAAAAAAATCACAGCGTGGCGGAATTCAAGAAAGATAAAACATTACTCGAAGAGTGGGTAAAAAAGTGTGAAAAGATGGATCCATCGTCTATAAAGAAATCTAAAAATTGTCAACATGCCAGACAAGCGTATATGGAACTTGTGTTTGGCATTAATTAAAAACATAAAATTCAATAAATTATTCTATCAATAAGGAATTGGTTAATTGTTGATTCTATTACGTTTTTTAGGCTCTCTCTAACTTTTAGAGAGCCTTTTGATGGCTTCAAGAATTAGCCGTTTACGATCTGTACTCTTTGTGTAAACGGATGCTATACTGTCTATTTGTCCAGCCAAAAAGTGCTTTCAATTGTGATAGTATTGCATCCGAATGAGTTGCTACGTGTTATTGCTAATTTTTCAAACTATGTGCTGATTGTTTAATGTTTTGGTCGCATGTATTTAAAACATGAGATTGAATCTACCTTTGGGGTGTTTTTCTGCGTTCATCACAAATAAATGTTTCATCACACTAAGACCGGCTTTAAGCGTTGCGGCTAATTTCGGAAAAATTGGGAGGAAACATTTGTTTGGAATTTACTTTTCTCTGTCTTAATAAAGAGAAAAATATTCTGAATGGAATTATTATCGTTTTATACTTAAATGTTTTTCTCAAAATATTTTTAAAAAATTGCTTTTGATTTGAGAATATTATAACATTAGTTAAGACGTGAGGCAGTTTTGCTAGGACGGTTTTGCTGGATGTGTGAGGAATTGAGCGCTCTCCATATCTTTTCATTTTCCCCCTCTCTTTTCTGAGTTTGTAAGGTTTTTCCTTGTTATTTTTTATTTTAATTGTGTTGTAATATTATCATGTTGAGTGGTGGAGCTCATGCAAAACTTTATGTATGAGTTGTTTTTTGAATAATACTTTGATTTATAAAAATAATTTAATTATTTTATGTTGAATAAGGATCTCGTCAAAATCTGTTCTAGGTTGAATCAATTAAAACCATCTACTTGCACGTTACAAGCATGGAGAGCCGTGTGGATAAAAACTGTTGAAGAAAGAAGTAAAAATGTCTTTTATGAACTATCTCAAGGATTAAAGGTTGTTGCAACATTTGGTGCTGGAAAAGTATGTGATGGTGCTGGTTTATTCCCTCGCAAGTGTGTGATGATGGTGTTCAATGGATTTATCATAAGCTTCTTGAAATATTCCTTTAGAATTGTGATATGCCCTGAAGGGGAGAAGCAAGAGGAACTTACTCAATAAGGAGACAAATTATTTACAGATCGGATCTGGTAGAAAATTTAGTTCTTTAAGGCGGGAATGAAGTTGAGATTCAAGTAGCGTGAAAAGATGGAAACTGATGGTTAAAAATGCATACAAAAAGCAGAGTTAACACTTAAATAGTTGCAAGCGATGTTTGAAATTAGGTGTGTAATTTATCTGTAGAGTTAAATTTTCGCTTTGATCTTATGTAAAATTAAAATGATCGTTTGCGCAAATTACAAAAAGCCAAGAGAGTATGTTTAGTATATTTCTATTACGAGAACTAAAATAACAACAAAAGCATTCATGGTGATAATCAAGGTTGAATAAAGCACTGCGGCTTTTACGAGATCAGCCATAAAAACCTCTTTCTGTTCTTTTTGAGGTGATTTTATGAATAACAATATGTTACAAACCGTAGTATATGTTGATACAATATATTAGGCAAGCTTAAAATCGTTTCTTTTTTGTAAAGGCTTGAGGAATTAGAGCACTGTAAATCTTAAAAAAGAAAGTTTTAAAGAGAATATTAATTGATTTTGTAGGTTTTGTGTTGCAGAAAACTTTTTTATCCTGTTATGCTATGAAACACTATCATTTATAGCGGTAATATAAGGCATATAAGTTTTCTTGTAACGTTTAAGTATTTTTTAGTGTGCGATGAATATTCGTAGGTTGATTTATTGAGCCTTTCGTTTAAGTGACTCACATGAGTAGGAAGTCAAGAGAAGATTGCTTGACAAAAATTCGGACTGCGTACAGAGCAGATTGAGTTAAGATCTTTGTCCTTTAAGGTGCACAGAAGAAGACAAAAATGTTTTCTGATCGTTTATCTCATAGTAAGATTGGTTAATGCTGTTCTAATGGGCATGTTTTGCACAAAAGAACAGAACGTTCCAAACGAAATATACTTATGTTGTATATTAATATATTTGTATTGCATATTTATGTACTTGTAAGAAAACATCTCTCAATGCACACGACAAACATTTTACGATGACACTCGTAAATGGTATAACAGTAAAGCTCTCGTGAAATAATATAAAATTTGAATAATATAAAAATCTATAGAATGCTACCATCTTTACACTTATGAAATAGCAAGTCACTGTCATCGTACGCTTGCTTCCAATGTTTACTATGGCCCTTGGCATTTGAGACGGTTCATAAGAGGCATTTTTCTTTCAGTGTATTTTATCAACACATCAGGGCGTTGTTTGTGATGTGCAAACAAGTAAATTTAATTTATTCAACATGGGATAGATTTGAAATGTGATGAGTATGAAAGAGAAGAGCTGCATTTAGAAGGTTGAAAATGAGAGAAAGTTCGTAACAAAAATTGTACCTTTATTATAAAATGATTGTTTCTATGTTTTTATACCAGTAGCACATGTAAAGCCGCGATATTAAGAGCAAACTGTGTTATGGAGTGAAATAACCTATAGGAAGATGCTGTGGAAATTCTGAAAATATCAATGTGGGGAGCGTTAAGCATTATGCATTGGATAATATTTTGATTTATAATGATAATCTATCGTTATTCAACTTGAATTAGAGTCCTGAATACCGTAAATTTTTTTCATTCCAAATCTGCTCTAGGTTTAATCAACCAAAACCATGTCTTTTGCAGTTACAAGTGGGGAGGGTCCATGCGGAGCGAAACTGTACAAGAAAGGCATGCTTTTTGAACCGCACTTAAATGTCAAGGATATCGCAACATGAGGGGCTAGCAAAATATGTGATGGTGTGCTGGCTTGCTTCTTTTATTAAGCGTAAAGATGGACAGTGCTCAATGGATTTTATACATGTCATGGGGGATTTATCATTATATTATTCATGGGTTATGGCGCGAAATAGGCTTGGGTACACTTAAGAGATGTTTCTTTAAAACAAGCGCGTGAATATGCAATTGAAGACGTATCGAATTGATTGGCTAAGAAACTCTTGAAAAGGTTCAAAAAATCTTATATAGTCGTTCATTGCAAAGAAAAGCGAATGATAATTAAAAAAAGGGAGATTGATGGCTGTTTAGCTGTTTTAAGATGTCTTTTTTAATATTGCTGTATGGCTAATCTGTTCAAAAGAGCATTCTTTTTGTTTTTTATGCGAAGTACTGCATATGTGCAGAAGGAGCATGGGGGAGGGTGTGTCTTTTTGAATGGGTGCAACTAATTTTGTAGGGTGCCATCTTATGGGGTGCCGGAAGGTATGCAAGTTTAGGTGCAAAAAAAGCCATAAGGTTATGGAGGGTAAGATGCTGCTATCGTTAAAATGCTGAAATTTTTAATGAGCTTAAGTCTTTGATATGCTGCGAGATATGCTGTGGGTTTTTGTCGGCAGGTGGTCTTTTTATGGACAAAGTTCTCGTGAGAGCGTTGTTGTTTTCTGTTGAAGGCATGCTGGTGACGAAATAGGCAAAGATAAAATCGGCAAGGCGAAATAGACCAAAATAGACAGAGCAAATGTAGAACTTTCGATATTGCTGCGTAAGGTTTAAGTTTATAGCGTTTTGGTGAATTAGTATAGCCGTAATGATGGTTTTGGAGCAAAGCAAGAAAAATACTTGAGAGAATGCGTTGAAAGTTGAAGTGGTATACGCTTTGAAGGATTGTCGTGCTGTTGTTTGAGCGATGTTTGCACCACGAGCTTTATTGAGTGTATCAGCATTGAAGAGAACCTGTTTAATCTCCCTCATTTGAAAGATTGAACAAGAGTGTTGAAGGGGAAGTAAAAATGTCTGTAGTGCAATATGGTGATGATAGTTTTGCATCAAAAGCAAAAGTTCTTGATAATAATCTTATTGATCGTGATTGGGCGATGACAAAATTTGTTGCTGCTGTTAAAGGATTAGCTCAAGTTGTTGATTATGAAAGCAATATGCTAGAGAGCAGTGGTGTTCCAGATTACGAAGAAATAAATTTATGTAAAATACGTGGTTTGCGTGATCTTAATAAATCCATGAGCGATGTGAAGCGCTACATGAATCAAGATATTGAGCATGAAGTTGAAAGTTTGTTGTCTGATTTACAAGAAAAATTACAGCGTAATAGTGAATTGCTTCAGACGCATTTAAATGCAGTTAATGATCTTTCTAGAGCTATGCAATTATCTGGACGCGTAAAAGAAACAGAGGAATGATTCAAATCTGATGAATATTAGCTGTTCTAAGTGATGACAATGATTAGGTAGATCAGTTTATTTGGATAAATAATGCGTTTAGTGAGTAGACTTGTTTTAAGCGCATTTGGGTATTTAAATTATTATCCTGTTGTACTGTAAAACGCTGTTCTTAAAACAGTGTCTTTTAAGATGTAGTGATGTGAACTGCGTGCTGTGGGAAGCTAGCTGGGAGAGGACTAAGAGAAGGGGGAATATTTACGGAGTATTGTTTGCAGACTGAGTTAATAGGGAGCTTCATTTTTTAGTTTAGGGAGGCGATCAAGGGAATATTTAGACCAGCCCGTGATGCCTTAAAAACAGCTTGCTTGGAGCTATGGTAATGTAAGGTTTTATGCATTAGTCTTTTGAGAGTATGTGATGAATATTGCCTATAAGCCTTATAGAGCACTGTCCTTTGAAGTGTGGTGATATGAAGCGGTTAGTTGTTTAAATCTATATGTTTGAGACAAAAATTAAAGCGGTTTAATATTTTCTTCTGCTGTTTTTAGTTTTTGTATGCCAGATTGGAGAGAGCATCCAGATTTGAGTGAATAGATTGCTTATATCTTTGTTGGCGTAATATTTTAAATGGGGAGGCGATCTTATTGGGAAAGAATAAAGGGCTAGAAATCAGCTTTCCTCTGTACCACCATCCTTTAATTTAGCTTTATTTTGTTCAAAAGCATCTAAAGCACTATCTGTTAAATGATGAAGATCACGCATTATTTCACGCTTCAGTTTCTCTCGTTCTTTAATGGGGGCACGCGCCCCTCATGTAAAACAGAACGTCATTGTGTTGCCAATTCACGTGCTTTTTTAAAGAAACATCTCTTAAGGCACCCAATCCCATTTCACGGTGGTGTCCGTGAATGGTATAACGGTAAATCTATAGAGCACCACGATTTTTACGCTTCATAAAGGAGTAAGCTGGTGCATATTTGCCAGCTCGTGGGTGTTGCTACAGCTCTTGGCACTTGAGACGGTTCATCAGGGGCATTTTTAATCCTTTCTTAATAGTTTTTTATCCACAAGGGCTCTTCCCGCTTGTAACTTGCAAGAGACATGATTTTGGTTGATTCAACATGGAACAGGTCTGAAATGAAAGGATCTTACGCTATTCTGGATTCTCATTTAACATGCAAAACAATGAACAATCTTTATAAATCAATATTTTGTCTTATGGTGGAGTTGGTGTGGCATTGAGATTTTAGAGGAAAAACACGCTTTTAAGAATTTATAACAGATAGCAAGTTTTTATAGCAGGTATATTAAATGTACATCATCTAAAATAAATGGAGCGTCTACAGCGAAGAAGGGGCTAACTTTTTTAAATCCGCATGAATGCTTATTCTGTTGTGCTGTAAAAACATCATCGCTTGAGGTGTGGTGTAAGACATAAAACTTTATGCATGGGGTGTTTTGATGAGAGAATGCTATGGTATTCAGTTTTTTATTCAATATGCAAAAGAAAAGTTATAAGTCAAAATCTTCTTTAATGTGATAATGATTTTTGAGAATTTAAAAAATATAAGTTTAAATAAAAAAGCAGCACTTTGTGCTGCCATTTTATTTAAATTAAAATTAGCTTCTGCTTTAGAAACGATAACGTATCCCGCCAGACAAATTGGTGCCAGATACACCGGCTTTTTGCAGTTTTTGCCGATAGCTGATATCGGCGTTTAGTACGATTTTTTGAGAAAGATATGCATTCACCCCCATGCCTCCTTCAACTGAAGAGCCGGTAGGATCAACATGAAAGGTATTAGCAATTTTTATTGTTTTTCCATCACCAAAAGCTCTGATAACATTTACTTTACCATAGAAGGAAACAGCCTTACTTTCTTCAACAGCCATTATAGTTTTTGTTAAACGTCCACCAATACGCATCAACCATTGATGCGGGTTTCCCATGTCTACTTTTAAGCCATCGGCATCTGAGAAGATATCAAACATGAGATTTTGATAAATGAATTGTGCTTGTGGTTCAAATACCAATCCTTTTGTGTTGGTCGCTAATTTCTGACCAATGGTTGCAGATATATTAAGCATCTCCGTACCATCCAGTTGTGCGGCATTTCCAACAAGAGCTGTGGTAATATTTCCTTTTAACTTTCCGTAAGAAAGAAGGGTGTTTACATATATACCATTGCTATGTTGGATGCCGCTGTAAGCGGCAAGAGACCATTTATCAAGTGTCGTCTTTTCAGAATCTTGCATCTCTTTTGGCGTAAAGGCAAGTTTCCCGTATGTTCCTACAAAACCAAAATGTGTGCTTATGTCTTTGCCTTCCAAGGCGGCTAATATGACACCCAGTTGTAAAGCAGTATAGTTTACATCAGCACCATAACCATAATGCAGTGGATCGCGGTTGGAAGATAAGGTGACTTTCTCGCCGTAGGAAGAGAAAAAGATACCATTCTTTTTATTGTCTTCTGCCCCAAATACTGTTGTTCGCATATTGTCTAACAACGTGTTTTGATTGTTTACATCAGTAAATCCAGCAGAAAATAAAGTATTAGATATGGTTAAATAGTTTGCTACCTGTGGTAAAAGTGCTCGAACTTTTTTATCCTTATCAATGTAGGCATTCTGTAAGCGGAAATCCCAGAAATTACTGTTCTTACCAAAAAGATTTTGGCTCTCATGAGATGTCCCAGGTTTATAGCTTGTAAGTACATACTTATAAGGCTGTTTCCCTATTGTCATATAGTTTCCTGATAACGTGAAGGAATTTTCGTTTGCTTGTCCGGAAACTTGAATGATTGAAATCCCATGTGTCCCTAAAGGAAGTGACGCCATGTCTTCTCCCCAAACAGCAGAGCTATCGGTTATTTTTTTATCTGTTTCTTGGAGATTGATGTGAACAACAGTACGGCCTGAGACATCGCCATTAATCACAATGCGATCGGTCTGTTGCTCCGTGATAGGAGAATGTTTATCCCATTGAGTATTTACATAAATTTCTGCAACACCTGTTGCACTATAAACCGCTGTTGTATGAGCTGTTCCATCTGCTTTCGGAAGATTAGGTCCTATAAACAGAGTTTGGTAATGTCCCTCCATTGGCTTGTCAAACATAATGACACTATCTGTAAGGCGCAATCCAGAAAGGTTAGAGTATGATTTTTCATCAACACCAAACTGTACATGGTCATCTGAAACATTATCATTATTTCCAGCGTTTTTATTCGCCTTTAAAAGCCATTTCGTCCCCTCTTTTAGATCAAAAACAGTTCTATTATCTTTAGAAGTTTTTACTCGACCTTCTAAAGAAGAGTGGTTAGAAACCAGTGTAAGGGTGTTTGTGAAAGCATTTTCGTTTTTTATATTTTTTAATAAAATATCGGCATGAATTTCTGAATTTTTAAGGCTGACTTCACCGTTTATGTTTATTCCATAAAGGTTGATACCCCTACCATGTTCAACGAAAATCTTTGTATTCTCTAGAGTTACTTTATCGGCAATATTGGCTAAATCTTGTTCTTGAACGGCGTTGGCATTCCTTTCAGCATTGCGTGTATATCGTTTTCTAGGGGCATTATACGGATTGTTGCGGAAAATAATACCGTCCGCTTCATGATTGCCCGTGACATGTACGCTTGAATCTTTCAGTTTGATTGTTCCTTCTATGTTGACCAAACCAGCTGTTTCTGCTGTTACAGTAATACCTGTAGCATCAATTTCTCCACCATCTGATACACTCAATGCAACAAAACGCGCATCAACTGTTCCCCCTATCATGTTGACTTTTGAATTATTTCCCTCTGCATGTACAGCAAAACCATTGTCTTGAATTTTTTTGTTATGTAGCGTTATGGTCTTACCGTTTTCAGCCTCAACTCTAGAGCTTATATCCTCAATTTGTGTAGACTTTTCAGGTTGTTTTATTGGTGATATTGGTTTTTCAAGCTCTGATTTTTCAGATATTTTTTGTGCAGAGGCAGATTGTACGGGCGCTGGTTTTACAGATTTTGGCGGTACCGATAATGCTGGTTTTCCAGTTTCTGGTCTTAAAGATATTGGCTGTGCGAGTTCTGGTTCTTTAGGCGTTGGCGATAGCTCTGTTGTTGGTTTTGTAAGTTCCACTCTTATAGGTTCTGAGTTTGTAAGTGTTGGTCGTAAACTGGGTGCAGGTTGTGGAGGTTCTGACTGTGATGATACAACAGAATTTTCGGGCATTTTTTTTCTGGAAGAGTCTGTAGAAGAGGTGAGAACACCTGAACGTCTTCTAGATTTTGCTTCCATTCCTGCTGTTGGAGCTATTTCTGTCGTTGGAGATTGTGTAAGAATATCTTGTGTGGCTGTAGGGTTAGATTGTACACCTTTTGCCACTTTAGTCTTTGATGTTTGTGTACTTCCTTGGCTAAGATCAGAGTTTTGTTTTGAAGAAGAAATTGTATTTCCAACTAAATTTCCTTCAAGTTGGGTTGTGGAAGGTAGAGTGCTCGTAGGAGTAGGCGTTGTAGATTCACTCTTTGTAACAAGAGGGGTTATGATCGTTCTTGTAGAGCTAGATGTTAAAGGTGGATATGAAGATGATGCATTTGAATGAGCGGGTTGTGGAGACGGGAGATCTATCGTAGGTTGTGCATTCGTATCATGAAGAGCATAAGACAAGCTGGTGGAAGAATAAAACAGAACTCCAGAAACTGTGTATAGTAAAAAACTTTTTTTCATATGGATGTATTCCTAAATATTTCCCCTCTCTCATAAAAGATAAAACTTTGACCTCATTATGTTTCTTTTGTAAGAGACAAAACGAAACATAATGAGAGTGCTTTATATTTCAAGATAGGAATACCAGTATTTTTAAAAGTGATAACGCATTCCAGCGGAAATATTTATTGCAGATATGCCATCTTTTTTAAATTTATGTTGATAGCTGAGATCATTATGAAACTCGATATTTTCAGATAAGTGCGCTTGAATACCAAAACCACCTTCGATTAAAAATCCCATAGCAGCAAGCGGAAGGTTTTCACTAAAAGTTTTGATCGCGTTCAGTTTGCCGTAGAAGGAAAGGGCATGGCCTTTGTTTTGCGTCAAACGTCCGCCAATACGGAGCAACCATTGATGAGGTTTGCTTATGTCTATTTTAGAGTTATCGTCATCTAAGAAAGAGCCAAGCATGAGACGCTGATAAACAAGTTGTGCTTGCGGTTCTAGGATTACACCTTTCAAACTGGTTGACAGTTTTTGACCAACAGTTGCAGCGGCCCCTAATGTTTTACTATTATTTACTTTTGAGGTATGTTTGATGAAAGCTGTGGTGTTATTTTCTTTGAAAATTCCATAAGAGAGAAATGCACTTGCATAGAGGCCACTGTCATGTTGAATATTTCCATATGCGGTGAGTGACCATTTATCAAGCATTTTCTTATGAGAGCTTTCTTTGTTTTTAGGAGTAAAAGACAATTTCCCATATGTTCCGAAAAGACCAAAATTGCTGCTGATATTTTGATCGTTTAGCGCTATTAATGTTGCCCCTGCTTGAAATGCAGCATAGCGAATATCTGCTTGAACACCATCTTGTTTTGCTTGAATGCTGGAAGAAAAGGTGCTCTTATTGCCATAAGTGGATAAGAAAACGCCTCTCTCTGGATGATCTTTGGGTTCAAACATTGTTATTTGCATATTGTCTAACGAGATATTTTGATTGTTGACATCAGAAAAACCGACAGAAAACATCGCGATAGGCATGACTAAAGAGCTTTCTTTTTGTGGCGTAAGAATTGTTCTTTTTTCTGCCAAATCAAGAGAAGCAGAAGTTGCGGCTGCTTCATTATCTGTAAGTTTAGAGGTGCTTTCGGTATCAGCGGTAGCGGTTCTCCTAACTTTTATGGGTAATTTCACATGAGCTTTTGCGGATGTGTTAAGAGTCGTTTTCGATGCTTGTGTTGGTGTGTTTATTAAATCAATGGTATGGCGTGTTTGAGGGTTTAAGCCAGAAGCGGTACTGGTAGACGTAAAATTAAAAGAAGAAAAAAACAAAGCACAAGCGGCTGTACATAAAAGATTCTTATGCATAGAGATGTTCCTTAAGATATTTTTTTGTTTTGCTAAAAATGAACCACTTTTTGACACACTACAATTTTTGTAATGTAGTAAAATATAAGCAGCACTGTTTTCATCTCAGCGCTGCTTATGCGTCAAAATAGAGAGCTAAGATTTCTAAAAGCGATAACGCATTCCACCGGAAAAATTAATTCCAGAGACACCAGCTTTTTGAAGTTTATGTTGGTAATTAACGTCAGCATGAAGTGCGATATTTTTAGAAAGTTGCGCGTTAATGCCAAGCCCACCTTCAAGGGAAGAGCCCATAGAATCGAGATAGAAAGATTCAATAACATTGATAGTGCGCTTTTCACCAAAAGCTTTGATGACATTCAATTTACCATAAAAAGAAAGAACACGATCTTTTTCAATGGGAAGCATTGTTTTCGTTAAACGCCCTCCAATACGGACCAACCATTGATGAGGGGTCTTTATATTAACTTGGAAGCCATCAATATCTGAAAGAGTGCCAAATGCAATGTGTTGATAAATAAGTTGTGCTTGTGGTTCAAAGGACACCCCTTCAATACCAGTTGCTAGTTTTTGTCCAACGGTAGCTGATATATTTAATGTATCCGTATTGTTTAACTCTGTGGTGTTGCCGATAAGGGCTGTTGTAATATGTCCGTTTAAAATGCCGTAAGAGAAAAGTGCATTAACATAGAGACCATTGTCATGGTGGAGGTTCCCATATGCCGTAAAGAACCATTTATCTAGTATGCTTTTGTCAGAACCTTCCATATCCTTTGGCGCAAAAGAAAGCTTTCCATATGTGCCTAAAAGACCAAGATTCGCGGTCATATTTTGATTTTCTAACGTTGCTAATGTCATGCCTGCTTGGATAGCAGCATAACGAACATCTGCACCATAACCATATTCCAATGGACTACGGCTGGAAGATAACGTCATCTTGTTTCCATAAGTCGATAAGAATATCCCTTTCTGTTTATGACCTTCTAATCCGAAAACTATTGAGTGCATATTATCCAATAGTGTATTTTGATTGTTTATATCAGCCAAGCCAGAGGAGAATATTGCATTATGCATAACCAAATAGCTTGCCATTTGAGGAACAAGAGCTTTGATCTTTCCTTCATCATCGAGAGTCGCACTTTGCAAGCGAAAATCCCAGAAATTCTCATTTTCTTCCAAGGGAGCTTGTCCATTGTTTTCTTTTTTAAGGGATGATGCATTGGTATTTTGTGCATCTTTCTGTTTTGATTCTTGTGATATTCCGCTTAAATGACTTTGTGTCTTATCGGCTGTCCCACGGCTGGATGTTGGTCCATAAACATTGAGTATGTATTTATAAGGTAAGCCCTCCATTGTGGTGTAGCCATGGGCAAGTTTGAAGGAATCTTCATTTGCTTGCCCAGAAACTTGAATAAGTGAGAGCCCACGCATATTCAAAGGAATTGAATCTTCTTCATCATCGAATGGTTCTGCATGCTTTGAAAGATTGTTGAAATAGATCGTTGTGGTGCCTGAGACATCACCATGAACGAGAACACGGTCAGTTCTTTGTTGTTCTTTTGTAAGACCATTACTCCATTCTGTATTAAAGTAAATTCTTGCGTTGCCCAATGCATTGTAAACCGTTGTTGCATCGGAGTTTCTGTTTTGCTCTGCTTTTTGTGGATGTTTTCCTACATGCAAGGTTTGATAATGATTGTCTGCTAGTTTATGCGGCGCATTAAATATGATAGAGCTATTATTAAGGTTTAGGACTGAAACGATAGATTGTGCTCGTTTTTTAAGATCAAGGAGCTTATAATCAAATAGACTAAAACTATTTTCCAACTCAAATAGACTAATTTTTAAATGCCACTTGCTGTTATTGCTTAGGGTGAAAACCGTTGTATTTTGAGGAAGCGTTTTTGCTCTTCCTTCCATAATCGAATTATCAGCCTCTAATGTAAAAGTAGCAGGTTGAACCTCGAAGAAGGGTGAGACTTCATTTTTTAATAACATATCAGAACGAATTTCTGAGTTTTTAAGGTACACTGCATTCGTTTTGGGATAATAAGGTCCGAAAATACCTACACCGTCGTTTACAAGAAGTTTTGTATTATTAAGGATTGCTTTGTTTACAACTTCTTCTCCTTCTTTTATTGTAGAACTTGAAATATAACCAAAATTGATACCATAGGCTCTGCTGTGGCCTATGACCTTTAATGTTGAATCTTCAATATGGATTGTGCCGTTTGTGAGTGACAAACCATGCCCTTCTGCCTCTCCCACAATTCCTTTGGCATTAATTTGACCACCTGACGTTGCAGAAAGCAAAGTAAAGCCTGAGTGCATTATTGAGTTTGTAATGGTAATATGACCTTTCTTAGCAATCACGGCATCATACTTACCACGAACAAAAACATTATGAAGGCTCTTCTCTTCTCCATTAGCTACTTGGACCGTAGGAATCTCAAGAGGTTGTTTATTTGCATAAGTTGGAGCAAAATGAGAAAAAATGAAAGTTCCAGCAATTGTACATAACAAAAAATTTTTCTTATAAATATATTTCTTACACATAGATATGCCTTTAGTATTTGGTATGCTTTGATGCTTACTTCATTCCCCTGATGGCGCAAGTACCCAATCAGTTTTTATATCATTATATTTTTATTGTAAACAACAAAACGAATATTATGTTTTGTTGTTTATCGTTTAAAAATTGGTCTTAGAAGAGCTTTTAAAATAGAAAGCGCAATGCAGCGAAGATGGATTTCAGAAAACCTAGCTTGATAAGTATTTTTGTTTTAAAGTGCTAAGGATCAAAATATTTTGCAAGGATGTTTATTGCTTAAGGCTGTTGTTATGAAAACTCTACAAAGTTTTTGGAGAAGATTTGTTGTGCATTTACAAAAAGCTTTCAGTTGGTTTTCTTGTATATAGAATTATTCACTATGAATTTTTTTGATGTAAAAAAGCTAAAATATTTTGTATTTTTTATCGATATACAACAATTTTTATTGAATCCATTCGATTTTTATAAGTCAAAAAGGCGGCTCTCTTGAGACTTCAACAGTCATTGAGAGATAAAGAATTTTGTTGCATTTGGTTTGAATGAAACTAATCCTTTAAAGAAAGCTGTATAGAAAGAACCGTTATTGATGGTTCTTTCCTATAGATTGCAAAAAAGCAGTACATTCGTACTGCTTTTTTATTAAAAATGAATAGACTATAAATTGTTTTTTGCCTTTTCTTAAAACTGATAGCGTATTCCGCCTGAAAAGCTTGCTCCAGATATACCAGTTTTTTGAAGCTTATGTTGATAGTTAACATCAGCATGAAGGGCGATATTTTGTGATAATTGTGCATTCACACCAAGTCCACCTTCAACAGAAGCTCCCATAGAATCAAAGTGGAATGATTCACCAATCTGTATGGTGTCATTGTTAGAAAAAGCTTTAATAATATTCAATTTACCATAGAGAGAAAGAATACTGCCTTTTTCAATAGAAATCGTCGTTTGTGTTAAGCGCCCACCAACACGCACTAAGTATTGATGAGGATTTCCCATATCTACATCAAAGCCATCGACATCTGAGAATGTGCCAAGCATGAGACGCTGATAAACAACTTGTGCTTGTGGTTCAAAGACCAATCCTTTTGTACTGGTTTCGAACTTTTGTCCAATGGTCGCCGATGCACTGAATGTATCAGCGTTTTTCAATTCTGCAGTCTTTCCTATGAGAGCTGTGGTGATATCTCCCTTGAGCATTCCATAGGAAAAGAGAGCATGGATATATGTACCATTATTATGGCGCAGTCCACTATATGCAGAAATTGACCATTTATTGAGTGTACTCTTGTCAGCACCTTCCATATCTTTTGGGATGAAAGCTAATTTCCCATATGTCCCGAAAAGACCCAAATTGGTGGTTATGTTTTGATCTTCTAGAGCTACTGATGTAAAGCCTGCTTGTAAAGCAGCATAGTGAATATCGGCACCATAGCCATATTGCAATGGCGTACGGTGAGAGGATAATGTCATCGTATTGCCATAAGTCGAGAAGAAGATTCCTTTGTTTTTATGATCTTTTTTCTCAAAGCCTGTTTCTTGTATCGTGTTCAGTAAAGTGTTTTGATTGTTTACATCAGCCAGTCCAGCTGAGAATAGTGCGTTAGGCATGGACAAATAGCTTGCCACCTGAGGAACGAGAGCTCTGATCTTTCCTTCATCATCGAGCGTTGCACTTTGCAAGCGGAAATCCCAGAAATTCTGATTTTCTCTCAAATGGTTTTGTGTGCTCCCTATTTGCTCAGAATTTGGTGTTGATTCACCTTTTATATTATCCTCAATCTTTAAAACTACACCACCTAATACAACGGGGGTCGTGTCGGTTTTTGAGGACTTTTCTTTTGATTGTTGAGTTACTTCTCCTAAATGGCTTTGTGTGCTCTCTGCTTTTCCAAGACGTGATGTCGGTCCATAGGCATTTAAGACATATTTATAAGGCAAACTGCCCATTGTGACATAGCCATTTGCTAGTTTGAAGGCATTTTCATCTGTTTTTCCAGATACTTGAATGAGCGACAGTCCACGCATATTCGCGGGAATAGAAGCTTCTTCTTTTGATGGCGCACCTTTTGAAAGACTATTGAAACTAATTGTTGTGGTGCCTGATACATCTCCATGGACAAGAAGGCGGTCAGTTTTTTGTTGTTCTCTTTTTAAACCATCACTCCATTCTGTATTGAAATAAATCCTTGCATTGCCTACTGCATTATAAACGGTTTTTATAGCAGGATCCCTGTTTTCGTGTGGATTAGGGAGCTCAATCGTTCGTCCTACACTCAAGGTTTGATATTGACTCTTTGCCAGCCTATGTGGTGCATTAAACACAATAGAGCTATTATTGAAGTTCAGTACTGAAACGGTAGACAGTGCTCGTTGCTTAATATCATGGAGTGCATAATTAAATGAACTAAAATCACGATTTATGTCGTATTGACTTACATTTAAATACCATTTGCTATTGTTATTTAAATTAAAAACAGTTGTATTTACTGCTAAGGTTCTTGCTCTTCCTTCCATAATCGAATTATCGGCGGTTAATACAAAAGTCACAGGATGAGGATCTGAATCTGTTTTCTTTTTTACATTATTTTGTAATAGTACATCAGAACGAATTTCTGAATTTCTAAGTTGAACCTCGGCAACAGACTTTGAAGATGATGGTCCTAAAATACCGACACCATTTTTCACAAGAAGTTTTGTATTGTTAAGAATTGCCTTATTGATAACTTCTTCACCATCTTTCAGAAAATAATCTAAAATGCTATGAAAAACAATACCGGATTGTTTTTTGCTTTCTATGAATGAATCTTCAATGTTAATGATACCGTTTGAAATCGATAGACCAGTATACAGGGCATTGGCTTTTACTTCTTTAGCATTAATACGTCCACCTTGTGATACAGCAAAAGCAAACGAAGCTGAATGTATTGTTGAGTTCGTAATTGTGGCAATTGCTTTTTCAGAGGCGTGCACTGCGCTCAATCCATTGCGGATAAAAACGTTATTAAGAGTTTTTTCTTCTCCTTTTTCCAGCTTAAACTCACTAATAATTTCAGGAGGTTGTCTATTTGCATAAGTTGGAGCAAAATGAGAAAAAATGAAAGTTCCAGCAATTGTACATAACAAAAAATTTTTCTTATAAATATATTTCTTACACATAGATATGCCTTTAGTATTTGGTATGCTTTGATGCTTACTTCATTCCCCTGATGGCGCAAGTACCCAATCAGTTTTTATATCATTATGTTTTTATTGTAAACAACAAAACGAATATTACGTTTTGTTATTTATCGTTTAAAAATTGGTCTTAGAAGAGATTTTAAAATAGAAAGCGTAATGCAGCGAAGATGGATTTCATAAAACCGAGCTTGGTCAAGCTTATGCTAAAAACACTATGAAGTATGATATTTAAAATTGTCTATTAAGGATAATCGTTATAAAAGCTCTATAGCGTTGAGATGTATTATTTTGTGCACTCACCAAAACGATCAGCAAATTTTCTCTGCTATAAGAAGAAGAGATGAGGGGGCTATTCACAGGCTTTCTTTAAAGATACTTTTCCTTAAGGGTACCAAAGCTCATAGAGTCTCATCATCTTTACGCTTACGAAGGAGCAAGCTGATACCTTTAAGCTTAATAAAAGAGCAAGCCCATCACACACTTTGCTAGCTCCCAATGTTTGTGACAAGCTCTTGGTTCTTGAGACAGTTCATTATAGGGCTTCTTAAGCTTTTCTTATATAACTTTTCTCCACACGCTAGCCCCGCTTGTAACGTGCAAGAAAATTTTTATTTGATTCAACATGAAACAAGTTTGAAATGAGAGAATTCTACGATATTCGGGACTCTCATTTAACATGCAAAATAAATAATTATCTTTATAAATCAATATATTGTATGGAATGAGAGGGATAAGCATTGTCAAAATGCTTTGCCTAAAAAACGCTACATGGAAATATAAATGAATCCTTACAGGTGGTGTTAAGCTAATGGATTGAAGAAACAGATTAAAGGTACGAAGAGAGAGCTTCTTTTATCATTATCTTTTCCAATGTCCTTTTCTTTAATATTGTCTAAAAATATACTTTGCTTAGCTTTATAGACAAATTCGATAATGAATATGCTGCGCGATTCGTGTAAATAGGAGGGAAGGAGATCATTGAGGAGAAAGAAAAAAGTTTCAGGGAATAAGAATAGTAGCTTACATAGATTAAAAAAGGCAGCATATTGTGTTGCCTTTTTGTTAAATTGAATAGAATGATAGGCTACTTTTACAGTCTTTTCTTAAAACTGATAGCGTATTCCACCTGAAAAGCTCGCACCAGAGATACCAGTTTTCTGAAGCTTTTGTTGATAGCTTACATCACCATGAAGGGAGAAATTGTGAGACAGTTGTGCATTGATGCCAATGCCGCCTTCAATTGCAGGTCCCATAGGATCAAGGTCAAAGTCTCTACCAATATGAATGGCACCATCATCACCAAAAGTTTTGATCAAGTTTACTTTTCCATAGAAAGACATAGGACGGTTGTTTTCAGTGGAAATGGTTTTGGTCAAACGCCCACCAACACGGATTAACCATTGAGAAGGATTGTTCATATCAACAGTAAAATTATCAGCATCTTCAATGGTGTTAAACATCAAATGTTGATAGGCAATTTGTGCTTGTGGCTCAAATGTTAAACCTTCCATTCCGGTTGCAAACTCTTTGCCAATAGTGGTGGAAACACTCAACATTTTGGCATTTTTCAATTTTGCGGTTTTGCCAATGAGAGCATTGCCGATATCTCCTTTTAGAATTCCATAGGATAACAGTGTATCAATGTAGAAACCATTGTCATGTTGCACGCTGCCATAAGCTGTTAGTGACCATTTATCCAATGTGCTCTTACTTACATCATCCATATCCTTTGGAGTGAAAGAGAGGCGTCCATAGGTGCCTACAAGACCGAGATGTGTTGTGGTATTTTGTCCTTCAATTGCTGCCAATGTAACACCGGCTTGGAGAGCAGCATAGCGAATATCAGCACCATAACCATATTTGAGAGGACCACGCTCAGAAGATAAGGTTCCTGTGCTTCCGTAAGTGTAGAGGAAGAAACCTGTTTGTTTCTCTTCTTCTTTTCCTAAGACGGATGTTCTCATCGTGGCTAAAAGCGCGTTTTGTTTAGCCATATCGGTTAATCCACTGTAGAAGAGAGCATTTGGCATGACCAAATAGCTTGCTGTTTGTGGTACAGGGGCAACGGTAGGGATATTTATTTCAGGATCAGGAGTTGAACCAGAGCCAGAACCAGAACCATTTCCAAGCAGTTCTGGTTGCAAACGGAAATCCCAGAAATTTTCATTCTTTTCATCAAACAGGTTCTGCGCAATATTGGCTTTGCCTTGGCTTGAGTCTGGTCCATAGGCACGTAGTGTATACATATCTGGTAAACCACCTCTTGTGGTATAGCCATTTACAAGTTTGAAAGAGCTTTCTTCTGCTTTTCCAGAAACTTGAATGAGTGAAAGACCACGGACATTGGCAGCAGCAGAGGTGTTTGCTTCGACATTGTCATCTTCTAAGCGCCCCGTAACATAAACTGATGTTGTTCCAGAGACATCCCCATTGATCAAAAGTCTATCGGTTTTTTGCTCATTTATTGCAGCACCATCACTCCATTCTGCGTTGAAGTAAATCTTTGCATCACCCGTTGCATTGTAGACTGCTTTTGTGTCTGGTTTACCAGAACCTATATGCAATGTTTGGTAATGCTCTTCTGTTGGTTCGCTAAAAACAATGGAGCTATTATCAAGACTAAGCGTGGAAATATCAGAACGAGATCTTTGAGCAATATCAAGCAGATTGCCATCATCATCTTTTTCGTTTTTGCTGATTTTCAACGTCCATGTTGTATTGTTTTTCAGATCAAAGTGTACATTTCTGCCTTTAGCAATATTCGTTTTGCCTTCTAGAGTAGACTGATCTGCGCTTAATGTGAAGGTACCGTTGGAGATCGATTTTAAACCTACCTGGTTCCAAAACTCTTTATCTTTCCAATAAATGCCGTTTCCTAGTAAAACATCGGCATGGATTTCTGAATTTTTGAGATTTGCGGTACCGATTGCCAGATTTGCATTATTTTCAATATCGTTGTCAGTGAAAGCTCCAATAAGAATTCCAATACCATTTTCAACATGAAGTTTTGTATTGACCAAATTGATTTCACTGCTTTTATGTTTTTGTGGATTATCGGGATCTGTGTAAGAGAGAGACATGATCTGCAAACCACCGATTTTTGCTGTTGCAGAAACATTTGTTACATCAATATGCCCGCCGTTTTCTGTATATAATGCAGCTTTTTTCCCAAATACTGTTCCGTCTGTCATTGTGATTTGGGATTGTGGACCGCTTGCATGGAGTCCACTGCCATCAGATGCATTAATTTTAGCATTGTCTTTTATGATAATGGTGCTATCACTTTGAGCATATGCCCCTGAGGTTTTTACATTAAATTCTCCCCCTGATACGTTTATTTGAGAATTAAAAGCGGTGGCTATGCCTATATTCTCCTGAGTAACTGTTACATTTTTCAAAGTAAGGTTGCTGTCATGAGTGGCTACTACCCCGAAAAGTTGTTGGTCATCGTCTTTACCACTTGATATTTTTACATTTTCTAGCTTGTTCTCAGCGCTCTTACTGTTATTAAAAGAAGCGCCTATTATAGAAGCTGTAATAGAACCTCCAGTCATCTTGATCGTGCCGTTTCGTTGTGTAACAAGCCCCGTTGAAACATCCTTAATCGTTGTATTATGTAATTCAATTATGCTTCCAGAGTCATCGGCGATTGCACCGTTTCCGGTGCCATCTGTCGATGTTATAGTAATACCAGTGACATCAATCTGTCCGCTGTTTTCGGCAAACAATGTGCCTATACCCCCCCATCCACTTACTGTTCCTCCAGTCATTGTGATCCTGGATTCTATACCATTAGCATGGAGTCCATAACCACTGGATGTTGTAATCTCAGCCTTGTTGTCGATAGTAATCGTGCTGCCATTTGAAGCATATATTCCATCGAGTTCTCCATCAAATGATCCTCCAGAGACTGTTATTGTCGAGTGATCATCTGCCTTTAGAGCGTTCGATGCATGCATAACAGTTACATTTTTTAAGGTGAGCGTGCTTCCCTTGGTAACTATTCCTGAGAGTAATTGCAGGCCATCTTTATCTAAGTCTGATATCTCTACGTCTTTTAGCATGTTTTCGCTGCTATTCGTGTTATTAAAAGAAGCGCCAACAAAGGCAGTTGCAATAGAACCTCCAATCATTTTGATTGTAGCTCCGTCTTTGGCTTCAAGACCTAGGCCAATATCAGAATCAAGTTTTGGGATAATTCTACTATCCTGTAATTCAATTACACTGTTAACACCTTCAGCTGTTACAGCGTATACATCGGAATGGACTGGGTGGTTTATCGTTAAATTCTTGCCAATGATTTTTCCACCGTCTTTTGCGTGAAGCCTTTCATAGGTTTTATCGGATACTGGTATTGTTTTTCCCTCAGAAACTTCAAGAATTTCAGCACGTGCACTGAACTGGATGTTGAACAGGATGATAGCGGCTGTAGCCGTGCATGATAAAAGGAATGTTTTATACACCAGTATTCTCCTTATGAGAGCCCCCAAATATTCATTTCCCCGCGAACTTCATAAGAAGAAGTGAAAATGGATAATTGTTTTTAAATTCGGTAATTGTCTTTATTTGGTAAGACATTTCTGGTTTTTTGTCAAAATTAAAAAATCATTGATATGAATTATGTCTAATACACAATGTATTTATAATTGATTTTATTTAAAGCATTATAATTTTGAATATTATTATTCAGAGAAATATTGTGAGATACTGATATAGTGGCACCATGACATCTTTTGAGTGATGGTAGAGATTATTAGATGGTGCAAATTGGGGTTATGAGGAAACAGAAAAGGGTGTAGAAGAGGCTGGTAAAAAAGCTAACTTACTTGGTCTTAAAGTGGGTTTTCACCTTTCAACACAGTGGGATTAACTTATTTCTAATAGACTTCTCTTTTTCTCAAAGTGAGAAGTACTCTTCATCCATTGGGGATGAAGTACTCTGTTGCGTTTGTTGTGTCTTGTCTTGGTGATTTTCGTAAAGGGCTAAGTATAAAGAGGGAAGGGTGTTTTAAAAGTAAAAAAGACGGCTTTAATATACAAAAAAGGCAGCACATTGTGTTGCCTTTTCGTTAAATTGAATAGAATGATAGGCTATTTTACAGTCTTGTCTTAAAACTGATAGCGTATTCCACCTGAAAAGTTTGCACCACTTATACCAGTTTTCTGAAGCTTTTGTTGATAGCTTACATCACCATGAAGGGAGAAATTGTGAGACAGTTGTGCATTGATGCCAATGCCGCCTTCAATTGCAGGTCCCATAGGATCAAGGTCAAAGTCTCTACCAATATGAATGGCACCATCATCACCAAAAGTTTTGATCAAGTTTACTTTTCCATAGAAAGACATAGGACGGTTGTTTTCAGTGGAAATGGTTTTGGTCAAACGCCCACCAACACGGATTAACCATTGAGAAGGATTGTTCATATCAACAGTAAAATTATCAGCATCTTCAATGGTGTTAAACATCAAATGTTGATAGGCAATTTGTGCTTGTGGCTCAAATGTTAAACCTTCCATTCCGGTTGCAAACTCTTTGCCAATAGTGGTGGAAACACTCAACATTTTGGCATCGTTCAACTTTGCGGTATTTCCTCTGAGAGCATTGGCGATATGCCCTTTTAGGATACCGTAGGACAAGAGTGTATCGATGTAGAAACCATTGTTATGCTGTATACTACCATAGGCTGTAATGGCCCATTTATCCAGCGTGTTCTTACCGGCATCTGACATGTCCTTTGGTGTAAACGACAGCTGCCCATAGGTACCTACAAGACCGAGATGTGTTGTGGTATTTTGCCCTTCAATTGCTGCCAATGTGACACCGGCTTGGAGAGCAGCATAGCGAATATCAGCACCATAACCATATTCCAGAGGACCACGCTTGGAAGATAAAGTAGCTGTATTTCCATAGGTGTATAAGAAGAATGCGTTCTTTATCCCTTGTTCTTGTCCTATGGTGGATATTCTCATATTAGCTAAAAACTCGTCTTGCTTAGCTATATCTGTTAATCCAGCGTGAAAGAGAGCATTTGGCATAACTATATAGCTTGCTGTCTGTGGTACAAGAGTGTCCACACCAGAACCTGAACCAGTTTCAAGAATTTCTTTGTGTAAGCGGAAATCCCAGAAATTTTCATTCTTTTCATCAAACAGGTTTTGCGCAATATCGGCTTGTCCATGGCTTGAGTCTGGTCCATAAGCAGTCAGCGTATATTTATAAGGTAAATGACCTCTTGTGGTATAGCCATTTGCTAGTTTGAAAGAGTCTTCCTGTGCTTTCCCAGAGACTTGAATAAGCGAAAGTCCACCGATATTCGAAGGATCAGCAGCATTTACTACACTATTTTTATCCCCTGAATCGCTTTTGATATAAACTGTTGTGTTGCTTGAGACATCACCGTGAATGAGAAGCCTATCGGTTTTTTGATCGGCACTTGCTACGCCATCACTCCAAGCAATGTTGAAGTAAATTTTTGCGTCTCCCGTTGCATTGTAGACTGCTGTGTTGTCTGGTTTTCCAGATCCTATGTGCAATGTGTGATAATGCTCTTCTGTTGGTTTCTCAAAAATAATGGAGCTGTTGTTGAGGTTAAGCTTGGAAACATCAGAACGAGATCTTTGAGCAATATCAAGGAGATTGCCATCATCATCGTTTTCATTTGTACTGGTTTTTACAATCCATTGTGTATTGTTTTGCAAATTAAAGATTGTTTTAGGGCTGTTAATAATTTTTGCTCTACCCTCTAATATGGAGTCATCAGAATTGAGTGTAAAAGTTAAATTATTTTCTTCAGTTGAATTTTTGGTTACTAATAAAACATCAGCACGGATTTCTGATTTATTGCCAAGATTGACGGTGCCGGTTAATTCATCTACGTTAATTCCAACACCGTTTTCAACGTGAAGCTTTGCGTTGGTTAAATTAACTTCTGAGGTTGTATTTTCCACAGGATTTTCAAATTTTATGCCGTTTTTCTCTGCTTTTGCAGAAATTCCCGTCAGATCAATATGTCCACCGTTTTCAACAGCTAATGCTGCCTCTGTTCCTGTTATACTTCCTGTCATCATTGTGATGCTGGAGTCTAAGCCGGTTGCATGGAGGGCATAACCATTAGATGATGTAATTTGGGCGTTTTCGGTTATAGTAATGGTGCTTCCACTCTCTGCACGTATCCCCACATTTTTTCCAGCAAATGATCCTCCAGAGATTGTGATTTGAGAATGATCCATTGCAATTACGCCGATGAATGCTTTTGTAATGTGTACATTTTTTAAAGTGATATTGCTTGCTTGGGAATTTAATCCTGTAAATATTACCGAGTTACCTTTTCCATTGCTCGATATTGTCACATCTTCCAATTTGTTTTCGTTGCTTTTACTGTTATTAAAGGTGGCTCCCCCTGTAGAAGTTGTAATGGTTCCTTTATTCATTTTGATTACGCCGCCGTCTCGTGCAAGGAGTCCAGTCGAAGTGTCTCTAATATTTGTTCCATGCAATTCGATCATACTATTAGAATTGATAACACTTGCACCTAATCCGCTAAGGTGCTTTTCTGTTGTGATAGTAACATCTGTGACCGTAATATGACCACCATCTTCCGCACTCAATGCTGTACGGTCCCCTTTGACGTGTCCTTCATTCATTGTGATGGTAGAGTTTAAACCGTCTGCATGGAGTCCATAACCATTAGATGAGGTAATTTGTGCAGCATCGTCTAAATTGATGGTGCCGCTATCTGCTACATATATTGTTTCACCTTCCGCCTTAAATGATCCCCCAGAGATTTTAATTGTAGAATTGTCATATGCAGCTACGGCATTAATTGCATCAGAGATGGTTACATTTTTTAAAGTGATTTTACTCTTTTCTTCTGCTTCTATTCCATAGCCTAGCAGCGCACCGCCTTCACTACTTGATATTATCACGTTGTCCAGATAGTTTTCTTCGCTCTCACTTTTAGAAAAGACAGCACCAGCTACAGAAGCTTTAATGCTTCCTCCCTTCATACTGATTGCGCCATTGCTTTGGGCGTGAAGACCAATTGCACTATCACTAATCGTTGTATTTCCAAGCAACTTAATTACACTATTAGAGCCATCAGCACCTGCACCGATACCATCGTCTGTTGTTTTTAGAGTAACATCTGTGGCTGTAATATGTCCGCCATTTTCTGCAGCCAATGTCACACCTTTCCCCGTAACGTTTCCTTTTGTCATTGTGATGGTGCTACCGGATTCTTCTGCATAGAGTCCATAGTCTTCAGATGAGGTAATTTGCGCTTCGTTGGTTAAAGTAATGGTGCTGCCGTTTGCGGCACCTATTGTTATACCTTTTGCTTCAAATGATCCTCCAGAGACTGTTATTGTCGAGTGATCATTTGCAATTATGGCACTGGTTGCTTGCGTAACGGTTACATCTTTTAAAGCGACTGTACTGTTTTTGTCTGCTTCTATTCCAGCGATTAGTGGCGCATCGTTTTTACCGCTCGATATCGTCACACCTTCCAGTTTGTTCTTTTCGCTCTCAGTGTTTTCGAAGTAAGCACCAAGTCGGGAAGCTTTAATGGATCCCCCAGTTATGCTGATTGCGCCACTATTTCTTGCTCCAATTCCGATGTTGCTATCACTAATCGTTGTGTTTCCAAGCAACTTAATTACACTATTAGAGCCATCAGCACCTGAACCGATACCATCGCCATCTGTTGTTTTTAGAGTAACATCTGTGGCCGTAATATGTCCGCCATTTTCTGCAGCCAATGTCACACCTTTCCCCGTAACGTTTCCTTTTGTCATTGTGATGGTGCTACCGGATTCTTCTGCATAGAGTCCATAGTCTTCAGATGAGGTAATTTGCGCTTCGTTGGTTAAAGTAATGGTGCTGCCGTTTGCGGCACCTATTGTTATACCTTTTGCTTCAAATGATCCTCCAGAGACTGTTATTGTCGAGTGATCATTTGCAATTATGGCACTGGTTGCTTGCGTAACGGTTACATCTTTTAAAGCGACTGTACTGTTTTTGTCTGCTTCTATTCCAGCGATTAGTGGCGCATCGTTTTTACCGCTCGATATCGTCACACCTTCCAGTTTGTTCTTTTCGCTCTCAGTGTTTTCGAAGTAAGCACCAATCTTGGAAGCTGTAATGGATCCTCCGGTCATTTTAATTGCACCATTGTCTTGTGCCAAGAGTCCAATTATAGCATTATCAACAGTTGTATTTCCATGTAATTTAATGACGCTGTCGTCACCAATAGCAATTGCACCAGCTCCTTCTTTGTCCCCTGTCGTTTTTAGAGTAACATTTTCTACCTCGATATGTGCTTTATCTTCTGCAAATAATGCGTAGTTCTTCGTGGTTACTGTTCCATCCGTCATTTTTATTATGGAGTTTTCACCTTCTGCATGGAGCCCATTTCCATCAGTTGATATAATTGTAGTACCATCGTTTCCATTTTTAGCTAAAGTGATGCTGCCACCGTTTAAAGCATACACTGTGTCATTTTCCGTCTCAAATGTTCCTCCAAATACGTTTATTTCAGAATTACTCGCAAAAATAGCTTTTTTTGCTTGTTTTACGGTTACATTTTTTAACGTAACTTGACTGTTATCGATGGCGCTTATTCCCAATAATGAGGATGTATCACCTTCTTTTTTTGATATTGTCACATTTTCAAGCTTATTTCCTTTACTATTGTTTGAGAAGTTCGCACCAACTGTAGATTTGCCAGTTGTGGATACTGTAATAGAACCACCGCTCATTTTGATTGCACCGCCGTCTTGTGCAAAAAGTCCGATTACAGCATCATCAACTATTGTGTTTCCGTGCAATTCAATCGTGCTGTTAGGACCGGTAGATTGTGCACCAACTCCTTTGCTATTTGTTTTTAGAGAAACATCCGTGACCTCGATGTGTCCGCCTTGTGTTGCAGATAATACTGCTTGATTTCCTGTTACTATTCCTCCAGTCATCTTGATTGTAGAGTTTTTACCTTCTGTAACGAGTCCTGTTCCATCAGTTGATGTAATTGTAGCACCATCTTTTTCGCCTTTATTTAAAATAACGGTACCACCATTTAGAGCATATACTCCTTGGTTTTTTCCATTAAATTCTCCCCCAAAAACTTCTAGTTTAGAATCATTCGCAAATATGCCTATTTCTGCTTGAGTGACTGTTACATTTTTTAAAGTTACCATGCTTTTGTTTGCACTGATTCCGAATAGCAGTGGTACTTCATTATGACTGGATATCGTCACTCCGTTCAGTTCGTTTGCATCGCCCTTACTGTTTAAGAAAGCAGCCCCCCCTCCAGAAGCTGTAATAGACCCTCCGGTCATTTTGATCGTGCTATCGTTATTTGCAGTTAATCCAACGACAGCATTTTCAATCTTTGTATTTCCTTGTAGTTCAATCGTGCTTTTATCTCCACTAGCGACGACGACACCTAATCCTTCGTCATCTTCCGTTGTTAGAACGACATTTTCAACTATAATATGTCCGCCGTTACCTGAAAATAATGCCATTTCCTTCGCATTTACTGTTCCACCGGTTATTTTGATTATACCGTTGTTTTTTGCTTCAAGACCAAGGTTAATGTTAAAATCAGTTCCTTTAATGGTTGTTTTATCCCCCGTTAAAGTGATCATACTGTTCTCGCCTTCAGCTGTTACAGCAGCGGGTGATTCTAGAGAAGATGATCCTGGAGAAGATGTGGATGAGCCTTCGCCGGTATCCTTATTTCCGGTTACTGTTAAATTTTCACCAGTGATTTTGCCACTTTCTTTTGCATGAAGAATTTCATAGGACTTACCGGTTTCTCCGGTGACGGCTGGTCCTTCTCCTGAAGCTTCAAGAGATTCAGCATGTGCATTGGAATAGATACTAGAGAGTATGATCGCGACTGTTGCTGTATATGATAAAAGGGATTTTTTATACATCCGTATTCTCCTTTGAAGTCCCCAATATTCATTTCCCCACCGACCTCATAAGAAGAATAGAAAATGAGTTACTGTTCTTAGTGTTGTTACATTACCTCTAACTCGGTAAGTTATTTTAATTTTTCTGTCAAATATTTTAAATAATCTTCATGAAAATGTATATTATGTATAGTTTATTTTTTATTAAATGAGTTTATTTATTTTCTGTTTGTAGTGGGATTATTTTTATATCTTGATAAAATAATAAAAATAATTTTTGATAATTACTGATAGTTCTTTATGACTATTAAGATATTTTATGATAATTATTTGAAGATATTTTCACTTAATACAAAAATATATTTTACTATCCTATCGTTTATAGTTTTTTGTGTTTTTTCTTGTTTGAATATTGTATAGACAAAAAATTGTTTGAGTTTTCAGATGAGGAGAAAGTTTCTGATAATCGCTTATCTTATTGAGGGCGGTAAAACAGACATATCTTAAGTTTAAAAACGTAATTAATAAAGAGATTCATGTTAAGGTTTTAAATGAATAGTACTTTGGTCAATAAAATTGCACTGTTATTAAAAAGTTTCCGCGTTCATTATTTGTGGGTTTTAATATATTCTGGATAAAAATACCTTATATTTTTCTTGATAAAAAGGGAGGGGGTAGTTTTAGTGTCATTAGGATTTATATAAAGCGAAAAGGCAGCACATTGTGCTGCCTTTTTTTAAATTGAATAGAATGATAGGCTATTTTTACAGCCTTGTCTTAAAACTGATAGCGTATTCCACCTGAAAAGCTTGCACCACTTATACCAGTTTTCTGAAGCTTTTGTTGATAGCTTACATCACCATGAAGGGAGAAATTGTGAGACAGTTGTGCATTGATGCCAATGCCGCCTTCAATTGCAGGTCCCATAGGATCAAGGTCAAAGTCTCTACCAATATGAATGGTACCATCATCACCAAAGGTTTTGATTAAGTTTACTTTTCCATAGAAAGACATAGGACGGTTGTTTTCAGTGGAAATGGTTTTGGTCAAACGTCCACCAACACGGATCAACCATTGAGAAGGATTGTTCATATCAACAGTGAAATTATCAGCATCTTCAATGGTGTTAAACATCAAATGTTGATAGGCAACTTGTGCTTGTGGCTCAAATGTTAAACCTTCCATATTGGTTGCAAATTCTTTGCCAATAGTGGTGGAAATACTAAACATTTTGGCATCGTTCAACTTTGCGGTATTGCCTCTGATGGCATTGGCGATATGCCCTTTTAGGATACCGTAGGACAAGAGTGCATCAATGTAGAAACCACTGTTGTGTTGTATACTGCCATAGGCTGTCAGTGACCATTTATCCAGCGTGTTCTTACCGGCATCTGACATGTCCTTTGGTGTAAACGACAGCTGCCCATAGGTACCTACAAGACCGAGATGTGTTGTGGTATTTTGCCCTTCAATTGCTGCCAATGTAACACCGGCTTGGAGAGCAGCATAACGAATATCAGCACCATAACCGTATTTGAGAGGTCCGCGTTCAGAAGATAAAGTTCCTGTGCTTCCATAGGTGTAAAGGAAGAAACCAGTTTGTTTTTCCTCTTCTTTTCCTAAGATGGATGTTCTGATATTGGCTAAGAGCGCGTTTTGTTTAGCCATATCTGTTAATCCACTATAGAAGAGAGCATTTGGCATGACCAAATAGCTTGCTGTTTGTGCTACAGGGGCGATCACATCTGAACCATTTCCAAGCAGTTCGGGTTGCAAACGGAAATCCCAGAAATTTTCATTCTTTTCATCAAACAGGTTTTGCGCAATATTGGCTTTGCCTTGGCTTGAATCTGGTCCATAGGCACGTAGTGTATACATATCTGGTAAACCACCTCTTGTGGTATAGCCATTTACAAGTTTGAAAGAGCTTTCTTCTGCTTTTCCAGAAACTTGAATGAGTGAAAGACCACGGATATTGGCAGCAGCAGAGGTATTTGCTTCGACATTGTCATCTTCTAAGCGTCCCGTAACATAAACTGATGTGTTGCCAGAGACATCCCCATTGATCAAAAGTCTATCGGTTTTTTGGTCATTTATTGCAGCACCATCACTCCATTTTGCGTTGAAGTAAATCTTTGCACCACCCGTTGCATTGTAGACTGCTTTTGTGTCTGGTTTACCAGAACCTATATGCAATGTTTGGTAATGCTCTTCTGTTGGTTCGCTAAAAACAATGGAGCTATTATCAAGACTAAGCGTGGAAATATCAGAACGAGATCTTTGAGCAATATCAAGCAGATTGCCATCATTATCTTTTTCGTTTTTGCTGATTTTCAACGTCCATGTTGTATCGTTTTTCAGATCAAAGTGTACATTTCTGTCTTGAGCAATATTCGCTCTGCCCTCTAGAGTAGACTGATCAGCGTTTAATGTGAAGGTGCCGTTGGAGATCGCTTTAACCTCTTTACCATCCCACAAATCTTTATCTTTCCATGACGTTTTGTCCCAAAAAATACCATCTCCTAATAATACGTCCGCATGAACTTCTGATTTTTTAAGATTGACTGTGCCGATTGATGGGGCTGCCGCATCTTCGATGCTTTTTTCAACAAAAGCTCCAACGAGAATACCAGTATCATTTTCAGCATGAATCTCTGCATTGGTCAGATTGATCTCATTGCTATGATATTTTTGTGGGTAATCTGGGCCATTTGGATCATTATCAGAGAAAGTTGCGAATTGTAAACCGGCAACTTCTGCTGTGGCAGAAACATCTGTCAGATCAATATGTCCGCCATTTATTACAACCAGTGCAGCTTTTTTTGCTTCTATTTTGTTTTTCTTCCCATTTGGAGGAGTGTCGGATTGGGTATCTAGACCTTCAGAATTAGTATCAATAGTGCCATTGCTCGTTTTAATTGTACTACCTTCAACAGCAAAAAGACCAGCATCAACATTTTGAATGGTTGTTTTGCCATTTAATTCAACTACACTATCGGGCTCCCAAATGTTTACACCAACGGTTGGTTCTGTGGATTTACCACCGGTTATTGTTAAATCTCCGCTAACGATTTTACCCCCACTATCAGCATAAAGACCTTCATCAACATTTTGAATGGTTGTTTTTCCCGTTAACTGAATTTCACTACCAGAGTCCCCTGTCCATACACCAGATCGTTTTTCATTGGGGTCTTGATCAATTATTTCACCACCGACTACGGTTAAATTTTCACTGGTAATTTTACCACCAAGGATTGCTCCAAGACCGTTCCAAGTATTGTTAATTGTTGTATCGCCATGCAATTCAATTCTGCTATCAGGACCAATGGCCTCTGCACCGGTTCCTTTGCCATCTGTTGTTAAAGCAACATTCGTGGCGTCAATCTGTCCGCCTTTTTCTGCAAATAATGCACTTCGCGCATCCCCTATTGTTGTTACTTTTCCTCCTGCCATTGTGATCTTAGATCCTGAACCATCTGCACGGAGTCCATTACCATTAGATGATGCGACTGTAACATTGTTGTTTAAAGTAATGGTGCTGCCTTCTTTAGCATATACCCCATCAGTTTTTCCATCGAATGATCCTCCAGAGACTGTTATTGTGGAGTGATCATTTGCAAATATGCCTGTGTTTGCTTGAGTGACGGTTACATTGTTTAAAGCCACAGTGCTTTTTTCGGCACTTATTCCCTTATCCATCAATGTGCCATCGTTACCGCTCGATATTGTTACATCTTCCAGCGTGTTTTTATTTTCATCACTTCCGCTAGCGTTGAAAAGAGCACCTATTTGAGAAGCAGCAATAGAACCACCGGTCATCTTGGCTGTAGCTCCATTTTGTACATCAAGGCCGTTTATAACTTTTTCAATGGTTGTTGTGCCTTTTAATGTAATGACGCTGTTAGCGCCATCGGCTTTTGCGCCAGTTCCAGTGCTATCTGTTGTTGTTAAAGCAACATCCGTGACATCGATCTGTCCACCTTTTTCTGCAAATAATGCATTTTGTTTTCCACTGACAGTTCCTCCCGTCTTCGTGATTTTTGCTCCTGAACCTTCTGCATGAAGTCCAGAACCATCAGATGATGTAACCGCAGCTTTTTCGTCTAAATTAATGGTGCTGCCTTCTTTAGCATATACCCCATCATTTTTCCCATCGAATGATCCTCCAGAGACTGTTATTGTGGAGTGATCATTTGCAAATATGCCTGTGTTTGCTTGAGTGACGGTTACATTGTTTAAAGCCACAGTGCTTTTTTCGGCACTTATTCCCTTATCCATCAATGTGCCATCGTTACCGCTCGATATGTTCACATTTTCTAGCGTGGTTTCGTTGTTCTTACTACCGTTGAAAGAAGCACCAATTTCAGAAGCTGTAATGGAAGCGCCATCTATCTTGATTGCCGCTCCATTGTTCATTACAAGGCCATTTTTGAATTTTTCAATGATTGTTTTTCCATTTAACTCAATCTTGCTATTAGGTGTGTAGGCTCCTATACCAATACTTGTTCCTTTGGTTGCAGAACCAATGAGTGTTAAATCTTCACTAACGATTGCACCATTTACTGCCATAAGACCATGGTTTGTGGCGTTTTTAATGGTTGTTTTTCCCTTTAACTCAATCTTGCTATTAGAGTCTTGGACGGACACACCAACATTAGATTCTCCAGCTTCATTAAGGGTTATCGTTAAATCTTTGCTAGTAATTGCAGCACCGCCTACTGCCTGAAGCCCGTTAGTAACTTTTTTAATGGTTGTTTTGCCTTTTAATGTAATCATGCTGTCAGCGCCATCGGCTTTTGCACCAGTTCCGCTGCCGTCTGTTGTTGTTAAAGTAACGTCCGTGACATCAATCTGTCCGCCTTTTTCTGCAAATAATGCAGCTTGTTTCCCAGTTACGGTTTCTTTCTCCTTAGTGATCTTAGACCCTGAGCCTTCTGCATGGAGTCCATAACCATCAGTTGATGTAATTTTAGCATCGCCGGTTAAATTAATGGTGCTGCCTTCTTTAGCATATACCCCATCAGTTTTTCCATCGAATGATCCTCCAGAGACTGTTATTGTGGAGTGATCATTTGCAAATATGCCTGTGTTTGCTTGAGTGACGGTTACATTGTTTAAAGTCACAGTGCTTTTTTCGGCATTTATTCCCTTATCCATCAAGGCGCCATCGTTACCGCTCGATATGTTCACATTTTCTAGCGTGGTTTCGTTGTTCTTACTATCGCTGAAAGAAGCACCAATTTCAGAAGCTGTAATGGAAGCGCCATCTATCTTGATTGCTGCTCCATTGTTCATTACAAGGCCATTTTTGAATTTTTCAATGGTTGTTTTTCCATTTAACTCAATCTTGCTATTAGGTGAGTAGGCTCCTATACCAATACTTGTTCCTTGGGTTGCAGCACCAGTTAGTGTTAAATCTTTACTAACGATTGCACCATTTACTGCCATAAGACCATGGTTTGTGGCGTTTTTAATGGTTGTTTTTCCATTTAACTCAATCTTGCTATTAGCATCTTGGACGTACACACCAACATTAGATTCTCCAGCTTCATTAAGGGTTATCGTTAAAGCGTTGCTAGTAATTGCTGCACCGCCTACTGCCCGAAGCCCGTTAGTCATTTTTTCAATGGTTGTTGTACCCGTTAACTCAATCTTGCTACCAGAATCTTGGGCTACTAAACCAATATTGGTTCCATTTATTATTAAATTTTCGCTGGTGATTTTACCACCTTTTTCTGCAGAAAGTCCGTCCTTAACTTTTTCAATGGTTGTTGTGCCCGTTAACGTAATTTCACTGCCCGAATCTTTCGACGCTACACCAGTGCTGAATTTTTCAGGATCAGGAGAGGTTACTATTAAATTTTCACCCTTGATTGCGCCACCATTTGTTGCTTCAATTGCATCATAGGAACTGCCTGAAGTGGCAGTCGTTATTGTACCTTTTGCATCATTTTTAAGAACATTGTTAGCAGCATATGCGTTGAAATGGGTGCCAAACAGCGTAACAGTCATAGCCGCTGTACAGAGTAACAGAGATTTTTTATACATTTAGATATTTTCCTTAACTTATAAGCCCCACGCATTCCGCCCCCGCTTATAAGAAGGATATCAAATGAATGGTTTTCTACTTTGAGACAAATAGATTATTTTTATTTTTGTGTAAAGTATAATTATAAATTTTATAATAAAATACGTAATGCTTTACTGTAAATCTATTTTATTATTCATTATGAATAAAAATAAAACTAAATTATAAATAAAAATTATTTTATAATATTAAAAATTAAAATATTTAAATCACTAATTTATTAAAAATTTATAAAATAATATGAAGATATTAAAATTTATTTGTAATTTTTTATTGTATATCATAGTGTTATTATTGTGCATTATTTAGAGATAAACTTTATTGAATTATCACAAGAAAGAAAATAATGGAGAAGATATTAAAAAAGAAACCAGAAAAGAGGAAATGAGCAATAAAGAATAGCAGTATCTATGCTGCTGTGAATATACAAAAAAGAAAGCTTGTCGTTTGACAGGAGTTTTTTAAGTGGGAATAGGTGAGATTGGGTGGGAATTTATGATTTTTTTATGACTAATTTTCACCATTAAATGCACATTTTATCAAAATGGATTTTTACATCTAAAAATGAGAAAAATCTGTGATTCAATGGAAAAAATAGGAAAAGGCTTTGAGGATTAAAAAAAACTCTGTGGAAGCCTAGAAAGCCGCCTTTGAAGACCCTTTGAAAAAAATCTATAAATTGTGAAGTTCGCTCCCAAATCAGCCCAAAAAGCGAAAAAAGATATGATATTTTAAAAACAAATTGTTATTAAAAATCTTAATGTAAGGAGAAAGGCACCTTCATTTTCCATTTTTA
Organism: Bartonella sp. MR100HLJHH; assembly: GCF_042194215.1. Classification (NCBI taxonomy): domain Bacteria; kingdom Pseudomonadati; phylum Pseudomonadota; class Alphaproteobacteria; order Hyphomicrobiales; family Bartonellaceae; genus Bartonella; species Bartonella sp. MR100HLJHH. The sequence goes on from NZ_JBHIMR010000011.1 coordinate 87,443, forward strand.
ATGATGGTTAGGTTGGATTTGTGTCGTTCTTGAGTGTTTTTTTAACCTCTATTTGATGTTTTAAATGCAATTTTAAAAAGAGGCAAGGTAAGCTCTATTTCTTCACTGTCGTTGATGTCTTGAATAAGCTCTTGTAACTTTTTATAAAGCTCCGCCGCGAGTTCTGCTATATCTTCAGGGGGAAATTTAATTGTTGCATTTTTGTTATTTGATTGATCCCTTTGTACGGGTGGCAAATAGTGATGGTGGATGGAGCATTAAACCGGCAAGTCCCTTTGCTGCCGCCATGTTTATCAAACGTGATAAGCAAAGGGGCGGTGTTTTTTGGTCTCCCTCCAACCAAGATGTGCATGGCATTTTAGGCACGGCGCGCCCGATTAGCTATTTTGATGGCGAAATCGATCATGAGGCAAATCGCCTCAACCAAGCCGATATTGCGACCTTTATTCCAGCACGGCTTAGCCAAAATGCGCATTTAAATAATTCTGGGGGACAAATAGCTGCCAATGGACGTATTTTATGGGGAAATCATACCACCTCCAGTGATCCACTCTGGCGTTTTGTCAATGTGGTGCGCACCCGTGCAGCGTTGAAAAAACTATCACTAACAGTTTTAGCCCTTGGGCTAATGACGAGAATCTGACTGCTCACTATGTCATTGCTATTACCCGCTCTCTCACGCAGTTTCTTGATGATCTTATTGCGCGGGGTGCACTGCTGGGGGGCGGGTTTGGTTTGATCGCGATTTAAATTCCAACAGTATTTTACAATTAGGACAGTTTCGGGTGGAGTTTGATGCAGAAGAAGTGCCACCTTTAGGAGATTTAAGTTTCGGTAGCCGGTGCAATAGCGCATATTTGATTGGCTTATTGAAGATATCCAAAAGAAAATGATGCACACTTTTGGCGATACGCTTGAAACTTATCGCAAAGCAGCAAGGAGTGAGGCATGACTTTACGCATTGTACGCGGTTTTACCCTGATTGTTGATGGTTTTATGGGTACCCATCACAAGGTTGAGTGATTTTTTAAATCTTTGCCAAGCCGCATCAGAGAATGGATTGGCAGCGTTGATTTATCAGACCTTTTCCATTTACCAAGTTTTTTGGGAGGCACAACAGCCATTCAACCGATTGCACAATTTGCGGGGGCGGGGCATGCCAATTACTCTGT
>NZ_JBHIMR010000110.1:0-587 GCF_042194215.1 Bartonella sp. MR100HLJHH
AGCGCAAGTCAAATGGATAGCTGTTGTATAAGCGAGCTTGTATGATTTTTAAGTCCTTTTATCACTCTTTCAAAGCCCTTTTAAAGGGCTTTTTGAGTGACAGTGTCAGTCTTATGATCGTCTGTTGTTTCTTGTTATGGTCTCTTCATTGATTTGGAGAGCAAGATGGCAATAGAATTTAAACTTCGTATTCACTTTATTAAGAAAGGATATAGTTATGAATGACATTCCTGCACAAAGAGATAAAAACCGTTGTCCTACTCATCCAGGAGAAGTTTTGGCAGAAATTATTCCTGAAACTGGCAAAACGAATACAGAAATCGCACAGATGCTTGGTATATCACGCCAACATCTCTATGATATTCTAAATGCCGAAAAGCCTATATCTCCTTCTCTTTCGGCTTGTCTTGGCAAAATGTTTGGGAATGGAGCTGCCATATGGTTACGTATGCAAGCGAATTATGATGCGTGGCATGCTGAACGTGAAACAGATGTTAGCAAAGTTCCAACACTCCACGCTGTTTGACTTTGTGACTCAATCTCTAGAGACTTTTCCAAGTGGTTTTATTGCTTTAACTTCTTTAATT
>NZ_JBHIMR010000111.1:0-568 GCF_042194215.1 Bartonella sp. MR100HLJHH
CCATGGGGGCAGGCTTCAATTTTATTTTTTCTCATATACGTAGCCATACATTTCTCAGCGAGGGGACCACGACCTCTAGCAGAAAAAAAGAAATCATTACGAGAGAGCAAGCGCGCTTGTTTTAGAATTTCTAATGCTTCTGTTGATAGAGGCACGCGAAATTCTGTTGTAGCATCACGCCTTCCTTTCATATCCTCAGCAGGAATGGTCCATATATCCTCCTCAACTTGATCTTTATGAATATGACGTAAAGGATTGGTACGAACGCCTGTCAGAATAAGCAAACGCAAAGCCAGTTGTGTTATGGTTGATGCTTCACAGAGTGTTTTATAAAAAGCCGGAACATCTCTCCAATCCATGGCTGGTAAATTTTGCGTTTTATGACGTTGTTTACCTAAGAGCGCGCGTGCTTTTTCTGTTGCTTGTAAATCAACATCCAATCTCCTAAGGCAGCCGCATGTTTAAGACAAAGATTGAGACGAATAAGAGCTCTATTAGCTGTTCCAGCTTTTGTATGCCAAATAGGGGCAAGAACATTGCGTATCTCTGTTTGTGTAATCTCAGAAAC
>NZ_JBHIMR010000112.1:0-557 GCF_042194215.1 Bartonella sp. MR100HLJHH
CTCGTTGGGGCAACTCTTGGTTTCCATGCAACCGGAGACATTACGGATGTTGATGTGTCTTATTCGAATATTTTAACCCAATCGACAGTGCGAGAAAAGGGAAATGCGACAGGGTTATTTCAAGTGCGGGCATTATTGAGATTTTAGAGCAAAGGGGCGGTAAAAAATATCGCTGTGCTGTTTACACCCATATGGGTTGTTTTTTTTAAGAGATAAAGAATTTTATGAGGAGCTGAAGATGCGGGGATTGAAAGATCAAAAGCACAAATTGGGATATGGATACAAGCGAGGGCAGCGCGTTCTTTGTGTTTTGCAGCGAGGGATCCACAAGGGGCTTTCACTTGTTTTAAGTTTTTGCTTAGCTTTTCAGCCTTTGTTGTTGCAAGCACAAGCGCTTGGAGCGCGAAGTCCTGTTGCACAAGAGAGCCAAGGGATTAAAGCAGCTGATGGGGTTGGCTCTGTTTTCCGCCCCACGGTGGGGAAAGCCGGCAATGATGTGCCGCTGATTGATATTGTTCGCCCCAATGGACAGGGTCTTTCTCATAACAAATATGACA
>NZ_JBHIMR010000113.1:0-557 GCF_042194215.1 Bartonella sp. MR100HLJHH
TTAATGCACGAATGCGGCGGAGCGTTCTGCGCCCAACTTCGATTGTTTCATCAGTAAGTTCGTATTTTTTTTCCATGGTTTATTGCCTCACGCCCTTATCTTAAAACAGTGTCATTTCCAGATACTTTTGTATTTCCGGTTACTTTGGCATTCTCGCAAACTAGTGCACCACCAAACACACGGGCATTTCCAGAGATTTCTGCGTGACCACCAACTTTAGCTTTTTCAGAAACATGGGCTCCATCATAAATTTTGGCAAAACTACAAACCTTTGCTTTACCGAAAATACGAGCATTGTCACAAGCGGATGCAAAGTGCGAAATTGTAGCGTTGTCGAAAACTTCTGCATTGTCATAAACGCGTGCATGTTCGGAAATTACGGCGTCATGGTATATTCTTGCTTCTCCATAAACCTTGGCATCACCGCAAACTTGTGCATTAACGTAAATTACTGCTCGGTCGTAAACATGTGCATCATCGTAAATTTTTGCACGACCATTAATAACAGCATAATTATAAATTTTTGCATGGCTATAAATACATGCCAAGCCAGAAAC
>NZ_JBHIMR010000114.1:0-288 GCF_042194215.1 Bartonella sp. MR100HLJHH
GATGATAGATGTCCCACAGATCACTATAAGCAAAGTCCAGTTGATTGATCTTGTTAATAAGATTGGACAGGAAACCATATATTATGGTCTCCGTTCGCCTGAAGATGCATGTTTTGAAATAAGGATAGATCCCTCATCAACAGGTTGTCTTGTCTATATGCTGCATAGTATCTTTGCGCGTGATGATAGAAAATATTTTCCGTTATTTCCGTACGATGATTTTAATCAATGGTTTTTATCTGTGTTTACGCAAGCTTTTACAACTTGGTTTGATAATTATTTTTCTCA
>NZ_JBHIMR010000114.1:310-557 GCF_042194215.1 Bartonella sp. MR100HLJHH
TCGCCTAAATGAGCTACTTTTGTTTACAGCTTTAGTCGAAAGTAATCTTGGCTTCTTAAGGGATGACCTCATCAAAAAAAGAGAAGAAGAAATCAAATTAATAAATGATGCATGCAGCATGTGTCTGAATTGAGTTAATCCAATTTTTTAAAACTTATAACTACGCGCTCTGTCATAGCACACATAAAAATACGTAGAGCCTTGAGGGGGGATTATGATCACTCACGCACAAGCCATTTTATGTCTT
>NZ_JBHIMR010000115.1:0-556 GCF_042194215.1 Bartonella sp. MR100HLJHH
GATATTTTATGCTGTTAACCACCTCCCCGCCTCAAAGACGAGGAGATAAAATCATGTTTTTAAAGTTAAGCAGCTTTCTTAACAGAATTTTTCAAACTCGGCTCGTAAGCTTTCAACAAAGGCTCCATAATAGAAGGAGGTTTTAAAGATCCAAAATTTGTAACCATTGCTAGAATCCTGAGTGCATTTGGTGATTCATCTTGAAGTTTTAAAATCAAAGCTTTTTCTATTGCATCCATGGTCTCAATGAGAGCATTAAAAGCTTTATCTTCGACATCATCACGATCAGAAAATTGAAACAAAGCCATCCATAAATCACATAAAAAGTCGATACTGGTATTCATTGCACACCTCCATGGATTTGCTCTCTCAAACAAGCTAATCCTTTTGGTGTAATTTTTGTTGAAGGCAGTACCTTTTCTGTACCATCTGGTCTTTGAATAGTGATAGCAGGACAGTCCATGAATCCTTTCTTAATTTTATCCTGATAAGGTAACAGAGGCGCCCCTGGAGCCCGTCGATACACCCAATCATGTTTACGCAAGTAATCCGTTAA
>NZ_JBHIMR010000116.1:0-543 GCF_042194215.1 Bartonella sp. MR100HLJHH
TAAATATTGCCATAAACATGAGCATTGCCATAGACAAAAGCATGGTCATAAACTTTAGCATATTGAGAGATAAAAGCTTTTCCATAGACTTCAGCATTGCCATAAACTTGACCACAGACTTGAGAAAAATGGCGTATTTTTGCATCATCATACACTCTTGCATGACCGTAGACACAAGCCTCATCATACACCCAGCAATTACCATCATGGGATAGGTTAACTTCCTTTTCAATAAAGCCGCCCAAAGACCCCGCCTTTACATCATCGAAATCTTTTAAAGCTTTAATGCGATAAAGGTTTATAATATTTCGAGTAAGAGCATGTTTGATTTTTTTGATTTCACTGGTTAATTCATATTTTTTGCACATAGAAGACCCTCACAATCTAATGTGATAAACATTTGCTAAAATTTGGAATGGGAAAATTTGAAAGAGAGGCGCCCCCGCCACGCCTGTACTGCTTTATTGATTAGACCCAGACAATCTCTAATTCACCATAAGGAGAGAGACGTTCAGTATAGGTTTTTATTTTAGTAGACCCGCC
>NZ_JBHIMR010000117.1:0-537 GCF_042194215.1 Bartonella sp. MR100HLJHH
ACGGGCTGTTTAAGCGCTTCTTGACACTGCGCTGTGGTATGACAGCGCCAGGACGACAAATCGGGAGATTTTCGGCTTTATGGTTTCCACACCACCCCCCCCCCACATCATATTTATAGTTGAACCCTGCTTGAAGCATGCAAGCATCAATGGTTGCCATTTGATTGAAACTGCGATTTTGATTTTCTGGATCTGCATCATAAGGTGTTGGCATGCCACATTCTAACAAGGCTTTTCCTATCTCAGTAAAATCTGCTCCTGGTTTTTCCCATGCCCCTATAGAAGATGTGGGAGTTTTATTAAACTGGCACCCAGCTATACTCAACAGAGTTATCGCACTTAATAATTTTAAGGTTTGTTTCATTTTTTTCTCCATGATCTAATTCAAGGTTTTTGTTCTAGATGAGATGTGCCATAAAGTATGTTGCACATAGCATTCGCATGTCCAAGACATGTGTGAACACTGTTGGGATTTGTGAACATATTCCATGTTTCTTTCCACCAGTTACTACCAGCAGGTATTGTCTCATAAGTATA
>NZ_JBHIMR010000118.1:0-531 GCF_042194215.1 Bartonella sp. MR100HLJHH
CCCTCCCCTATCCGAAAGCCACACCAGTGATCAGAATTTGGGGTAGCAAATCATGAAACCTTTTTGCACGGTTCTGGCAAATGGAGAAGACATCACCAAAACGCTCATGGATTATGTTTTATCAATTGAAATTACCGATGAAGCAGAAAACAAAAGTGATCGTATCACTATAGAGCTTGATGACCGTGCGCGTGACAGTGATAACGGCTTTCTTGATATTCCTCTTATCGGGACAGTTATTTCCATAACACTTGGCTATGAAGGCGGGAAAAACCGCGATATGGGAGCCTATCTGATAGACGAAATTTCTGTAAGCAGCCCACCGCAAAGCTTAAGTGTTACAGGACGCGCCGCATCAATGAACACGTCTTACAGAACCCCAAAAAGCCAATCCTACCACCAGAAAACCCTTGGCAGTATTGTTCAAGAGATAGCAGAGCGTAATGGCTATACACCAAAGGTTGATCCTTCTCTTGCAAAAATCGTTGTGCGTCACATTGACCAAACAGCTGAAAGCGATATGGCTTTTGC
>NZ_JBHIMR010000119.1:0-527 GCF_042194215.1 Bartonella sp. MR100HLJHH
GTGATGTCTCGTTATACGAAATGGATTGTACTCATTATACTCTTATTAGCGCTTGATTTTTCACGTATTATGGATGCATTAGTAAGTATTTTTACACAAAAACCAAATATCCGACTCTAAACATACTCTGAGACGCGCGAAATTCTTTAGAAAATGATTTCTTAATTTTACTCGTCTCATGGAGACTATCAATAATAGCTTTACACATTTAAAACTGTTATTTTCACAGAATTGGACATATCAAATTTCTCTTCAAAATAGCCAAAAACACTGCAGAGGTAATTGTAAAAATTCTATCCTGTTATAAATGAAGCCCACAGCTCTAAAAGAACACGCCGTTGCTCTAAAAAATCCGTTCGCATGTAGGCTTTCGTCACTGAACTCCCAACTGTATGTGCAAGAACAGTTTCGGCAATCTCAAATGGTGTTGACGTTGTCTCTGCTATCCAATCCCGTAAGCTTGAACGAAAACCATGGGGACGATAAGTCAAACCACAAACTGTCATATACTTTGCCATGGTGGCATC
>NZ_JBHIMR010000012.1:0-42158 GCF_042194215.1 Bartonella sp. MR100HLJHH
TAAACTTCGCGTTGATCACTCAGAACGCCTCTTAGATATGGCTAAGAAATTAGACATATCTGTAGCATTTTTATCTTTTGTATAGATCAGAAAAAAATCTGTTCCTGTAGGACTGGAGGAAAAGATAATTGAACTCTATGCTTTAGATCAAGGGGTAGCAGAAATTTTGAGAAGAGAATCGGATGCTTGTCGCACAAGTTTTACAATCAAGACTTCTGATCTGTTGAGGCGTGAAATTGTTGGCATGTTTTCTAGATTTATAGATATTTTTACACAAGAGGATTTAGAAAAATTCAAACAAATACCAGAAGTAATTCGCGAATCAAAAAGAGAGAAAAATGCTACCTTTGTAGAGAAATGTTAAAAAACCCTATTCCTCTAACTTTATTCAGACATCCCTCACAGTAAAAAAGATGTATAAATACAGCAAGTTATAGGATAAGAAAAAGAATCTGGTGGGCGTGACAGGGATTGAACCTGTGACCCCTACGATGTCAACGTAGTGCTCTCCCGCTGAGCTACACGCCCATTCATTGATGTTGCATACACCATATAGAATGATAAACGTCAATGCCTAATTTCGTTTTCTCTTTCAAGAGATGCAAATAACTTAAAAAAATACTTTTTAAGCAGCGATAAGGATCTTTTCAACCTCATTGACGAGTTCACGTAAGTGAAATGGCTTAGAGAGAACCTTTGCATCAGGAGGGGCATCACTATTTGAATTGAGTGCTACCGCTGCAAAACCTGTAATGAACATTACTCGTAAATCAGGGTCAATCTCAGTAGCACGTCGTGCGAGTTCGATTCCATCCATCTCTGGCATCACAATATCAGTCAAGAGAAGGGAAAATGGCTCTTCTTGTAAACGTTCATACGCGCTAATACCATTATCGAAATCGGCGACTTCGTAGCCTGCACGTTCTAAGGCTTTTACGAGAAAGCGACGCATATCGTTATCATCTTCTGCGAGCAGGATTCGTTTCATGATTATGTTCCAATGGCTCCATTTGTCAGAGTTTTGCCGCATCAATTATACAATATAGAGTATTTATAAAAAAGACGGTAAAATGCTCATAATTGAAATGAATGGCAAAATGGTTAATTCTTACATTCTTATTCAGAATACAGCATATTCGTTGTGAGTTGGTTAAATTCAAAATATATGTGATTTTGAAAAAAGAAGGGGTTCTCTAAAACTTTTAAGATGATTCATTGCTATCTTTTCTTTTAAATTCGCTGATTATTATCAGAATTTCATTAAAAAACTTATGAAAACCGTTACTGTAGGGACTTGCTATATAGAGAAATTAGAAGAATATTATGTTAATTTATTGTTTTTTAAAAATTCTCTTAAGAAATAGAAATTTCATAGTTATTTGTTTTTATAGAGATTTGTAATAAATATTATAAGTGTGCTTTATTTTCAGTTTTTTCCTTAAATAGATGAAAAATATTATTTTTCTAGATATAATATTAAATTAACACTTAATAATAGATCAAAAATAGTATTTTGATGCTTTATTTATAAGTATGTATCATGTTATATTAAGCAGATTTATTATCTTCATTTTTATTAATTATACAAAACATTTTTTTATTAAGTTATTTTTTATGATGTAAAATAATGTTGTTTAATGTAACGATATACTTTGTATATTAGTTTTTTATTAGAATGCGTGGTGAATATTTAGGTCATGGCTTGCCTGTAGAGGCTAGAAAACGAATCATATGAGTGGTTGGAAAGTAAAATCCATTATATTAAAAAGTGTTTGTAGATCCAACGCTCGTAGAAATTTTCTTTTTTTATGGGCGGAGGGGAAATTAAGATTTAGTGTTATTTTACAAATACATTATCGGGAATAAATGCATCAAATGCAGCCCAAAATTGCTTTTTATAATTTTCGTTAACCATAATTGTATCCAGTTTAGCGCCTGTAATAGTAATACTTTCTGTCAGGCGTGTGTGTTGGCATAATTGCCGCACTTCAATGTTGTTTGCAATATTGTTTTGATTGGCTAGAATAAAGAGTGTTGGAATTCGTAAATCTCCGTGGAGTACATTTCTCTTCATAGAATCGATCGCATTAAATACCGATGCCATCCATTGGGATGTTGGGGGCTTAATGGAATGGAACGGCACTTTATGCATGTGTTCCGATTTTATATTGTTTTGTTTTTTTTTGTTTAATTTTTTCCCATCTTTCGCTGGTATAAAGCCAAGACCTATATCAGAAAGAAATTGTGTTAATTTATGTTGAAAACCATTCGTTTTATTACCGAATGGAGCAAAAAGGGGAGAAACACAGAGCAATTTATTAAACTGATAATTAATGAGATCTAATCCGCTAAGTGCTATCAATCCACCTATACCATAGGCGAGCATAGAGTAAGGAGGCGGACAATTAGGATAAACAATATTTTTAAGAAATTTATATAAGTCATTAATATCATTATTCATATCAAAACAATGATGTCGGCTTTGTTTTCTTATCTTGAAGGATTTTTTTTCTTGATCAAACCAGTCAAATATTGCTGTATGAAAACCGCGTTTAGAAATTTCATTTATTAATAAAAAATATTTTTCTAAAGTACTTGCGTAGCTTTTGAGAATAACAATTGTTCCCTTAGATTTTTCCACCTCAGGATATGTTATCGCAAAACGAATTTCGTGATCTATTGCTATTTTAAGAGTACCATGATGGATATTAGGAGGAGTGGAAGCCCAGTCTATGGGATAAATAGGTGTTTCCAATTGAAATCCTTTACAGTGTATTTGCCGCTTAGTGCAACGTGAGATAATGAGAGGACTTTGACATTTATGTAATGAAGAAAAAGGATTTAAAAAGGGGTATATTGCTTTTTAGATAGTTTTTATCAATTTAGGTTCCAAAGAGTTGAAATAAAGAAAAACAATTACCAGATAATATAGTGTGGTTGCCATGATGGGGCCGCAGGTTCACAAGTAAGTTTGCCATTTGGGAACTTTGTGAATTAATTATAAATTATAGTCGCTCTAGAGGAGGGCAATATTATGCGTCAAGTAGATTTTTCACCATTTTATCGTTCCACAGTAGGTTTTGATCATCTTTTTAACTGGTTTGATTCTAGAAGACAACCAGATGAAGTTTCTTCTTATCCCCCTTATAATATCGAGCGTTTAACTGAAGATTCTTATAGAATTTCTATGGCTGTTGCTGGTTTTTCTCAAGATGAAATTGATATTGAAACGCATTGTAACCAGCTGATCGTTAAGGGAAACAGAAAGTCTGAAAATGATGATGAAGAGCGAGAATTCCTTTATCGAGGCATTGCTTCGCGTGCTTTTGAACGGCGTTTTCATTTGGCTGATCATGTTAAGGTTATTGGAGCAGAACTTGGAGATGGGCTTCTTCATATTCAGCTTAAAAGGGAAATGCCAGCTGAATTAAAACCCAAAAAGATAACCGTACAGATGTCACCATCCATTACAAAAAATGATAATAGCGACATTGTCGTGTAGGAAAATTTAGAAAATATAAGACCGAATAATTATAAATTTTTCTGAAGAATAAAAAACGCGAGGCAAAAGGTCTCGCGTTTCGTGTGTGTGTTTTCCTAAGAACGAAGCTTATTTTAATAAAACAGCTTATTTCGAGTTTGTGATAAAATGTTATTGCACATTATTTTACGTTGAAGAAAAAATTCATGTATGTGCTAATTGAAATGCATAATAATTCACTTTTTAAGTAAGCTTATTTTTTATTTTATAGCATTTGAAAAATGGTCGGAGCGGCGGGATTTGAACCCACGACCCCTTGACCCCCAGTCAAGTGCGCTACCAAGCTGCGCTACGCTCCGAGTTTGTGTAAAACGATTAAATGACTGTTTCTTTAAAGGCAAGAGAAAAAATAAACAGAATAAAATCTAAAATGCTCTTGCACTTAGAGCTTTTGAAAGTAAAAAATTTTGGACATCAATATCTTGTTATCAATTCAAGATACGTAACAAATCTGTAAAATTCTTTGTAATCATTTTGTGAAGGGGTAAGATTGGTGGATTTAGGGGTATGAATTGGAGAAGGAGGGGAGAAAATGAGTACGGGGGGTATATTTTTTCCTTATCTAATCGTTACTTTTCTAAAAAGATAAAGATTTTTAAAAGGAGAGGAGTGAATGTATGGTATTGAAACGTTTTCCTTTGTTTAGAGTTTTTATAGACGAAGTATTTTGTGTTTTATGTGGACAAAAAATTGTAAGTTCTGGATTGTATAATCATAAATCTCATTTTATGGGTACGCGTTTTTATCCAAATAAACAAGGTCAGAATACTTTAATTTAGGTTTTGTTGTTTTTTTTCTAAAATACTAGATACAATATTATAGAGGAAAAACTTTCAAAATGTTTATTGAACTAAGAAAAGAGTAAACCATGAGCCGTTTTTCGGTAATAAATTTGACGGAAGCAGCAGTGGATCGTGTTAAAGCGATTATGGATGCAAAAGATGCACAGGGTATTCTTGTTGGTATCAAAAAAGGTGGTTGTGCAGGGATGGAGTATACAATTACTCTTGTCAAAGAAAAGGGGATAGATGCGGATGTTGTTGAAGTGAATGGTGCCCGTGTTTTCGTAGCACATGATGCGGTATTATTTTTATTAGGGACGCAGATGGATTATGAAGTGACAACGCTTCGTTCTGGTTTTGTCTTTAAAAATCCTAATCAAGTTTCAGCATGTGGGTGTGGCGAATCGGTGGAACTTCGTCCTGCTACGCAGGATCAATATAAAACAAATTGAGCTGAGCTGAATTATAATTCAGTAATTTTAGAGGGACTTGTTCTTTGAGGTAGAAAAAATCTAATATTTTTATTGTTCATTTTTAGCTTGTTTCCAAAGTGCTTCCATTTCATTCAAGGATGCGTCAGTGAGTGTTTTAGATTGAGTGGATAGCTTTTCTTCAATATAGACAAAACGGTTTCGAAATTTTATATTCGTTTTTTTTAATGCTTTTTGTGGATCAATCGCTAAGTGGCGTGCGAGATTAAGGAGAATAAAGTAGAGATCTCCAAACTCTGCTTCTATCTCTGAATTTTGTTTATTTTTGATGGCTTCTTTGAGCTCTTCGAGTTCTTCTTCTATTTTTTCAAAAACTTTATCACTTTTTTTCCAATCAAAACCTACTTTAGCTGCTGCTTCTTGTAAAGCAAGTGCCTCTTGGTTTGCTGGCTGGATTTGTTTTACTTGTGCGAGTATGCTTGTGGAGGAATTGTTGTTTTTTTCTTCGCGCAATTTTTTTTGTTCAACCTGTTCTCTTTTTTTTATATATTCCCACTCTTCTTTTATAAATCCTCGTTTTTTTTGCTCGGCATTTCCAAAAACGTGAGGATGGCGTCGAATCATTTTTGCCGTGATTGCATAAACAACATCTTCAAAAGTAAAGCTGCCTTCTTCTTGTGCAATGGTAGCATGATAGATAACTTGTAAAAGAAGATCTCCAAGTTCTTCACAGAGATCCTTTCGGTTTTTTCGTTCAATGGCATCGATTACTTCGTAAACTTCTTCGAGCATATAGGGTATGAGGGATTCAAAAGTTTGTTTTTTATGCCAGATACAACCGCTATCAGAATTTCGTAATGCACTGATAATTGCAATGAGATCTTTGATGTCTTTTGAAGCTAACATTTGCACTTCCTTTGTAAGCAATAGAGCTTTATGTTAGGTGTCCCAACGTCTATGTAACCACATCCATTGTCCAGGATATTCACGGACCCAAGATTCAACAATATCATTTAATTTTTGCGTAGAAGCAGCTATATCGATATCATTTTTTTCATCACGTGGAAGTTCTATATGTTCATATAACTCTAAACGATGACGTCCATTAGGCAAACGAATACAACGTGCTGGATAAATATCACAGTCATATTGTCGAGCGAGTTTTATAATTAAGGGATTTGTTTTAAGAGGTCTGTTAAAAAATGTTCCCATGATACCGCGGCGAAATTTTTGATCAACGAGCATACCAACATTTTCACCTTTTTCTAATTTGGCTGCTAATGCCCATGCTGCACCGGCCTTGGAGGGAATAAGATGCCCCATAGAAGTTTGTCGTGCTTTAAGGACTCGTTTGGCAACATAGGGATTATTGGGTGGTCTAAATAATACTGTAACATTAAGATCAAAACTTTGTGCACAAATAGGCAGAAGTTCAAAATTTCCAGTATGTGCGGTGAAAAAAATATGTGGTTTTTTTTCATTTTTTAATCGCTCAAATATTTCAACGCCTTTAACCTCAATGAAACCTGGCTCGTCTGCATGAGGATCAAAATCAAAAATTTTATCAAGAAAAATATATTCGGCTAGGAAACGTCCTATATTTTCCCACATTTCTATTGCAATTGCATGGAGTTCTTGCTCTGTTTTTTCTGGATATGCACCTCTAAGATTTTTAAGTGTGATTTGATGACGATGTAAAAGGGGACCAATTTTTTTTACCAACCAAGAAAAAAAAGAGACTCCCATTTTGGCAGGAAAGCATTTTAGAATAAATAAAGAACCAAAGAGCAGATATGCCCATAACAAGTAGGATATTTTTTTAGCTATAATTTTAATAAGATATATGAGATTTTTAAGAGAAAGCTTCATCATGATTTAATCGATTTTAAGGATAATTTTACCAAAAACATCACGGCTCTCCATTCGTTTTAAAGCTGTATCAATTTCATCAAGCTCAACAATTGTATCAATGACAGGGTGTACAGTTTTTTCTGCCATTTTTTGCATGGCATTTTTCATATTTTCCATACGGCAGCCAAATGAACCGAATATCTTAAGTTGTTGTTGGAATAATTGCATGAGATTTATTGGTGCTGAAACACCAGAGGTAGAACCGCAAGTCACTAAGCGTGCTCCTTTTTTCATACATAACAAAGAACCGTTCCATGTATCTACACCAACATGCTCAAAAACAACGTCAACACCTTTTTTTTGGGTTAATTTACGCACCACACCTTCAAAACGATCTTTACGATAATTAATCACATGATCTGCTCCAAGAGAGTGTGCTTTTGCAATTTTTTCATCTGAACCTACAGTTGTGATAACTGTACAGCCCATGTGTTTTGCAAGTTGAATGGCTGCAGAGCCAATACCTGAACCACCAGCCTGTATCAGGATTGTTTCTCCTGCTTGTAGTTTTGCGTTATCGAAAAGCATATGTTCTACGGTACCAAAAGTAATTGGAGCAACCGCTGCCTGCAATTCATCACATTGGGGAGGTGATGGAACTAATAAACGTGCTGGCAAATTGACAAGCTCACACGCAAATCCATCAAGGTGAAAACCGTAGACTCCCTTTACATGACTGCAAAGATTATCTCGTCCTTCATGACAAGCTTGGCATACTCCGCAGGTTTGTGCACCATAAATTGAGACAATCTGTCCAAGTTGGAGATGTTCAACGCCATCTCCTATTTGTATAACTTCACCAGAGGCTTCTGCACCAATGATGAGGGGCATTTTTCTTTTCGCAAAAGCCATGCCACGCCATCCCCATACATCAATATGATTAAGAGCAACGGCTTTTATCCGCACAGTTACTTCACCTAGACTAGGTGAAGATGGCGGGGAAATATTAGTGATTTCAAGCCGACGATCATCGAAGAGTTGCAGTGCACGCATTACCATTCCCTTTAAATATGTTATTAGGTTAGCGTTATAAAATTTTATTATTAAAGGATTATCCTTTATATGCAGTGATGACAAGACTCATATTTTGACCACCAAATCCAAATGAGTTGGACAAAACTGCATTGACACAGGCTTTACGGCTATGATGAGGAACAACATCTAAAGGGATATCAGGGTCAGGATTATCATAATTTATTGTAGGTGGAAGTATCCCCGATTGAATGGTTAAAAGCGAAAAAACCGCTTCTATTGCACCAGCAGCAGTTAATGTATGCCCAATCATTGATTTATTAGAAGAGACTGGAATATGCTCTAAAAGATCACCGAATACTGTTGATAATGCAAGATATTCCATTTTCTCATTTTCAGGTGTGGAAGTTCCATGTGCATTAATATAATCAATTTCATTGATGGTTATTTTTGCATCATCTAAAGCTTTGCGGATGGATTCAATTGCTGGTGATGCATCGGGTTTTGAACGAGTACGGTGAAAATCATCGGCTGTTTCTCCACAGCCAGCTAAAATTCCTAAAACTGTAGCATTACGGTTTAATGCGCTTTGAAGAGATTCAAGAACAAAAGCACCTGAGCCTTCTGCCATAACAAATCCATCCCGATCACGGCTAAAGGGTTTTGCTGCTTTTTCAGCAGGATCATTTTGGGTTGAAAGAGCAGATAGTAACGAAAAACGGATGAGAGATTCAGCTGAAACTGATCCATCTGTCGCAATTATGAGAGCTCGATTTGTCTCTCCCCGTCTAATAGATTCAACTCCTAATTGAATTGCTGTTGCACCAGATGCACAAGCAGTGGAAAGTGTAACAGGAAGTCCTTTTGTGCCAAATGTTTTTTGAAGTTTTTCTGCAATTGCACCAAATTGTGTGGCTTCAAAAAGCGTTTCATGGAGTTTATTCTTACAGACTTTAAGAAGGTGTGCATAAGAAGGTTCACCATTGAATTCGTCCTCTTGATCAAGACTAAAACGTGCGGTCCATTCAAGTTCAACAGGAGGAGCAGCTAGAAAGAGTGGTCCATTAAAATTTTTTTTATCAACAGCAGCTTGTTCCAAAGCTTCTTCAGCGGAAAGATGTGCAAGCTTCTCAGAAAGAGCTGAAGCACCAAGTGTACTTTCTTTGAGAAAATCAATTGTTCCAGCAATATATGTATTTAATCCCTCAACGGGAAAACGTGTTATTTTGTGGATACCGCTTACACCGCTTGTTAATTTTTGCCAATTTTCATGTTTTCCTTGTCCCAGTGATGTGACGATGCCTGCCCCAGTTATTGCTACAAGTGGACGTCCAAAATGATCATGATATTTCACTATAGAAATTCCCTTCAAACAGCTGTAAGACGCACAATACCTTCAGCTCTTTTTATACCAATAGTTGTAACAAATATTTCACGTACTTCTTTAGAAAAAGGTTTTTCATGAGGACTTAACGCTGGAAAACTGTGTTTTTTTTCAATTGAAAGTGCTGCAAGAGCTAGAGCTAGAGGAAATTGTGCTTCCCGCATATAACCAAATAATGTTGTAATGCCACGGTAAGATAGATCAGCATTATCAAGAGCATTTTGTTCTGCTTTTGTTGCTTCGTGAGCTCCTGAGGCTGCTGAAATGGCTAGGGCAGATTTAGCGCCCGCAGTTTTTAACATTGTTGCAATTGATTCTCTAAGTGGAATTTTGGTTCTATCTGTTTGGTTTGTAATAATTTGGCTAATTTCAGCATAAGCACGTGCGTTGCGCTTTTTTGCATGTTCTCCACTTTCAAGAACTAGGAAGATACCACCAGAACCGGCTATGATACCGCCGCCGGGGTGGATTTCACGATCCCACACTGGGCTCCATCCATTATGGGTTAAAAGACCACCAAGTTCATGCGCCAACAACATATCATAACTTTGTGCATTATAGGAACCTCCTACAAGAGCATGGGTACTTTGACCTGATTTAATGCGAGCTACAGCAATTTGAAGAGCAGAAAGCCCACTGCCTTCTTCTCCCATAAATGTACGAGATGATCCAGTGACTTTATGAACAATTGAAATGTTTCCTGCCAAAAGGTTTGAAAGTTGTGCCAAAAATAATGTTGGACGAAGTTCGGTTGAAAGAGCAACATTTAACATAGAGGCATGATCGGCAACTGCGCGCGCTTTAGAAAGAATCTGTGTATCAACAGTAATATCACGCTCTCCTCCACTTGCTGCTACAATCATGTCCATTGTTGAAGTGAGGTGTTCATTATTTTTCATGCCAGCATCATCAAGAGCAAGACCAGCCGCATAGGTACCAAGACGCTGCCATGTTCCCATTTGCCGTTGATCACTTTTTTTAGGAATTTGTAAACTCCAATCAATTTCGGGCAATTTATGAACCGTGTAGGGTGAAAAAGTTGTACAATCTAGGTTTGGTGTACGGATTGGATCATTTAAGAGATTCCAATGTTGATCAACTCCTTCCCCCAGAGAGCTTATGAGGCCTATACCAGTGATGAATACAGATTGATCATGCATGGTGAAAAAACTACTCCGCCTGTTTTAAGGCAACGAGATCATCAATTTTTGCACAAAGGTTTTTAAGAACAAAGTATTCTTCTGTTGCAACAGTACCTTCGTTGACTTCTTGTGTCCATTGTTCTAGAGGGACTTTTATTCCGAAAGCTTTATCAATAGCGAAAACAATATCAAGAAAATCAAGACTGTCGATTCCTAGATCGTCAATTGTATGACTTTCAGGTGTAATTGTATTGCGATCAATTTCACTGATTTCTGCTATGATATCAGCAACTTTATCAAACGTGGAAGGCAATGTACGGATTCCTTATTATAGAGTTAGTAAATTCAAAATACATTTAATATCGTTCTTCTAGCCTTTTTTCTCTTAAAAAAAAAGACTTAATCCAGAATATAGCTATCTTTCTCTATAGAGAAAAGAGGTTTACAGTACATGAAACGCTATATCTCAATATTTAAAAAACTTTGAAATTTTATTGCGCATTTATTTTACGAGACTATTTTTTCTATTGGCTGCAAGGACAGCAAGGGCTGTTATATTAACAACTCCCCGTGAAGTTACTGAGGGCGTTAAGATATGGGCGGGACGTGCTGCCCCGATTAGAATAGGACCAACATGGAGTGCATTTGTGAGGCTTTTAACAGTGTTGAGCGTGATATTGGCTGCATCAAGTGTTGGAAAGACAAGCAAATTAGCTTCACTTTTAAGACGAGAATCAGGAAAAACACGATCACGAAAAACTTTGGAAAGGGCAGAATCACCATGCATTTCACCGTCTGCTTCTAAATCAGGGTGTAATTTGGCAAGAATTTCTGTTGCACGTCGCATTTTACGCGCACTTTCTGTGTTTTTAGAACCAAAGTTTGAGTGTGATAATAAGGCTGCTTTTGGTGTTATTCCAAATGCTTCAACTTCTTGAGCTGCCAATACAGTCATTTCAGCGATTTCTTCTGCAGAAGGATTTTCGTTGACGTAAGTATCTGTGAGGAAAAGAGTACGTTGTTGAGAGATAAGCAAACTCATAGCAGAAAAACGATGAACATTAGGATCAAGACCGATAATTTGTTCAATTAATTCAAGTTGACGTTCAAAACGTCCTTCTAAGCCGCAAATCATTGCATCTGCTTCTTCACGCATGACGGCAAGGGCAGCAATAGCCGTTGTTGATGTTCTTACTACTGTTTTTGCCATTTCAGGCGTAACACCACGCCTTCCTGTATAATGAAAAAATAAATTAACATAATCACGAAAACGTGGATCATCTTCAGGGTTGGTTAATTCAAAATCTATACCAGGACGAATTCTTAAACCAAAGCGTTTTAATCTCGCTTCTACGACATGTGGACGGCCGATAAGGAGAGGCGTTGCGGTTTGTTCTTCAATGACAACTTGTGCTGCACGAAGGACGCGTTCATCTTCACCATTAGCATAGATGACGCGTTTACGTTTTGCTGTTTTTGCTGCAGCAAAAACAGGTTTCATTGTTAAACCAGAAAGAAAGACAAATCGATTGAGGATATCATAGTAGGCTTCCATATCTTCAATGGGACGAATGGCGACACCAGTTGCCATTGCTGCTTTAGCAACAGCGGGAGCAATACGCAGTATTAAACGCGGATCAAAAGGAGAGGGGATCAGATAGTCTGGTCCAAAATTGGGTGGTTCTTTTGAGTATGCACGTGCTACAACATCTGAAGTTTCTTCACGTGCAAGGGCAGCAATCGCATGAACAGCGGCCATTTTCATTTCTTCATTAATTGCACAAGCACCTACGTCTAATGCACCACGGAAGATATAGGGAAAACAAAGGACATTATTAACTTGATTGGGATAATCAGAGCGTCCTGTACAGATCATTGCATCTGGTCGTATAGAGCGTGCTTCTTCAGGCATAATTTCTGGTACTGGATTAGCCAGCGCTAAAATGAGTGGATTTTGAGCCATTCTTTTAAGATATTCAGGCTTTAAAACACCACCCGCAGATAGGCCTAGAAAAATATCCGCATCATCAATAATATCAGATAAAGTTCGTGCGTCCGTTTTTTGTGCGTAATTGATTTTCCAACGATCCATAAGGGTCTTGCGACCTTCATAAACAACCCCCTCTAAGTCACTAAGCCAAATATTTTCAACTTTCGCCCCAAGACGAACCAAAAGATTAAGACAAGCTAGGGCAGCAGCACCTGCACCTGAGGTAACTATTTTTGCATTTTCAATTTTTTTTCCTGAAAGAGTTAAGGCATTTAATACAGCTGCAGAAACAATAATGGCAGTTCCATGTTGGTCATCATGAAAAACTGGAATATTCATTTTAGCACGAAGCTTTTCTTCGATATCAAAACATTCAGGAGCCTTAATGTCTTCAAGATTAATACCACCGAATGTAGGTTCTAAGGTTGATATCGTTTGTACCATTTGTTCTATATCGAATGCATCAATTTCAATATCAAAAACATCAATATTCGCAAATTTTTTAAATAAAACGGCTTTGCCTTCCATAACTGGCTTTGAAGCGAGTGGACCAATGTTTCCTAAACCAAGAACAGCAGTTCCATTGGATATAACAGCGACTAAATTAGCACGGGAGGTATATTGAGCAGCAAGATTGGGATCTTCATGAATCGCAAGACATGGTGCTGCAACGCCTGGAGAATAAGCAAGAGCTAAATCACGTTGATTATCAAGAGGTTTTGTTGCTTGTATTTCCAATTTTCCAGGTTTTGGGTGTTGGTGATAAAAAAGTGCGGCACTGTCAAGTTCAGCTTTTGGTGAACTGAAATCACTATTTCGTTCTCTAGACATTTTTATGATATCCAAGTTAGCGTATGTGTATATGAGATGTTCCATCTACGATAAGGTTTTGTCCACTAATAGATCCTCATTTCTCTGAATATCAAAATGCATGAGCATGAGCAAATTCTTCTGGATCGTAAAACCAGTTTGATGATTCTTTTTGTTTGTGTGCATGAATAATTTCATTGATAGCAGCACATTTGTTTTTCTTTCCTTAATAAAACTCGTAAAAGTTGATTATTTTACAAAAAAATAAAATATTTTCTAACGATTACATTATCAAGCCATTATTTTTTTGCAATGTTTACAAAATAAGGAAAGAACAGAAGAACGGTTCCTATCAATTTCATCCATTTTTTATAAAATATATATTTTATTTAAAGTTTTATACGGAGGTAGAAGAAATTTTAAATAACAATTTGTAATTTATAAATTGTTTATTCAGCTATTTTAAAGGAAACTGGAACGTTGAGAATGGAAGTTGTGTTGTTCATTGTTCAATTGGATTCTTAATAGTGAAAGCTGTATCTTTTATATACTGACAATTATGTGTTTTAATAAACAAAGATGTGGCTGAAATGGCTGTAATTGCGGATTTGATACATGAAAATCATATGTTTAGCATAACGCTTTTCTTTATAATTTATAATGCATCATTTCGTATGTTGAATGAGAAATTTGAATACAATAAGATTCTTTTATTTAAAATTCACCTAATATAATAAAAAATATTCAATTACATAATTCAAACGAGAGTAATGTGTGGATAAAAAACGTTTGAAAAATAAATAGAAATGTTTCTATGAGCTATTTTAATATAAGAGCATGGGATTTTTTCACAATTAGCAAAAATAATTATTACCTATTTTGTACCTTTATGAAACTATGAAAAATAAAGGAGTTAAGAAAAAGATAAGAAAATATGCTTATCATTCTTAAAGTGATATGTTGTTTGATAAGTCATTACGCTTCTTTAGGGTTATTGCTTAGGATATCAAAGAAAACCGCATGCCAATTATTCCAGCCTTTGAAGTACAAAGCCGTAGTTGAAAGCAAAGTACTCTACGATGAGCCATTAAAACAACTGGAGAGGAAAAAAGTGGAAAAAATATCTTTTTCCACTTTTCTTATTTTTTATTGGATTCGACCACTTGCATGAGCAAGCATAGTATAAACTTTTCCGGTATCTGATATCAGGTATTTGCGAACTGAGCTGGAAGAACCAGAACTACGCGATATATCACGTAAGAGCTTTTCGAAATCTGTAACATATTGATTCACTGAACGTTTAAACTCAAAATCGCTCATATATTTTCTCTTAATCATTTCAAATATTTTTTGTCCATTTAAGGTATAAAGGCGTTCTGTTACGATGTTTTTTTGTCCACGTTGATAATGATCCCATAGCTCAACAATGGCATTGTGATTAATAGCTTTCACTATACCAGAAGCTAATGAATTAAGAGAGCTGTTTGCAGGAGATGGTTTTGTTTGCACTGATGTTAAAACATCATCACTAGGGGGAGCATCATAAAACGTTTCTTCACGTGAAGCTCTTTCTAAGAGATTTGACACCCATTTATTTGGTCTTTTTTTGCTTTGATCTTGTTGCAAAATAGGCTTAGGTGGTACGATCTTTTTAACGGACTCAGTGGAATTGTCATTTCTTTGATTAAACATTGATGATGCAGGAAATTCTGATATCAGCTGTTTTTTTGCGCTCTTTTGATCATTTTGTATAACACTGACTAGATCTTGTAACGCTGTAATCTGTTCATTCAAAGCTGTGCGAATTGTTTGCGTTGTTTCTTTTGTCTTTTCTGGAAGTTTTTTAACATTTTCATTGATATCATTATTAATCTTTGAAAGCTCTAAACGAACTTCATCAGCGGAGCGACGTATGTCTTCTGCTGCTTCTGAAAAACGCGTCGATGCTTCACTAACAAGCCTATTAAGTGATTGTTGGAATGAATTTGTGGAGTTACGTGCATTCTTATCAGAGCGTTCAAGTGCTGAGTTGAAGATTTTTTCATAATGTCCAATCAATTGATTAATTTCATGAGATTTTGAAACAAGAGCATCGCTTAATACAGAAAGCATATTATGTTTTTCTTCAAGTGTTGCACTAAGTGAATTTTCAGACTGTTCAAGAACATGAATAGTTTGGGAAAGTGTTTTTGCATGTTCACCAAAACTGCTCGTTATATGATTAATTTGTTCAAAGGTATTCTTTGAAAGTCCTTGCAGAATTTCAACATTATTATTGAGCGCTTGATTTGAGGCTGACAAACGCTCTGCTACTTGGTCCGTGTTGCGGAAAAAATTATTCGCACTCTCATTAAACTGACCATCAATATTTTGAACAGCTGATAATAAAACATTACTATTTTCGTGAAAATTGTAAATTGATTGATTCAACTGTGTTAAGACGGATGAGACATTATTAACAAGTTCTTCCTTCATAACCGTTATTGTTTGAATTGTTTCAGAGTTAGCTTTGGTTAAGCTATTCACTAAAAATTCATTATGTGCATAAATTCTTTGTTCAGCTTCTTGTGTGGAGAGAGAGAGTTGTTCACCGATATGCTGTGTTAAAGAATCTATTGATTCTGTCGTATTTTGCGCTGCTTGATTTAAGTGATTTGTCAGCTCTGTTATTTTTCCAACATGTTTTGAAATTTGTGTTGCTGTTTGATTTTCTGCATTTTCCAGACGGCTCGTTACATCAGAGAGCTGATACCCTAAATCATTTTTAAAATTTTGCATAGAGTGATGAAGAACATCACAGCGTTCATTAAGAACTTGCTCTATTGCTGTTGTTGATGTGTGAATGGTTTCATTCAATAATGCTTGTGCATTATGACTGGCTGTTGCGAAAGCTTCGACAGTATGCGCTGTTTGTTCAGACAGAACGGACAGAACTTTTTCACTGGTATCATAAACAGTTTTTTTGACATTTGATACAATGCGATTGCCTGATTCTGAGAGAATATTTTCTGCTTGTGCAGTAACATTTGTAACAGATGAAAGAATTTGTTCACTCGTAGAAGAAAGAATATCAGAAGCTTTTATAATCTTGTTATGCAGATTATCTGTAACTGTATTAACAGAGTCTTCTAAGGTTACACGCATATTGTCAAAACTGCTTTCCAGCGCTTGTTGAATTATCTGACTTTGCTCATTATTAAGCATGAGAGACGTTTTTAACGTGTCAGAACGTTCCTCAATAACAGATGTTTGCATATCAATGGCTTCACAGATTTGGCTAAATTTTTCAGATAATGTTTCCTCTAGCGTTGTTGTCCGTTCAAAAATCTTGTGTGCACGATCTTCTAGATCTGTATCGAATGATTCCATACGTGTTTCAAGGGTTTCAAAGAAAACACCACTCGATTGAGAGAGAGTATTCTTTAAAATTTCGGCATGGCTTTCAAGGTTTTTGATATGATCTTGAACCGTTTCAGTAATGTTCTTATTATTGGCAACAAGTGCACTCTCAACTAAATCTATTTGTTGTTTCAATGCAACATCGACACGTATATCACTTTTTGCAATGAGGTTATGGATTGTTTCCATGCGTTGCTCAAGTGTGCGTGCTTGATCGGCAAGAACTTCATTGAGAGAAAAACTATTAATCGCTAAAGAGTCACGCAGAGCATCGGCACGGATATCAATATTTCTCGCTTGTGCTTCTAAAGCATCTTGGGTTGTATTGCAGCTTTGTACAATGACATCTTGTAGTTTTTCAGTGCATTGAATGATGTTTGTGATATGATTTTCAGCCTGTTTATCAACGACTTGAATATTGTCAGCCAAAACTTTTTCAATATGAGAAGTATTTTGGGACAAGACATCAATTTGATTTCTTAATGTATCCGCAATTTTATTCTTCTCGTTATCGAGCATGTCTGCCATAAGAGCTCGTTGATCAGAAAGTTGTACTTTAAAATCTTGTGAACGTTCTTGTATGATATCAACAATGGCATTGTCGACATACTGAATTTCTTCTCTCAGACTTTCTTTACTTTTATCAATTGCAGAAAGAATAGCTTCACGTCCATTTGTAAATGCATGGGTAATGTCTGCTGTTTTTTCCTGGAGGTTTTCATTTATTTTCAAGACATGAGATTCCAAGAAGTTACCAAGTTTTTCAGCATTATCTTCTAAAGCTTGACTGCGTTCTATAAAGGAATCAATGATCGAATCACTATGTTCTTTAAGAGAAAGATCAACAGTTGCTAAACGTTGTTCAAAGGCTCCAATTGCTTGCGAGGTTACGTTATCAAATTTAGAAGAGAGTTTATGTGCTTGGTCGTCGAGCTTTAAGATCTTCTCATCAAAATTCTGTAGAGATTGATTATTACGATCAATAAGAGCTTTATCCAAGGCTTTAAACTTTTCATCGACAGCGTGCAAAGTTTGATCTGTTACTGCCTGTATATGTGTTGCAATTTTAGCAACATGTACTTCCGCTTTTTCAGCTGTTTCATTAAAGGTTTTTTCTATTTGCTTTTCATTATGATCAAATCGTTTTGCAAAACCATCGAAGTTTTTTCCTAATTCATGAAAAAAATCTGTGTTTTTCTGCTGAATTTGTGTTGTTGTTTCGTTAAATTTTTCAACAAGCTGATTTGTTACGCCATCACCGGCATAGGAAAGTTTTTCAACAAGGTCTTCACCTTGTTTTTGTAAAGTTTGAGAGAGAGTTTGTGCAAGCTTTTCAACATTGGTTACAATTTTAGAGGTAACTAAACCAAATTCATCACTCAGTTGTTCTTGGGTTCCTTTAATTGTTGATTGTACGCGATCTGCGTGATTCAAAATGGCGATGCGTTCATTGCTCAATTCTTTGATTAATGTGTGAATACGTGATTCATTCTCAGCATAGGCTTGTTCTAGGTTGTGAACTTCACCTTGTATGATTGCTTCAAGTTCAACAGCACGTCCGAGGGTACGTTCAATACCTTCGTTCATTGCCGCTACTTCTTCACGAATGGTTTGCCCTATAGCAATAGCTTGTTTTTCAGATAAATGTTGTGGTTCACTAAGGCGTTGTGCAGCATTTGTCATAAGAAGAGCAATGTTATGCAAGTCGTTTGAACGTTTTGTTAATTGAGCAACGCCCCAAGATATAAGGATAGGAATTGCTGTTCCGGCTGCTACAGCGAGTCCTGTTGGGGATGTAACAAAAGTGCTGATATTGGATAAGGAGCTGAGTCCGGTAGGTGCGAGCTTATGCGCAATAAAAGCTCCTCCCGTTGCCCATAAAGCACTAAGCGCTGTTGTATACCAGTAGACTCGAGAGGAAGAACGCTGCTTTAATAGTCCAAAATTTACAGGGGTTGTTATATCATCATTTGCAGGAAGAAGTTTTGTAGACAACAATGTATTATGAACAGTTCCACCTGAAATATCAGGTGAAGGTTTTGGAGCAAAAAGCTGTTCAACAACGGATTTATCAACAACAGCTTCATCATGAATATTAGAAACAAAAGTTGACGTACCGTTTTCAGCAAAGAATTCTTCTTCTGCCATTGCAATTTTTTGAATCAGATCATCGACATTAACAATATTTTCAGAATTATTGGATGATATTGTTTCAAATTCTGTGTCATTGAAATCAAAGTTCATAGCTTTTGTGAGGGCTTCTTCAACTTCAACTTCAAATGTTTGCAATTTGGTTCTGCGTGCCATACTCGCCTCGTACTCTTACAGACGGAAAAGGGATACGTCCTCTTCCACATAATTTCTACATACTAGCTGTTAATTATTTAGAAAGGAATATGCTTAGGAAAAAATTTTAAAAACTTATCAAGATAAAGTTAACGCGGTTTCTTATACCCTGTTTAAAAATGTTATAAAATATAGTAAAAACAATTTATTATTTGAATCTAACAAAAACAAAAATACTGTTTACAACTTGTGTTTATAAAAAACTTTATAAGCCGCTAGTCTTTGAAATAAGGATAATTTAATGGCGGTTATATATACAGTAGGGTGGCGAATACCTCTCTATTAATACCGATGATCGTTAATAAATATTGTTGTCCGTTTACTTTTATTGATTCTAAATGAAGCAGCTTCATCATCACATATAGTCTGTAATAGCTTAGGATGTATAAAAGTATGCCTTTGAATTGTAAGCTCATAAAGTGGAAAAATTTTTAATTTAATATAGCTTTTCGTAAGTTGCGCTTTATTATTGCCTTAAAGAGCCGTTTTTTCTCTAATTTCAGTTGTTTGTTGCTAAATTTTGAAGCTTCTACGTTGACAATTGGATATTTTTCAGTCGATATGCATGCACGAATATTTTATGCAATCGAGATGAAGGTGTAAGAATAATGGCAGAGCGATCACAACACCTGCAAGATGTGTTTTTAAATACGGTGCGTAAGCAAAAAATTTCCCTTACAATTTTTCTTGTCAATGGCGTTAAACTCACAGGTATTGTAACTTCATTTGATAATTTTTGTGTTCTTTTACGCCGAGATGGACACGCGCAATTGGTTTATAAGCATGCTATTTCTACGATTATGCCTGGACAGCCTGTGCAGATGTTTGAGGGTGAAAGTCCTGAGTAAGCATGTCATTTTAAGATAGACCTCTTATCCCATTTTAAAAGTACTTAGATTGCTATGATAAATGAAAATGAGAGATTAGGAGGGATATTTTCGCAGAATACAGGACAGGTGCGCGCACTTGTTTTGATACCAATTTTTCAAGAAAATAGAAGTGAAAGCTCTTTGAGAGAGTGTTCGATATCTTCTCGTGTTAAAGAGTCATTAGGCTTAGCGTGTGCTATAAGGTTAGAAGTTGTTAATTATGAAACGATTAATATTGCAACGCCTCGCTCTGCAACTCTCTTTGGAAAAGGTAAAGTAGATGCGTTAACCTGTTACATAGATGAATATTCTATTGAGCTTGCGATTGTAGATCACTTTTTAACACCAGTACAGCAGCGTAATTTAGAAAAATTATGGAATTGCAAAGTTATCGATAGAACGGCTTTGATTCTTGAAATTTTTGGGGATCGTGCACGAACAAAAGAAGGAGTTTTGCAAGTAGAGTTAGCGCATTTGTCCTATCAAAAAGGGCGACTTGTGCGTAGTTGGACGCACTTGGAAAGGCAACGGGGGGGGCGTGGCTTCTTAGGTGGACCTGGTGAAACGCAAATTGAAGCAGACAGGCGTCTTTTACAAGAGAAAATTATTCGTATTCGACGCGAATTGGAAACGGTTATTAAAACACGTGCACTTCATAGAGCAAAAAGGAAAAAAACATCTTATCCTGTTGTGGCACTGGTAGGATATACGAATACAGGAAAATCAACTCTCTTTAACCGTTTAAGTGGTGCAGATGTTTTAGCAAAGAATATGTTATTTGCAACGCTTGATCCGACTTTGCGCAAAGTTGTTCTTCCCCATGGAAAAACTATTCTTTTGTCTGATACTGTAGGGTTTATTTCTAACTTGCCAACAAATTTGATTGCAGCTTTTAGAGCAACCCTTGAAGAAGTGGTTGAAGCGGATCTCATTCTTCATGTAAGAGATATGTCAGATCTTAATCATCGTGCACATGCTCAAGATGTTTTAGAAGTGCTTTCAAGTCTTGATATCGATATTGATGATATGGAGCATATCATAGAAGTTTGGAATAAGATTGATATGTTGGATGAGCAGGCATTGAATGTTTTACAAACAAGCGCAAAAACACGATTAAATCCTGCTCTCATGGTATCAGCGCTTAAGGGGGATGGACTCGATCAATTATTAAGAGCCATTGAAAAGCGAATTTTTGGAGAGGTGCAAAGCATTGAATATCTTTTAAAACCTCATGAAATGTCGCTTATCGATTGGTTTTATGAAAACTCTGCGGAAATAATGCAAGAAGGACATGATGATGGGTCTGTTACCATTAGAGCCGTTATTACTTCTGAAGCAAAAAAACAATTAGAGAACATCAAAAAAAATATGAATTAAGTTCTTTAAAGCTATTGCTGAACATTTGTGCTTAAATTTTATGTTTTTATTATCTGAAAATAATATGACAGCAAGTTAAGAGGATAGTTACTACTTTCTCTTAATAAAACAATATGAAGAAGTATTTTGCTGGTTAAAATAAAGATGAGTCTTAAGTGTAATAAAAGACTATTCGTACGTACCGTATGGCGAAGCATTTTGATTGTTTTGCTATTACAAGTGCTATGTATATCTTTGATTTGGTTGTATTATTTTGTCCAGCCCCGTGGTTACCAAGCAACTTTAATATTTTCATTATCTGATTCTGTAGGAAAACCGTTACCAATCAAAAAGCAAGACAATGTTATCGCCTTTTTGTTTTCACAGCCTATGTTCTTCAATGATTCGCAATTTTCTTTAAGTGCTTTTAATAAGAAAAAAAATCATGAAAATATCCGTTTATCGCGTCGTGGTGATTTTATCGATTTGACTTTTGAAGCTGAGACACTTGAAGCAGCTCAACGTGGGTTGGAAACTTGGTTTTCCGCATTTTCACAAGCAATCATAAAACAGAAACAATTCTTGTTAAATGATAAATTAGAAGACAAACAATATGATAATACTGCAATCGTTAATATCGTGCAGGGATTTCGTACATCTGTTGAGTCTTTTATTCAGCAGGGTGTAAAACAAACAGAGCTTCATGATCTTTCTATGCAATTAACGGAAGCAACTTTAAAGCGCATTCATTTAACAAGTTTGAACTCAACGATTAACACGATGCGTGAAAAGGGACAGTCTTTATTGTCTTTATCGTTTATTGCAGGTAATTCAGCAATTGTTGCTCTGGAATCTAAACGTGATCTTTTGGAAACGCAAAGAGCACATATGGCGGTGCAATTGGGGTGGACACATCCTCAAATTAAAGCAATGACTGCGGAATTAGAAACAGTTTCTCATCAATTAAAAAATAAAATTTTACAAATCGTTTATCAAGTTCATTCAGATGAGGTTATTGCAACGGAATTAGAAAAACAGCTCAAAAAAAGAATGAACTTTTTTGTAAAAGATCAATCCCAATCTTTGAATGAAATATTTAACGAGTTTGAAAATAAAATAAAAGCAGCAGTCGATGCACAAAATAAAGCGATGAGTAACTCTGCTCAACGAAGAGAAAAAATTATTGGTTCATATCGGAGATTGAGTGATGATCCTCTTCTTTTACAAAACACAAATATCCACGTGGTTATGCCAACAACGTTAGCACCAATTTCTTTTATGGCTCTTTATGGAAAAAATATTTTTGTGAGTGCATTGGCTAGCTTCCTTACTCTTTTACTAGGAATATTGTTATTTTATCCGTGCTTTAAAAGCAAAAAAGATCAACCTTCAGAAGAGGATTTGAGATCAAAAGAAAATGCTCTTAAGAAGAACGAGAGTATTTTAGTCTCTCAAGAAATGAAAAATCTTGAAGCTTTTATTACGATAGAGGGATTATCTGATGTTTTGAAATGGCGTGCTTCGACCATTATTTCAATCATTGGACCAGAGGCTGCACGGACAGCGGCAAAGCTTTCACTTCATCTCACAAAAGAGAACAAAACAATTTTGTTGGTCGATATTTCTGGTCAACAAATAGAGAAGGTCATTGGTCCACATCGCGGACTGAGTGATATTTTAACGGGCAATGCCCAGTTGCATGATGTTATTTACCGTGATTATGATACGGGGGTTGATATTCTTCCTCAGGGGTTAACAAGTGCTATTTCTGCACAAGATTTTTCAAATGACATTTCTCATATATTACAAGAATTTAAAAAAGAATATGACTTTATCATCCTTGAGATGGCAAGCGAACCAAAATATGGATTTGAGCAATTTGCAGAGCTAACAGACTATTATATTTGTAATACTGTTCTTAATGAACAAGAATGGATGATGCGGATGGTAAGCAGCTTTCCAAAGACTGTTTATCGCGTTGTTGCATCATAAACTTCGTAAAAAAGAAATATGTATCACATGTTATAGTAGTACGCTTGTTTTTTGCTAAAGTTATAGTACATACTAAAATACACAAAGATTTGATGTTTAAATTTTAAAATGCATTGTAGTTGGAGAGAAGCGTGGGGCAATCAGAGATGGCAGTAAAGAGATTAAACAATAGCATTTTAACGCCCGTGCAAAAGAAAAATAGAAAACAAATACAGGTGTGGCTTTACTCTATTTTATTGCTTTGTTTAGCAATTGTCTTAGTAGGTGGCGCTACTCGTTTGACGGGATCAGGATTATCTATAACGGAATGGAAGCCAATACACGGCGTTATTCCACCGATTGGTGTGGATCAATGGCAAGAGGAATTTTTAAAATATCAACAGATAGCACAATATAAGCTGCTTAATCCTGATATGACCTTAAGTGCTTTTAAGGTCATTTTTTGGTGGGAATGGGCGCATCGTGTTCTTGGGCGTCTTGTTGGTCTTGTTGCTTTATTGGGGCTCATTTGGTTTTGGGCGACTAAGCGTGTTGAAAAAAATATCTTACTCCCGCTTATTATCGTGCCTATTCTTATCGCCTTTCAAGGCTTTATTGGTTGGTGGATGGTTGCTTCAGGGATTGGGCAAAGCAATTTAACAAGTGTGAGCCAATATCGTTTGGCATTTCATCTTATAACGGCATGTTTTGTTATTGTTTTTGTTACTTATTTATCTCGAGGACTTGCAGAATACTCAGAAAAGCCAGCAAATCAAAAGGTGCAATATTTTGCAGCTTGGCTTGTTGTTCTCGTCTTGATAGAGATTTATTTTGGAGCTTTGGTTGCAGGGCTTCATGCTGGAAAAGTCTATAATACATGGCCTCTTATGGATGGGCAGATTATTCCTGATGGATTGTTGCAGCTTCGTCCTGTTTGGCTCAATTTATTCGAAAATTCCTTAATGGTTCAATTTATTCATCGGTTTTTTGCTTATTTTTTATTTATTGTCTCAGTTATTCATGCTTTCTATGTACAAAAAAACATTCCACATTCAACCCATTCTCGTCGTGCATTTCTTATCTGTGTTATGATTATTATCCAAGCACTCTTGGGTATCTTAACACTGTTACATGAGGTTCCAATAAGTTTAGGGCTCATTCACCAAAGTATGGCACTAGCAGTGTTGTGTTTTGCGGTTGCGCACTGGCGAGCAACGAAAGGGGCATATCGCGTTGTTGAGTAAAAGTTTGTATTTAGGGAGTTTTAGTCGCTTGAAAGCATTAAGTCGAGGTTCTGGATAGCCGCAGCTGATGCGCCTTTTCCTAAATTATCGAATATGGCGCTGAGATTAAAAATACCTTCACGATCATTTCCAAATACGAACAGTTTCATATTATCTTTATTGGCTAAACACTCTGGATTAAGTCTTTGAAGTGAAGCAGTTTCTTCTTGTGATGCAACTAAAATGGTATTTTGTCCATCGTAATGGTTTGCGAGAATTTCGCGCAAATCAGAACAGTTTGCTGATTTTGTGAATAAATGGCGATGCAGAGGAAGATTCACAATCATTCCTTGGGGAAAACGACCAACACTTGGTATAAAAATTGGGGTTTGGTTGATTTGTCCATAAATTTTAATTTCTGGCACATGTTTGTGTTCAAGATTAAGACCATATATAAAATAATTGTCCTGAATATTTTGTTGAGATTGATTTTCCATTTGTAAAATCAACTGTTTTCCACCACCAGTATAGCCGGAGATTGCATTAATCGAGATGGGGTAATAGGCGTCTAGCAGTCCTGCTTCACGGAGTGGGCGAATCAAACTAATGGCACCGGTAGGATAGCATCCGGGATTGGTTACATAATGTGCTGCTTGGATGCGCTTTCTTTGTCCTGCTGTCATTTCAGGAAAACCGTAAACCCAGTCTGGTGCAACACGGTGGGCTGTCGAGCTATCAATAATCCTAATGTTTTTATTTTTTTTAAGCCAATGAACTGTTTCGCGTGCAGCATCATCTGGAAGACACAAAACAGCAATATCGGCTTGATTAAGATAGTCTTGTCGCAGATGAACATTATGGCGATCTTTATGAGCAAGAGAGAGTAGTTTTAAATCTGTACGCCTTTCTAAGCGTTTTTGTATTTGTAGTCCGGTTGTACCATGTTCACCATCAATAAAAACTTTGGTTAGCATTCTTATTTGCCTTGTATTAACTTTGCCTATTATATTCAGCTTTTCACATTATAAATTATTTTTAATCATTAAATTATTGAATTTCTTTAGATTATAGATACCTTTTGTAAAAGGTGTAAACAAATAAGAGTGTAAAAAAAGAAATGTAATCTCATTTTTCACCATTCTTAAGAGGGAAGTTTTTCGCTGTTTTTATAACAAAGAGTAAGATAAATATTTGCATCATTATTTTTGAGTGTAAGTGGTTTAAAATGTTTGGTTTGCATGGTTTGCTGTGTTATCGTTCAGTGACTTTATTTTTTTATGTTAGGAACGTGTTTTATGACCCAGCAAGCAAGTGACGCAGAAAAGCGCTTTTTTAATGATAATTTACAAACTGTTGATGGTGCAATCTTTGATGCAATTAGAGGGGAGTTTGAGCGTCAACAACATGAAATTGAGCTGATTGCTTCAGAGAATATTGTTTCAAGAGCGGTCCTTGAAGCGCAGGGGTCTGTTTTAACTAATAAGTATGCAGAAGGTTATCCAAGAAAGCGCTACTATGGTGGGTGTCAATTTGTTGATGTCGTTGAAGATTTAGCCATTGAAAGGGCAAAACAGCTTTTTGGTGCTGCTTTTGCGAATGTACAGCCTAATTCTGGTAGCCAAATGAATCAAGCTGTCTTTTTAGCTTTACTTCAGCCTGGTGATACATTTATGGGATTAGACTTAAATGCTGGTGGTCACCTTACGCATGGTTCATCTGTTAATATGTCAGGAAAATGGTTTGATGTTGTTTCCTATGGTGTGCGTCAAGAAGATCAGATTATTGATATGGATGAGGTTGAGCAGCTTGCAAAAGAACGTAAGCCCAAACTTATTATAGCGGGTGGCTCATCTTATCCACGGTTATGGGATTGGAAACGATTCCGTGAAATTGCAGATGAGATAGGTGCTCATTTACTCGTTGATATGTCTCATATTGCCGGTCTTGTTGCTGGTGGCGTGCATCCTTCACCTGTTCCACATGCGCATATTGTAACAACAACAACACATAAGTCGCTTCGAGGTCCTCGTGGTGGTTTAATATTGACAAATGATGAGTCTTTATCCAGAAAAGTTAATTCTGCAATTTTTCCTGGTCTTCAAGGTGGTCCATTAATGCATGTAATTGCCGCAAAGGCTGTTGCATTTGAGGAGGCTTTGCGTCCCTCTTTCAAGAGTTACAGTGCCAATGTGGTCGCTAATGCGAAAACTTTAGCAAAAATATTACAGAGTAATGGTTTTAATATTGTTTCTGGTGGTACAGATAATCATTTGTTGTTGGTTGATTTACGTTCCAAAAATCTAACAGGTAAACGTGCTGAATTGGCTTTGGGGCGCGCTCATATTACCTGCAATAAAAATGGTATTCCTTTTGATCCTGAAACGCCATCTATAACATCGGGAATTCGCTTGGGATCACCTGCTGCCACAACACGTGGTTTTTTAGAAAAAGAGTTTATTCAAGTTGGTCATCTGGTTTCAGAAGTTCTTGATGGTCTTCGGAGCGCAAAAAGTGATGAAGATAATTATGCCGTTGAAATGGCTGTTGAGAAAAAGGTAAAAGATATAACGAGTCAATTTCCTCTTTACTCTTATCTTAGTACTCGTTAAGGACACAAAAGATGCGCTGTCCTTACTGCCAATATGAGGATACACAGGTTAAAGATTCACGTCCAGCAGAAGAGGGGGCAGTGATTCGCCGCCGCCGTGTGTGTTCCGTTTGTGGTGGTCGTTTTACAACTTTTGAACGTGTTCAGTTGCGTGAGCTCTTGGTTGCTAAAAAAAGTGGACGATGTGAACCATTCGATCGTGATAAGTTAATGCGTTCAGTTGATGTGGCTGTACGTAAGCGCAATATTGATCCTGATCATATTGAACGAGCAATTTCTGGCATTGTGCGCCAGCTTGAAAGTTTGGGAGAACCAGAGATTGCTTCAGAAAAAATTGGACATCTTGTGATGGAAGCATTGAAAAGAATTGATGATATTGCTTATATTCGTTTTGCTTCTGTGTATCGAGATTTTCGTAATGCAAGCGATTTTCACGATGTTATAGATGAATTGTCAAAGGGTATCGCGGATACAGAATCTCGTTTTGATGAATAAAAAAGTGCAAGATGAACGGTTTATGGCTGCAGCTATTCGTTTAGCAGAACGTCATGTCGGTCTTACAGGTGAAAATCCTTCCGTTGGTACGTTAATTGTGCGAAACGATAATAGTGCGGGGGCATTTATTGTTGGCTATGGCGTAACAGCTATTCATGGGAGTCCTCATGCGGAAGTGCAAGCTTTACATATGGCTGGTTCTTTAGCTCAAGGAGCGACTGCTTATGTTACTTTAGAACCTTGTGCGCATTATGGAAAAACTTCGCCGTGTGTGAATGCACTCATTGATTCAGGTGTTTCTCGAGTTGTTGTTGCGCTGACTGATTGTGACAAGCGTGTTGATGGTCATGGTATTGCTCTTTTGCGAGCAGCGGGTATTGAAGTGGTTGAGGGCATTTTAGCTGAAGAGGCTTTTGAATCTTTATGGACACATTGGTGCATAAGGAAGATACAACGCTGTGCGGTCACTTTTAAAATGGCAATTTCTGCTGATAATGGTGTTGGAAAAAGAGAAAAGGGCAGCGTAAAAATTAGTGGAACACTTTCTCATGCCCATACGCATATTCTACGTGCTCAAAATAATGCTATCCTCGTTGGTATTGGTACTATATTAGCAGATGATCCACAACTCAATTGCCGCTTGCCAGGGATGGAGGTGCGCTCACCAATTCGTATTATTTTGGATGCAGATTTATCTATCCCCCTTGATGCAAAAGTTGTCCAAACAGCCATGAAAATTCCTACATGGGTTATTTGTGATGTGGATCTTTCAAAGAAAAGCAAAAAAAATGCATTGGAGCAATATGGTGTGTCTGTTTATTCGGTAGAGATGAACAATGGTTGTGTAGAACCCTTTGCTCTTTTACAGATGCTTTATAAACATGGGATTAATAGTGTTTTATTGGAAGGGGGCGTAAAGACAGGGGAAACGTTTTTAAATGCTGGTTGTGTGGATCATTTGATATGTTTTTATGCACCCGTTATTTTAGGCGAAGGTCGTGTTGAAGCCCCTCATTTTGGAAATTATCTTTCGCAATTTCATAAGGTTGAATCAAGAATGTTTGGAAATGACCGTTTTTATAAATGGAGACGTAAGACATTATGTTCACAGGGATTATAACAGACATCGGTTGTGTTGAAGATGTACAACCTTTAAAGCAAGGGGTGCGTTTAGATATTTCTACACGCTATGACATACAGAGTTTGGAAATTGGTGCATCGATTGCGTGTTCAGGGATTTGTCTGACAATTGTAGAGCGGGGGGTACAACAAGCGACTGCTGGTTGGTTTGCTGTAGAAGCATGGGAAGAAGCATTGCGTTTGAGTAATCTTGCACAATGGACAAAAGGAACTTTTGTTAATTTGGAACGTTCGCTTCGATTAGGTGATGAAATGGGAGGACATTTGGTTTCTGGTCATATTGATGGTTTGGCTGAAATTATTGATCAAAAAAATGAAGGGGATGCAATTCGTTTTTATTTAAAAGTTGCAAGACAATTTATGCCTTTCATTGTCAATAAGGGATCTATTGCACTTAATGGGACATCTTTGACTGTTAATGGTGTTGAGGATTGTGTTTTTGATGTTCTTATTATTCGCCATACACTCGAAATGACAACGTGGGGACAAGCTAGAATTGGAGATCGGGTCAATTTGGAAATTGATCAACTTGCTCGTTATGCTGCGAAACTTTTTGCTTTAAAAAGAGAAGATGAATAAGCCAAAACTCTATTGATCGTTTTCAGAATTTTATGCTTTATAACCTTGATTTTTTTTGATTCGTTTTTGTGGAATTCCATTATGAAGAAAGAGATACGTAAAAAGCCTCACGTATTGATTGTTGAAGCACGTTTTTATGAGGGGATTTCTGATGCGCTTTTGAGAGGTGCAGTGAATACTTTGCAAAAAGCTGAAGCAAGTTATGATGTTGTAACGGTTCCTGGAGCATTAGAAATACCAAGTGCAATAGCTTTTGCTGAACAAAATAACATATCTTATGATGGTTATGTTGCTCTTGGTTGTGTTATTCGGGGCGAAACATATCACTTTGAAATTGTTGCTAATGATTCTTGTCGTGCATTGATGGATTTAACTGTTCATCAGCATTTGGCTATTGGAAATGGTATTTTGACTGTTGAAAACGAAGAACAAGCATGGGTGCGTGCAAAACTAGATGACAAAAATAAAGGTGGTTTTGCGGCTGAAGCTGCTTTATGTATGATCGCTCTAAAAAAGAGATTTGGAGATAATCGTTAAATATGGCTGATATAAAAAGCAGACATTTTCCGCGTTCAGCCAATAAACGTGGAGCAGCAAGACTCGCTGCAGTTCAAGCCCTCTATCAAATGGATATTGTGGGTTCGGGGGTTATGGAAACAGCAGCTGAGTATGAAGCTTATCGTTTGGGAAAAGATATCGATGGAGACCAGTATCTTGAAGCTGATTTTCAATGGTTTTTGGCTATTATAACGGGTGTTGTAAAAGATCAAAAGCAGCTTGATCCTCTGCTTCATCAACAGCTTTCTGCTGAGTGGTCTCTTTCACGTCTTGATTCTATATTGCGAGCAATTTTACGAGCAGGTTTATGGGAGTTGATCAACCGTAAAGATGTTCCTGTTGCGGTTGTCATGAATGAATATGTTGACATAGCGAAGGCGTTTTTTGAAGGTGATGAGCCAAAACTTGTTAATGCAGTTCTCGACAGTATGGCAAAAAAAGTCCGCCTATAAGAGCTAAAAATCCCCCCTATTATTAGGTCTGATAGTATCAGACCTAATAATATTGAGACGGTATGTAGACTATATGATTTAGTTATGGGGTGGCAAATTCGCAGGGCCTTTTATAATTTGAATTAAGAAAGGATGTTCTTTTGTTACAGTTGGCGTTGTTTGTGTAATAAAATCAAATACTTGACCGTCTTGTAATCCGTAATTAGCAACTTTTGCAACCTGATTATTTTTATTGAAGTAAATGGCTAAAACTTTGCGATCAATAATCTTTGTTTTCATAAACTGCATCCCACGATAGCGTGTCTGTGAGATGTAATAAAAAACTTCATTATCATATTTTGTTTTTAATGAAGGGGTCCCTAAAGTTAAAAGAACTTGCTCTTGACTTGAGCCAATAGCAATAGAACTTAGAGCATTTTTATCAAGAACATAGCCCTCTCTATAAATTTGGCTCGAACCTGAAGAATCGAGAAGACTACATCCCGCAAGCATTCCTATGCTTGCTATTGATAGACCAATCAATAATTTACGTTTGATTAAGGCTATTATGTGAGGCATTTGAAACAATGATATCTCCTTTTTATACTGAGGTGTAGGACAAGAAGGCAACCTCAAGTTTTTTCTTTTTAGCTTAATCTACCGTAGCTTACACTGAGTTTCCCTGTTATAAAGCAAATTATGCCATATAGAATTTCTTTAGAAAAGAAAAAAATGCATGAATACTTGAGATAAATAAAAACACAGTATTTTATGCGTTTTTATGTTTGGGAGTTGTCAATGAATGTTCAAAATGTTCCTCAAATGACATTTGCTTTGGCTTATCCAATATCCGTACGTTCTCTACCTGCTAAAGGTATAAGGGTTCATTTTTGTGCAAACAAAAAAGAATGTACACATTTAGCTCAGAACCATGATTTAATTGAAGTAAAATCTTGTGAGGGAAATTTCCATATTTTCCCGTGGAAAAAACGCGGAGTGCGTATAAAAGGTCTGTTGCAAGCGCGCATACTACAGTTATGTGTTGTTACATTAGAACCATTAGAAAATATCCTTTGTGAAAATATTGAGGTTGTTTTTGTTCCTGAAGATTCAAATTTGATGAAGCCGAAAACATCAGAGGATACAGGGGAATTGTTTTTAGATGTGGAGGGGCTTGATACTCCTGAAGTGTTTTATGATGATAAAATTGATATTGGTGCAATCATGGAAGAGTTTTTTGAGTTGTCTATTAATCATTATCCACGTAAAGAGGGGATAAAGATGGATATGGTTGAAAATTTAGAAGAAGCAGAGCAAAAATTCTCGCCATTTTCTGTTTTGAAAAATTGGAAGTGATTGTAAAAACATAAAAAAAATATCTATTGTATGCTAAACGGTATTTTCTGCGGAGCGATTTTTGCAAGATTTGCTTTGTGAGTGTTCAGGAGCCAAAAAATCATAATATGTGTTTAAAGATGTAAATGAAAAGATGTGGGATATGCAAGCGTGATTAGAATTTCTGTGGATGTCATGGGCGGTGATTACGGTCCAGAAGCAGCTATTGCAGGAGCAGCAATTGTACAAAAATATTTATCAAATATTTATTTTCTGTTTTATGGAATAGAGGAGGACGTTCGTCCGGTTTTAAAAAAATACCCTTGTTTGGATTCTGTATCGCGCTTTTGCCCTACAGAAAGTTATACACGCATGGATGAAAAGCCAAGCCAAGCACTTCGTAATGGACGTGGTAAATCATCAATGTGGTACGCCATTGAAGCGGTAAAAAATGGTGAAGCTGATGCTTGCATTTCTGCTGGTAATACGGGTGCACTTATGGCCATGTCTTATTTTTGTTTGAAAATGCTAGCAGAGGCTGAACGTCCTGGTATTGCGGGTATCTGGCCAACACTTCGCAGTGAGAGTATCGTTTTAGATATTGGAGCAACAATTGGTGCCTCTGCTAGTCAGTTGGTTGATTTGGCGGTTATGGGAGCGGGTATGTTTCGCGCTTTATATCACACTGAAAGACCAAGTGTTGGGCTTTTAAATGTGGGGGTGGAAGAGGTTAAAGGACTTTATGAAATAAAAAAAGCAGGAATGATATTGCGTGAAGTGCAATTAGAAGGATTGGAATATAAAGGATTTGTTGAGGGCAATGACATTGGAAAAGGAACAGTCGATGTTGTTGTAACAGAGGGGTTTTCTGGTAATATTGCTTTAAAAACCGCAGAAGGAACCGCGCGACAGATAGGAGAGATTTTAAACTCTGCACTGCGCAGTTCTTTTTTAACATCTCTTGGTTATTTTTTATCGCGGGGTGCTTTTCGTACGCTGAAACACAAAATGGATCCCGAGAGGGTGAATGGAGGAGTGCTTTTGGGGTTGAATGGTGTTGTGATCAAAAGCCATGGGAGTGCTAATGCTAACGGTTTTGCTTCTGCTATCCGCGTTGGTTATGAGATGGTTAATAATGGACTTTTGAAAAAAATAACAGCTGATTTGCGACGGTTTCATGAGAATAAAGAAACACTTTTTGATCAAGAAGGTGAAGAGACAGTGAATGGAGAGTCCTTATGATAAGCTCTTATAATAGAAATGAAAAATTTGAAGAAAAGGTAAGAGCTGAATGATTCGGTCAATTATACGTGGTGTAGGAAGTGCTTTGCCGAAGAGAAGTTTATCAAATGATGAGATTGCAAAGTTTGTTGAAACGTCAGATTCATGGATTGTTCAGCGTACAGGAATACGCCAACGTTATATTGCCAGTGAAAATGAAACAACTGTTTCTTTAGGAGTTGAGGCTGCGCAAGCAGCACTTACAAATGCTGGTTTAACAATAAAAGACATTGATTGTATTATTTTAGCAACGTCCACCCCGAATCGTACTTTTCCTGCTTCTGCTGTTGAAATTCAGTGTGCTTTGGGAATGAACCATGGATTTGCTTTTGATATTCAAGCTGTTTGCTCTGGTTTTATTTTTGCTTTAACAACAGGAGATTCTTATTTACGGTGTGGAGCGGCTAAAAGAATTTTAGTTATTGGATCCGATACATTTTCTCGGATTTTAGATTGGGAAGATCGTACGACATGTGTTTTGTTTGGTGATGGTGCGGGTGCTGCTATTTTGGAAGCACAAGAAATTGAGGGGGGTATTGCTTTTGAGCGTGGTATATTGTCTGCGAAATTGCGCTCTAATGGTGCTTATATAGATAAGCTATATGTTGATGGTGGACCTTCAACAACACAAACGACAGGCTATTTGCGTATGGAAGGACGAGAAGTTTTTAAATATGCTGTTGGTATGATAACGGATGTGGTTGATGATTGTTTTGCAGCTGCAGGTATGGATTCTTCACAACTAGATTGGTTTGTACCTCATCAGGCTAATAAGCGCATTATTGAAGCATCTGCTAAAAAATTGGGAATTTCACTAGATAAAGTTGTGATTACCGTTGATCAACATGGTAATACGTCTGCGGCATCAGTTCCGTTGGCTTTAACAACAGCTGTTTGCGATGGAAAAATAAAAGAAGGAGATCTTATCATGTTAGAGGCCATGGGAGGTGGATTTACATGGGGAGCAATTCTTATTCGTTGGTAAATTATGGCTACTTGACCATATTTCAAGAAAACGTATAAGTCATTTTGTAATTTTTAATATTTTAATAGGTGGTTATAATGACAAGTAAGACAGTAACGCGTGCAGATTTAGCGAGCGTAGTTTGTAAAAGAGTGGGCTTGTCACATACTGAATCAGCAGCTTTAGTCGAATTGGTTTTGGATGAGATTTGCAACTCACTTGTAAGAGGTGAAGCGGTTAAATTATCCTCTTTTGCAACTTTTCAGGTTCGCAGTAAAAATGAACGAGTTGGACGCAATCCAAAAACGGGTGTTGAAGCACCTATTCCGCCGCGACGTGTTGTGACGTTTAAGGCTGCTAATGTCCTTAAACAGAGAATTTTAGATTCGCATCGTGCAAGACAGAAAAAATGATATCTCATAAATGAATGCCATGATATGTTTGGTATTTGTTAAAAAAATGATAAAATAAAGGTCTTTGTTTTTTAGAAAAAGACAGTTGAGTAAGTCGTCAATGATGGTCTTATTTTTGACTAATCTTGTTGAGAAATTGAGACAGAATGAGTCATTGTAAAGTAATTTATTTTGTTTTAAATAAGGTGTTGCAAAATGGATAAAAGCTCTGATGCTTTTCGCACAATTAGCGAAGTAGCCGAGTTATTGGAGCTGCCGCAGCATGTCTTAAGATTCTGGGAAACACGTTTTAGGCAGATTAAACCAATGAAACGTGGGGGAGGAAGGCGCTATTATCGTCCGGTCGATGTTGATTTGCTCAATGGTATTAAGCAGTTATTATATGATCAGGGTTATACGATAAAAGGTGTGCAACGCCTTTTAAAAGAAAATGGTGTTGCTTTTGTGATTGCATTGGGTAATGGTGATCTTGATGCTATGAATGTAGTCATAGAGAAGAAACATGCAGGACAAACTTCTGAAAATGCTAGCAATAAGCCTAAGAAATCTTCTTTTGGGCTTTTGAGTTTCATGAGGAATGAGGAAGAAACATCTGTTGGTTCTGTGAATCTTTATAAAGATAAAACTGATAAAGCATTGTTGCAAGAAATCCTATTTGAACTCATTGAATGTAAGCGTGTTCTTGATAGAGCACGATAGCAATAATATTTTTTGTTTTATATGTGTTTCGTAGATATTTAGATGTTTTATGGGGGTGCCCAGAGTTTTATACGTTCAACGAATAGTAATGTATCGTATGTGTATATTTAACGAGTTTTTTATAAGAGTTTTTAATTTGGTAAAATATAAAGAGGGGAAAGAATAAACGCTGAGTTTTACCATTTTTCTCTGATTGGGCTTTATAAAAGTTAAGGCAATATCTCATCAGTGTAGATTGCGGGATATAGAATGCTATTGGTTTACCAATTTATGTGCTTGTTTTAAAGAGATGTTTCTTAAGGCTCCTTAAGCTTATTTTACCATGATTCCTCGTGAATCATATAATGCTAAACCCGTTGAGTACCGCTATTTTTACACTTATGAAAGAGCAAGTCGGCATCATCATTATAGTTTAGCTTGCTCTCAATGATTGCAACAATCTTAGCACTTGAGGCAGTTTATTGTGAGCATTTTAAAGTCCTTTCTCAATAATTTTTATCCACACACTCATTCCGCTTATTTCGTGCAAGCGAATGATTTTGATAGATTCAACATAAACATATTTAAAATGAGAAAGCCCTATGATATTCAAAATCTTATTTAATATGAATAACGATATATTATCATTATAAATCAATATCTTGTCTTTTTTATAAGGGCTTATTTTACGAACAAGACATATCATTGTTCAGCTAATTTTACATATTTTTTATTTAATAAATATGATCTTGTTTTCAGTCTTCTTGCTTGATGTTGCTATAATTATCGTAATGATCTATCCATGATAATAGCGCCATCTTTTCATTACAAAGGTAAAAGATTAATGTTATTATTAATATTCAATTGTCTATGATTTTTTCATTTAAACAGCTTATAGCTTACATTCAACTTTTTCACCAATCCACTCTGTAGAGAGTGATCACGTGATTCTTTCTGGTAATAGATAATTGTGCATGAAACAAAAATGCACTACAATATCAAATCATTTCGTTTTGTACAAAAATTGAAGATTTATAGTAAAAAATTAACGTATTACCATCTTCTGTGATGTTATGCATTTATTACACGCTGCAAATCTGGAGGTGTTGCTTCATTTGAGAGTTGCTTAATCACATCTTCTACAGATAAAAGGGTTTTATTTGTACTTCCTAAGCGGCGCATATTTACGCTGTTTGTTTCAGCTTCACGTTTACCACATACCAAAATTACGGGGACTTTTTGTAACGAATGTTCTCGTATTTTATAGTTAATTTTTTCATTGCGGAGATCTATTGTTGCGGAAAGCCCAATAGCTCTAAGTTTTGCCGTTATCTTTTGGGCATATTCATTTGCTTCGGACGTAATTGTTGCAACAACAACTTGTTCAGGAGCAAGCCAGAGTGGCATATGTCCAGCAAAATTTTCGATTAATATACCAAGAAAACGCTCCATTGATCCAAAAATAGCGCGGTGGATCATAACAGGTTGACGTTTTTCTGAATCTTTATCAATATAGAATGCACCAAAACGTTCAGGGAGATTAAAGTCTATTTGTGTTGTTCCACATTGCCATTCACGACCGATAGCATCCTTTAATGTATA
Source organism: Bartonella sp. MR100HLJHH (assembly GCF_042194215.1). Lineage (NCBI taxonomy): Bacteria > Pseudomonadati > Pseudomonadota > Alphaproteobacteria > Hyphomicrobiales > Bartonellaceae > Bartonella > Bartonella sp. MR100HLJHH. Next base: position 36,212 of record NZ_JBHIMR010000012.1, read on the forward strand.
TTCAAATTTTGGACCATAAAATGCTCCTTCACCTGGAAGGATGCTTGTTTTGATTTGTCCTGCAAATTTTGTTTCAATCGTTTTAAGAACAGATTCCATGATACTTTCTGCATGATCCCATAATGCATCAGACCCAACTCGTTTTTCTGGACGTGTTGAAAGCTTAAGACTGATTTCTTTAAAACCAAAATCAGCATAAGTTGATAAAATAAGATCATTAATACTGAGACATTCATCGGCTAATTGTTCATCAGTACAAAAAATATGCGCATCATCTTGCGTAAAACCACGCACACGCATAAGACCATGTAAAGAGCCCGAAGGCTCATAACGATGAACAAGTCCAAACTCAGCAAGTCTAATAGGCAAATCACGATAAGATTTTAAACCATGTTTAAAAATTTGCACATGACCAGGGCAATTCATTGGTTTAAGGGCATAAACATTCCCATGATCTGAATCTTCTGCTGCTGGAATTACTTTGAACATATTCTCCTTATACCAGCCCCAATGGCCAGATATTTCCCAGAGTGACCTATCCAGAACTTGTGGTGCATTAACTTCAGCGTATTGATGATCATCAAGGCGTCTACGCATATAGTTGATCAAATTTTGGAACATTTTCCAACCTTTTTTGTGCCAAAAAATCATTCCTGGCCCTTCTTCTTGAAAATGAAATAAGTCCATTTCACGTCCCAAGCGGCGATGATCACGTTTTTCAGCTTCTTCTAGCATATGGAGGTAGGCTTTTAAGTCATTTTCATTTGCAAATGCTGTTCCATAAATTCTTGTGAGCATTGGATTATTGGCATCGCCACGCCAATAAGCTCCTGCGACTTTCATTAATTTGAAAGCATTCCCAATTTGCCCTGTAGATTGCATGTGCGGTCCGCGGCAAAGATCAAACCATTTTCCTTGATAATAAATTTTTAAATCTTGATTTTCAGGAATGCTATCAATAAGTTCAACTTTATAAAATTCCTTTTTCTCAGAAAAAATTTTTCTGGCTTTTTCACGAGACCAAATTTCTTTTCTAAAAGGCTTATTGCGTTGGATAATTTCACGCATTTTCTTTTCAATGACGGTGAGATCATCTAATGTAAAAGGTTGTTGGCGTGCAAAATCATAATAGAATCCATTTTCAATGACAGGACCTATTGTTACTTGCGTTTCAGGAAAGAGTTCTTGCACTGCTTCAGCAAGGACATGGGCGCAATCATGTCTTATGAGTTCAAGAGCACGTGAATCTTCTCGGGTAATAATCTCTACTTGACCAGATTGTTCCAATGGATCCGATAAGTCTCGCGTGATACCATCAAGACTATAGGCAACTGCTTTTTTTGCGAGTGATTTAGAAATGGATTCTGCTAATTCCAAACCAGTCATTTCGGGGGGGTAATTACGTTTTGAACCATCAGGAAAAGAAAGAGAAACAGAGCAAGACATAAAAACACCCTTTTAATCCAATTCCGCTAACGATTGCGGATGGTTTTGTGAAAATCGAGTAAAAAGCTTATAGAATGATTTTTTATCAATACATACGAAAAAAGAAAAGGATTATTTGTTGTGTTTGTCAGAAATTTTCCAGTAACGCCAAGGTTTATAAAAACAGCAAGAATTTCCAAGAGAAATAGGTACTGGATCAAAGCCATCTGTTCCAAAGGGCCCACAACGTATGATACGAAAGAGTCCCATCCATGCACCAGCCCAAAGCCCATGGCGTGCAATCGCTTCATATGTATATTCTGAACAAGTCGGAGCATGGCGACATTGATTGCCTATAAGACTTGAAAGTGTTATTTGATAGAAACGTATTAAGAAAATACCCAATAATCGTCCAGGTGTTTTTTGCCAAGTGCCTGTGTAATTTCGAGTTATTTTTTTTTGTCGAGATTGTGATTTGAACATTTATTTTTCTTCAATTTTTTGAATGCAGTCTATCGTTGCATCAAAGGGTAGTAGTGTTGCTGCATGGCGCATTTTATAGTCTTTAATGGGCTGTAAGCAAGAAAAATCCTCAAATGGAGCTTGAGGAGAAGGACCATTTTGCGTTAGCATTTGATAAATAACTTCACGCAATATTTTAAGATCTTGTGTTGTTTGTCCGATGATATGAGATGCTAAAAGTGAAGCCGATGCTTGCCCTAGCACACATGCGTGTATTTCATGGGCAAAATCCGTAACAATACCATTTTCCACTTTTAAATCTACAGTGATTGTCGAACCACAAAGGTGTGCATGTTTTCTTGATGTTGCATCAGGATTATTAAGACGCCCAATTTTGTCTATATGTGCAGCATATTCAAGTATTTTATCATTATAGATATTATCAATCATGCGCTATTACCTGAAATTTTGAGAGTCGTGATTGTTTAAACTTTTAATTCGCTTATATAGAGATTATACAAAATGAAATAGGTATGGAGCAAATGCTTTGTATAGAGTAAGCTTGGAGTTTTTGAATGCGTAATGTTGTTAAAGAAGACGCGAAGGATTCTTTTTTATCTGAAGAAAAGCGTCCGAGTATTGAAGAGGTGGAAGAAGCGATTCGTACATTACTCTTATGGATAGGGGAAAATCCAAATAGAGAAGGGCTTTTAGATACTCCAAGACGTATAGCCAAGGCATATCGCGAGCTTTTTAGTGGTTATAGTCAATCGGTTAAAGAAATCTTAGGTACAGTTTTTGAAGAGGTTTCAGGATACAATGAAGCCGTAATCGTAAAAAATATACCTTTTTATTCACACTGTGAGCATCATATGATCCCAATTATTGGGAAAGCACATATAGCATATCTTCCTAATGACAAAATTGTTGGCCTTTCAAAAATTGTACGTGTTGTAGATATTTTTTCTCGTCGTTTACAAACACAAGAAGCTATGACAGCGCAAGTGGCTCACGCGTTAAAAACGTATCTGAAGCCTCATGGTGTAGCAGTATTGATTGAGGCTGAGCACATGTGTATGGCTATGAGAGGAATCCAAAAACAGGGCTCTACAACAATTACAAAAAACTTTCATGGTTATTATGAAAAAGATCAAGCTGCACAAGCACATTTTATGATGATGATTCAAAGATCGTAGTAAAGTCCATATTTTTAGTAATCTCTATTAAGTTATAAATTGTCCGGATAAAAATAAATTATGAGAAAGAGAAAATTGGCTTGTACCTTTCTTTATGATTTGTTAAAGGCTAAAAACCAAAATGTTTTTCTTCCCACGTGCGGTCGTGGCGGAATTGGTAGACGCGCAGCGTTGAGGTCGCTGTGGGGCAACCCGTGGAAGTTCGAGTCTTCTCGACCGCACCAGTTAGCAGTGAGTCTCTCTGTAATGAGATGAAGTTATGTAGAGAGAGGGGATTTACGGGCATTATAGAAAAATCTTTTTTGTATGTTATTTGTTGATGTGTTGCTAATAATGTTTCATTTTTTATTACTTTATCTGTGCATTTGAAATGTTATATTTTTATAGGGTGGGGGTGAAGTTGCAGTGAGAAGTATAATGATTTTGAGATATTTAACACTTCTTATTTGTATTTCTTTATTGTCAGCATGTAGTGATTCACGCGCTGTGCTTTGGCATGGAGTGCATGCAACTCCTTCTATGACTGCAGTAGAAAGGGAAGTTGAAGGGAACCCGATTTCTCCAAAAGCCATCATTCCAGTGTATGTTGCAACAAGTCGTATGATGCAAAATAATTACGCTCAACCTTATGGTGCAGAGCGATCAAATAAAGTACATTACAATCGCGTTGATGTAGGAATTCCTCAGCAACATATAAAGGGAGTTGTTGAAATAAATGCGTATAAACCTACGCATGATAAGTATTTTGCAGCAGTAGCATTGCAAAAATACGATAATAAAGAACAGTTTAAACAGCAATTAAATGCTGCTTTAGAAAAAAAGCCAAAAGGAAAAAGAGAAATTTTTCTTTTTATCCATGGGTATAATAATAATTTTGCAGATGGTACATTTCGTACAGCACAGTTTACACACGATTATTCTTTAAATGTTGTCGCTGTGCATTATTCTTGGCCTTCTGCCGGATCTGTTCCTCTTTATATTTATGATCGTGACAGTGCTAATTTTGCCCGTGACGGATTGATAGAGCTTTTAACACTTATTAGTGAAACCAATGCTGATCAGATTTCGGTTATTGCGCATTCTATGGGCAATTTTGTTATAATGGAAGCATTTAGAACTTTAGCTTTACAGAAAAAATATAAGCCTATTCGTCGTATTACAAGTTTATTAATGGCGGCACCAGACATTGATGTTGATGTATTTGAGCGCCAACTTAATGATATAAAAAAACTTCCGCAGCCAACAGCTATTTTAGTATCCAGAGCGGATAAAGCTCTCGCGGTTTCAGGACGTCTTACGGGTGGACATCATCGTGTGGGCGATGGCTCAGATATTGAAATGTTGCGTAAAAATGGAATAGCTGTTCTTGATTTCTCTCATGTGGATGGGGGAGCACACAATGTCTTTGCATCTTCGCCAACGTTGATGGCTCTTTCTCGGGAAGGTTCTTTGGCTTCCACAATTATGCAAGGTACAGAATTGTCACCTAGTCAAGCCCTTCTTGCTGACGGTAGTAGTGTGTTGGAGAAAACAACACATCTTATCCTTTATACACCTGTACGTTTTCTCTCTCCACGGATTCCACGTTGATAGTGAAAAGAGAGAAGGGGACATCGAATAATGCATTGGAGGTAATATTTTTTAGCACTTTCTTTAGAATGGCTTTGTAAAATGAAAAATAAATAGCGGGATGAATGTAAAAAACAGTCATTAGGTGAGTTTGTGATGATTGCACGGAAACGCTATGTTAATACGCCTACAGTTGTTGATTATTTATCTCATTCCGCAATTAAGTTGTTAGATATTCATGCTATGCTTGTGAAGGTGAGAAAAGGTGATATGGGGGAAAAACCAAATTTATTGCGTCAAATTGATTCTACAAAAAAACAGTTAGATGAGATAAGCCATGCTCTTATTTTAGAATATCGTAAACGCCAAGAAAATGAGCGTTTTTTAAAACAAATTCTGCTATCCATTTCCGATCAACTTTTTGCACTTAACAATGGTTTTAAGGAAACAGGACGTCTTTTTTTTCAAGAAGTTAGAATACTTCAATCTCAGATGCAATGTTTATATGAGGGAAAGGAGAGGCTGCATTTGTTGAATAGCCAAGAATCTTTTTGTTCTCCATCAAAGATTGATGAAGTCATTAAACAGTTACAGAAAGCACGAGAAAAGCTTATTCTTGAAAGCCCACATCTCTTTGAAAAAAGCACAAAAGCTAAACAATAAAAGTTCTTTTAGTTGAGCAGGTAGATAATTTGAGTTTTACAGCAAAAAACGCTGTTAGATAGAAGGCTATAATCTTATTAAAGAAAAGAACTTTCTTTAATAAATGAGACACATGTATTTTATAATCACACTCTTTATCGCATTAAAGCTTTAAAAGACTTTGGTTATATCTTTGCTAAAGTTAAGGCTGATGCATTAGATGGCTTTATTGAAGAAAATATTTGTGGAAAGAAACTTTACAAAAAACTTTCTGATTCTTTTAATAACGGCTCACTGGATAATTTTGCCAATGTTATGGAGTTGTTAGTATATTCATTAGAAACTTAAACTCTAATATTTTCCTTGGTAGGAATTGGCTGAATTTAAAGCATTAAAAAAGAAATTTGATAAAAATAACACGTTTTTTAAATTCACGCCCAGCTCTATCTTCTCCTGAATTTAAAAAGGATCGGAAAATGAATAAGCTACACGTAATTAAAAAATCATATGGTGCCCCCAGAGAGCGAATCAGGCTTTAGCAACAAGATTCAAAGTATATAAAGATGTGTAAGAGCATATTGATGTCTATAGCTTTTTATGATTCAATAAAAAAAGTAAGTATTAAAGAAAAAATCTCAAATCAGAAATTAAAG
>NZ_JBHIMR010000120.1:0-519 GCF_042194215.1 Bartonella sp. MR100HLJHH
TATGGGGATTGAATTTAATGCCAGTGGTAAGCGCGTTGCTTATCATTTCTGGGAACATCACCCCTATGATGATGTCCTTGCAAATATGGCATTTGAGAGCCAAGAGCGCGTGCGCGTCCCTGCTGAAATGGTCATTCATATCAAAGAGCGCCGTATTGCCGGACAATTGCGCGGTTCTCCCAAAATAACGCGCGCTATGACAAAGATCTTTCAACTCGAATCCTATGATGATGCAGAGCTTGAACGAAAAAAAACAGCGGCTCTTTTTGCAGTGTTTATTACAGGGAAGGAATCTCATGAGGCAGAGTTAGAGGACAATCGTGAAAAAACGAAAATTGAACAGAAGGTAGAAAAGAAGATTGAAGAGGTACCTGAAGAGCATCCAATTTACCCTGGCTCAGTTAACGTGGTCGATGGCGAAAAACAAATTACATTTTCAACCCCTGTTGAGGTTGGTGGCTCTTATGAGGCTTTTCAATTTCGCAATATCTTGAAAATTTGTGCAGCACTTAATATGCC
>NZ_JBHIMR010000121.1:0-513 GCF_042194215.1 Bartonella sp. MR100HLJHH
GGATAAGGCTAAAGGTGCGTTTGTAGCGACGCATGGGGACAGTAAAGAGAGCAGCAAGATAACGTCTCTTAAAAATGGAGACATTAGTAGAACGTCAACGGATGCTGTAGCGGGTAACCAGCTATATGCCCTAGGGAGCGATGTTGCGAAGTCTTTAGGTGGTAATGCTAAGTATGAGGATGGCAAATGGAGCAAACCTAAGTTCACGATTAAAACAGTAAAATCTGATGGAACTGAGAGTGAGGAGAGCTATACAGATGTGGCTTCAGCATTTGCCGGTGTAGGAACTTCTTTCACGGATTTACATAAAGAGATTACCAATGAGATTACCACTGCTCAGGCTGATGCCTTGTTGTGGGATAAGTCTAAAGGTGCGTTTGTAGCGACGCATGGTGAAGAGAATGCAAGCAGCAAGATAACATCGCTTGCCAATGGATCTATAACTAAAGACTCAAGTGATGCTGTAGCGGGTAACCAGCTATATGCACTAGGGAGCGGTGTTGCGCAGTCCTT
>NZ_JBHIMR010000122.1:0-509 GCF_042194215.1 Bartonella sp. MR100HLJHH
CTTGTCGATATTCAGCTCTTAATCAAGAAGTTAACCAAAGTTTATTTGGATCAAGGCTATGTGACGGCGCGTTTTTATATTCCCGATCAAGATATCAAAAACAGCAAGACGCTCAAATTTGTTGTCATTGAGGGCAAGCTTTCAGAGATTTACTATAATGGTTCACCGGCATCTCGTTATAACAATGTTGTATGGAGTGCTTTTCCTGGGCTTCAAGGTCATGTTCTGAATATGCGCGATATTGAACAGGGGCTTGATCAGATCAACCGTTTGAGTTCAGCGCACGCTCAAAGCGAACTTCTTCCAGGGCGTGAAGAAGGGAGCACCATTGTCAATATTAATAATCATCCCGATAAAACTTTCAAGGTTACTGTTTCTCATGACAATATGGGACAAGCCTCTACGGGTTATGCGCGTTATAGTGCGGGCTTGAGGGTAGAAAATATTTTAGGGATGAATGATGCGTGGGATTTTAACTATCAACGCAGTGAGCCCGATTATTGGGGTGG
>NZ_JBHIMR010000123.1:0-506 GCF_042194215.1 Bartonella sp. MR100HLJHH
GTGAATCCTTGGCAATCTTACCATCAGCAACATTATGGAGACCTACAGCTGTCTTATCTTTACCACCCAAGGTGATATTCGCATAATCAACTTTACCATCCTTTTGTTTATCGTAATGAACAACTGCTGATTCATCAGACTGAAGACTGTTGGAAAGATCCGTTAAACCTTTCTCAAGCTGTCCTTTGTTAACGGCTTCATTATCCTTGGTCGCTGCCTTCACACCAGAAAGAGTTCTATCCCCTTTGTCCTTATTGGCGATATTAATTTCTCCGCCTTCTGATTTAGCACCAATAGTGAGGAGATGCGTTGTTTTATCTTGCTGAACAAAGCTTTCGCTTTCCACTTTGTTAACCACATTGTTAACCTGCTCAGTCAATTTATTCTGAACATTCGTGATAGAGCTACCAACTCCACTCAAAGCAGATGCTACATCAGAATAAACCTTATCTTCAGAAACACCATCATCCTTAACCGATTTAACCGTGAATGTAGGAGCGGTCCAT
>NZ_JBHIMR010000124.1:0-504 GCF_042194215.1 Bartonella sp. MR100HLJHH
GTTACCAACTTTGACTTCTTTTTTTTCACCACTGCGGATATCATGATAGGTTGCGAGAACACCGCCTTTTTTCTCTTCTTCTTGCTTTTCCGATTCTTTTTCTGCTTTTTCCGATTCAGATGATGATGGTGCTGTTCTGTCACTATCATCCATATGGATAAAGTTTTCATCATCATCAATCTCTTCTGGTTCTCGTGCATCAGCAGCGGCTTTTTGATCGTCCCCCACATCCGTTTCTAAGCCATTGGCTGCACCTGCTTCATCCCGTGCGCTGTATTTAAAATCCCAAGAGGTGCAATGTTTCTCATGAATAACAACAATAGGGAGTGTTTCACCGGTGATGGCTTTGCCTTCACCCCGTTTGGCGAGCACAAGTTTGCCATCAACGGGCTTTGCTACCGCATCATATTCTTCTGCAAGGCGTGCGGCAAAAGCCATATCGCTTTCAGCTGTTTGGTCAATGTGACGCACAACGATTTTTGCAAGAGAAGGATCAACCTTTGG
>NZ_JBHIMR010000013.1:0-42137 GCF_042194215.1 Bartonella sp. MR100HLJHH
ATCATTTTTTACTTTTTTTTAAAATAAAATAACATAAACAACTGGTTGTATTTCAATACATTACACTAAAATAAAAAGCGTATAAAAAGTTCCTTGCTAGATAACAGCGGCTTTCAGATTATAATACCCCTCTCCTCACAACGATTGCAACTTTTCTTACATATCACAATAAGGCTAAAGATAGAGTACATATTCTATAATCACCATTGCATAAACCTCTTACACGCTTTATGCTTTGCCATAAGAGCAAAAGGAAGATGTCAATGTCATCTAAACTGACGCGTAACCAAACATTGGTTTTAAACACTTTAAAAAATGCAAAAGGGCCTTTAAGTGCTTATGCGATTCTCAATCACTTACGCGAAGAAGGTTTTCGTGCACCTCTCCAAGTTTATCGTGCGTTAGAAAAACTCGTACAGTTAAAGTGTATTCATCGTCTTGAAAGTGTAAATGCCTTTATGGTCTGTTTACACCCTGAAAACTGTCAACATGAACTTACAACGTTTATAATTTGCGAAAACTGTGGTACAGTCAACGAAATACAAAATCAAACGATTGTATCGAGTTTAAAACAGATGGTTCAAGCTGTTGACTTCCAAGCCCACAAAAGCACCCTAGAAGTACGAGGCCTTTGTAAAAAATGCGTAACAAAATAAGACCTTGAACTTGCAAGTTCATATTTTTAGCATTATGTTTCAAAAATCATCTTATTGCTTGAAAAGCTCTTATCGTCCTTGCATGTATATCACCCTAGTCTATAGTGATGGGTTTATTATACTCAGTGGAACATAAATATTGAAAGTATAAAATCATGTCCGTAACTGAGACAATTTTTTCAACCAAAAACTTCAATAAAACGCAACAAAAGAAAGTAATCAAAGCTCTTCTTATTGTCTTTGCACTTTCTGTGCTTTGGTTTAGCTATAAGTATATAACGCAATGGCGTTATATACTCTCCACTGACGATGCCTACGTGCAAGGGGATATAGCAGCTATTGCGACTAAATTAAATGGATATATTGAAAAAATTGCCATTAAAGCCAACCAAGTTGTAAAAAAGAACGATGTTTTATTTTACCTAGACAACGGTGATTATCAAATAGCCTTGGATCAAACAGACGCACATCTTAACACACAGAAAAAAACACTTCTACGCATTGATGCACAAATCACAGCCGCTCATAGTGCTTTAGATGATGCAAAAGCACAAAAAGCAGCCGCTTCAGCCATAGCAACCAATGCACAACTCACCTTAAAACGTGTAACAGAACTGAAAAAAAATCGTTATGCTCCTCAATCCGAGGTTGATGATGCCAAATCAGCTTATGAACAAGCCGTTGCGAATGTTAACAGAGCGGACGCACAAATGGCTGCAGCACGTGCGAATATCCGAGTGCTAGAAGCGCAACGAAGTGAAATAGAAAGCCAAACAAAGAGTTTAGAACTCACGCGTGAAAAAGCACAACGTGATCTTGATTCGACCGTTATACGAGCGCCATTTGATGGCGTTATAGGAAATTTAACAGCAAAAACGGGAGATTTTGTTGTAAATGGCCAACGTCTTGCGGCGTTAGTCCCCATACATGCACTTTATATTGAAGCCAACTATAAAGAAACACAGTTGCAAAATATTCACGCAGGACAAAAGGCTTATATTGCTATTGATGCATTCAAAAAGGAGTTTTTTACAGGAAACGTGCTTTCTATTTCGCCCGCAACAGGCGCTGTTTTTTCTCTTTTGCCTCCACAAAATGCTACTGGTAACTTTACAAAGATTGTCCAGCGCATTCCCGTACGTATTTCTATTCCAGAAGAAGTCTTAAAAACCGGACATATCCGAGCAGGGATGAGTGTTTCAGTGAAAGTTGATACACGTACAAAGCCACAAGATAAAAGTCTCTTATAACAAAAAAGTAGAAGATCTTACTATGACATCTTCCATACCAGAGCCCATACAATCTCAAGAACGCATCGGAATGCACAAAATTATAGTTTTTATTGCTATGTCTTTTGGCATGTTTATGGCAATCTTAGATATCCAAATCGTTTCCTCTTCTTTAGCTGAAATTCAAGCGGGTCTTGCAGCAAGCTCTGAAGAAATTTCATGGGTTCAAACTTCCTATCTCATCGCTGAAGTCATCATGTTGCCGCTTTCTGGATTTTTAGGACGATTGCTTTCAACACGTGTTTTCTTTACCTTATCAGCTATCGGTTTTACGATTACTTCTGTTCTTTGTGCAACGGCAACATCTATTGGAGAGATGATTTTGTATCGCGCACTACAAGGTTTTATTGGTGGTGGAATTATCCCTAGTGTTTTTGTTGCCTCCTATGTCCTTTTTCCTCCTTCCAAACGTCCCATTGTTACCCCTATCGTCGGACTGGTCGCAACATTAGCCCCCACCATTGGTCCAACCGTGGGAGGCTATATTTGTCATCTCTCATCGTGGCATTGGCTCTTTCTCATCAATGTACCCTTCGGGATTATCATCTCAATTCTCGCTTGGAAATTAATTGATTTTGATAAAGCTGATCCCTCTTTAATGAAGAAATTTGATTGGTTAGGCCTCATTTCTATGGCTACTTTCTTGGGAACTTTAGAGTATGTTCTAGAAGAAGGAGCACGTCATGATTGGCTGAGTGATAGGCTGATTCGGGATTTTTTCATTATCATGATTCTTGCTGCAGTCTTATTCTTCTGGCGTGCTTTTACAGCAAAAGAACCCATTGTAGATCTCTCTACTTTTTCTAATTTTAATTTTTCTGCTGCATCCATTTTTTCCTTTGCACTGGGAATAGGTCTTTATGGACTCACATATCTTTATCCTGTCTATTTAAGCCAAATCCGCCATTATGATGCCCTCATGATTGGAGAAACATTGTTTCTTTCAGGATTCGCCATGTTATTAACTGCTCCGCTTGCTGGATTTCTTTCAGCCCGAATGGATGCACGTTTAATGATGGCAATAGGACTTTTGGGTTTTGCAATAGGCACTTGGATGGCGAGCTCTATCACAGATAACTGGGATTTTTGGCAACTCTTTTGGCCGCAAGTTTTCCGTGGTGCTTCTGTGATGTTATGTATGGTTCCTGTTAATAATATTGCCTTGGGAACACTCCCGCCAGAACGAATGCAAAATGCTTCTGGACTCTTTAATCTCACACGGAATCTAGGTGGTGCTGTAGGGCTTGCGATTATCAGCACTCTCATGACAAAACGCACAGACTTCCATTATGAACGAATAGCCGAAACGCTTAACCACGCAAACAGACAAGCAACTGAAATGCTTTCAAAGCTTACTTTATTTTTCAAAACAGAAACCTTTGATTCGTATACTCTTGCTCTTTCTCAATTGTTTGGTATGGTACGCATACAAGCAACGATTATGGCTTTTAGTGATATTTTCTTTATTATGACCATTATCTTTGTTATTTTGACATTTATGACCATTTTTCTTAAAAAAATACCACCTCTCATGGATGCACCACCAAGTCACTAAGCTTAATTAAAATTGAGAAATATTTTTTATCTTTATCACCTTCCTCGCTTCCTATGCACTTTATCTCTTCTCAAGAGACAGTATAAATCAACATATGATTCTAAATGATTCTTCTGATAAAAATTCTTTTCAATGCGGGCTCTTTACGCACTTAAAAATAACTTCTCGCATACAAGAATTGTTTTGGATGATAATAAACAAAGAGCTTATCTAAAGTGCTCCACACCATAAAGATAAAGCAGCTATTTCTATAGGATTTTTGATTTACCACCGTAGGGCAAAAAACATTAAAACAATATTTGCGCCTGTCATTAAATCTCTCATCTATCTACCCCCCCTTTTACGCTACTATCCTCATAAAAACTATTCTGTAAGATTCTTTGCCCTTCACTCTTTTGATTCTCACAAGAATATTCATAAAAGATTGATGATTCTTGTGATTTTTATTCATTCACCTATTTCCCTTATAATATGTAGGAGAACATTTTTTTGATTCTGGATACAAAATTTTACATGAGAAAATCATTTTGTATTTGATACTCTCATGCCAATTGCAAAACGATCTACCTTTATAGCAAAAAAAATAATGATATATTTTTTTCAAAAAAGTTGCTTTTGAACATATAATTTTATTTTTTATACTCTTTGAACAAGCGCTAAAATTGTATAAAATTTCTCAAAATGTCTCTCTATTGAATCAATCAAAACTATTCCCTTGCACATAAAAAGCAAAGAGATAAAAACTGCTTAAGAAAAAAGTAAAATATCCAACCGTTTCGATGCATGATCTACCAACGATATTGAAAACTGGAAAACTGCATGATGATACCGGCTTTAAAAGAATACAAGACCACTCAAAAATCCGGTTCCTTAATATTATAAAACAGGACGCTATTCCAAAAAAATGAGCTTTAAATATATTCCTACTCACTTAACTGAAATTATCAAAAATAAGAAACCAGCCACATAAAGAAAAAGCCATATAATAAAATCGCAATACAACTCCCCAAAACTTTGTACCGCTAAATACTTTGGCACTAGTCAGAATAGTATGCTCTCCTCAACGCCAGCTGTTGAAAAACAAATTTAAACACTATCTTCAAGCCACTTTATGATGCTGAAAACGATTCGAAACTTCTCGTTCTCCCCTAGGAACTAAAGTGCCATAACACCCAGAAAGATAATGTGGTATCAGTTCCAACGCTTGAAAGCGATGCTTTTCATAAGGACCAGGCATTGCCAAATTTTCTGTTAAACTATTTGAAAAGCCAAAACGTTGATAAAATTCAAAATCCCCTACCAGCAAAATGGCGCCATATCCCAATTTTTTTGCTGTTTCAATTGCGTGGCGGACTAAAATTGATCCTATTCCCAGACCAGCACATTCAGATGCAACAGCCAAGGGGCCCAAAAGTAAAGCATGTTGTGTTTTATTTTTTCCTTTAGAAAAAGAAACATGCCAAAGACGGACACTTCCCACAAGCTCTCCAAGCGCATTTTTAACCACAAAAGAAAGTCCTTGAGCAGCTAACCGACCACGACGTAAAGCCTCTGATGATTTACGTTTACGTCCATACCCCATCGTTGAATCAAGCAAAATTTCTCGATAAGGCTTATCTGCTTCTTGCTCCAATAAAAGTGTAAAACATGCCCCATCTTTTGTTTGAAAATTCATCATGTTCATCTCAATGACCGCCCTCTTATAGCGCCATGACGAGCATAGCAAAAAATCTAAAAAACCTATAGTTAAAAGGAAACCTCAGATCACATATGATCGTAAAGGCTCAAAACCATTAAAAGCAACCGATGCGTAAGTTGTTGTGTAAGCACCCGTCCCATGAATCAATATTTCATCTCCTATCGTTAGGGATAGAGGAAGCGGATAAGGTGTTTTTTCATAGAGAACATCTGCCGAATCGCATGTTGGTCCAGCCAAAATACAAGGCTCCATAACCTTATCATCATGAGGTGTCTCAATAGGATAACGAATGGCTTCATCCATAGTCTCAGCAAGACCATTAAATTTTCCAATATCAAGATAAACCCATCGTACATTATCATTATCAGCTTTTTTAGATATCAGAACCACTTCTGTACGAATAACACCAGCATTACCAACCATCGCACGCCCAGGCTCAATAATCGTCTCAGGAATACGATTACCAAAATGCTTTTTCAATGAATCAAAAACTGCTGTACCATAAGCTTGTTCTGTAGGGACATCTTTCAAATAACGCGTTGGAAAACCGCCCCCCATATTCACCAACCTCAGCGAAATGCCTTCTTGTTCCAAACGCTTAAAAACTGTAGCAGCATCCGATAAAGCACGATCCCACGCACTCAGATCAACCTGCTGAGACCCAACATGAAAAGAAACACCATAGGCTTGCAAACCCAATTGGTGTGCCCGTCTTAGAACATCAACCGCCATAGCAGGGACACAACCGAATTTGCGTGACAATGGCCACTCTGCACCTTTTCCATCGGTAAGAACACGGCAAAAAACACGTGCTCCTGGAGCAACACGCGCAATTTTTTCCACTTCTTCAACACAATCAACTGCATAAAGTGAAACACCCAATGCATATGCTCGTGCAATATCACGTTCTTTTTTAATCGTATTCCCAAAAGAAATACGCTCTGACGTTGCTCCTGCTTTTAAAGCCATTTCAATTTCTGCAACAGAAGCCGCATCAAAAGAAGATCCTAAAGAAGCAAGCAAACGCAAGATTTCAGGTGCTGGATTTGCCTTTATTGCGTAAAAAATACGCGACTGCGGCAGAGCTTTTTCAAAATTTAAATAGTTGTCACGAACAACATCAAGGTCAACAATTAAGCATGGACCTTCAGAACGATGTGTTGCAAGAAAATCGCGAATACGTTGCGTTGCCATCTGCAATTCTCCTTGAGGGAAAGCTCCCCCACTCTATGCTTGGACAGCCAAAACTGCCAAAAGCTAAAGGACAAAAAACACACAACAACTATCCCCATTCTGATTACAAAAAACCAGAAATTAGCATTGTATGCAGCGAAAGAACAGCGCGAAGCCGCGTCATTCTATTTTATCTGCCTTTTTGATTGGAGTTGAGAAAACCACTTCCGCACTGAAGGCAATGAGGTGTGCCTCTATAGTTATCCCAGTATTTAAAACTGGAAGACACCAGAAAGGCCCGCACCGTCGTTGCTTCAAGATGTCCTCATTCTTGCAATTGGCTGTAAGAATGACTGGAGCGGTTAGTTCCAGGTACCGTACCGGTTAATCTCACCATTTGAGAACCAGCGGACACCCACAGGCACGTGCGACTTTGGGCAATGCATCCTATAAAACGAATTCTTGCTCATTTCAATCATTTTTTTAATTTTAAACATTTTTTAATTCTTAAAGATAAAATGATGCGAAAAAACAACACTCTCTTCCACCAGACAAAGCTATCCATCCGCTTTCATGAGATGACACCCCTTACATCATCCGTGCAACATAAATCACTGTCTTGCTTTTAAAGCCCCTCATTTCTTTGCCCTATTCTATCTCCTAATATCCGCAGCAGAAAATAACGCAAAGTAAATTACTCAACACATTAATTTATAATGATAATTTATTATTTTGCCCTTAAACAACAATCTCATCATAAAATTCTCTTATTTCAACCCTCTTACAATGAATTCGTTAAGATCATTCTTTTGCGCATTACAAATAAAAAACAACTGAAAAAAGGGGAACCTCTTATATATCCTCTCAAATGCAAGGATGACCAACATTGAAAACTGGGGATAGTAACGACTGAAGCACTATCATTTTTAAAGATAACGATGTCCTTCCTCCAACAAATACCATTATCTTTCTTATTGACATCCTAAAAAAACATCCCTGTTTCCACATTCATTTCACAGCATCGCTTAAGCAAAATATCATGAAAATTCCCCATATAATATAGCTTGTGTAGTATAGATTAACTACATCGCACCCTCTTTATACTTATGAAAGTACAAGCCTGTGCCCCCATTCTATCTGCCAACTCCCAATATTGCAGAAACTCCTACATTGAAATGTTTCATAACACCTTATCTAAAATGATTTTTGTCCACACGTTTCTCCCATTTGTAACGTACAGGTGAATGAGTTTTAGGTGATTTGTTCTCATCTAATTTGAAAGCAATAAAGTTCACAATATTTAACTCTTTTATTCAAATAAAAATAATTTATCATTATAAATTAATGTATTATATTAAACTTTGGAATCATAAACTCCTATTATCATTTTATTTTTCCCACCTAGCATCTGCTTTTTCATCTCCTCTTATTAATCACATCTTATTCATACGCTTTTCTCTTAAGCTATGAATCTCCCTCCCCTGCGCTGTTGGTGAAGAAAGTTTCTATTTTAAAATGAAAAGTATTTAAAAACTCAATCCTATAAAATGTAAGGAGAGCAAACGATCTATAATGATTATTTATAAATCAAATAATTTAACATAGACAAAAAGACCGAATAATATCCGGTCTTATAGAATATTTTTCTACCAATATCAAAAAACTCTTTTCTCTTAAATTTAAGAGAAAAACGCTAAAATTTACAGCCCTACACTGCGCTATCCTTATGTCCCTTGATGAGAATCAATAGCACGCAACTTCAACAATTGAAACTGCCTATGGCGCTCACGAAAGCGCTCTCTATCGGCTTCACTACGCGTGTTATAACAAGCATCACAGGAAACACCTTCCTCATAATGAGACGATAATTTGCTTTCAGCATTAAGAGGAGAACGACACGCGCGACATAATTCGCGTCCACATTCTTCAAGACCATGTTGAACAGAAACACGCTCATCAAAAACAAAACACTCACCCCACCATAAACTTTCCTCTTTTGGAATTTTTTCTAAATATTTTAAAATACCTCCTTTTAGATGGTACACCTGCTCATAACCAAGTTCACGTACATAAGCTGTTGATTTTTCACACCGAATACCGCCTGTACAAAACATAGCAATTTTCTTTTTCTTCTTTAAATCAGCTTCATGTTGACGCACCCATTCAGGAAATTCGCGAAATGTTTTAATCTGCGGATCAATCGCTCCTTGAAAACTCCCAATCGCATATTCATAATCATTACGCGTATCGATCAAAATTGTCTCTTCATCTTGAATAAGAGCATTCCAATCTTCAGGATCCACATAAGTACCAACAACTTTTAGCGGATCAACACCTTCAACCCCCATTGTCACAATCTCTTTTTTCAACCGCACTTTCATGCGATGAAAAGGCATTTTTGATGCCCATGAATATTTAATCTCCGGCGTTTGAAACGCTGGCTCAGCCGTAATAAAATCCACCAATGCCTCAATCGCAGCACAAGAACCAGCAACCGTTCCATTAATTCCCTCTTGTGCTAAAAGCAGAGTGCCTTTGATATCCTTTGCTTGACATAAATCCTGCAAAGGTTTTTGTAATTGATGATAATGCTTCAAATCTGCAAAGCAATAAAGTGCAGCAACTTTAAAATTCTTTTCCATGTGTTTTGCCATAACGCGCGTTTCATTCAATTTCAAGATTTATTCATGTACTCTTTAACATATTGTGCTTAATCAAACGATACAAATAATATCATCTCCAAGAAGAAAAAATATCATGTGCCAAAAAAGAGAAAAGCTTTTACTATATCTCCAAGGACAAACTGTTATACCTGTTTTGCTCATTGACAATCTACAAAGTGCTGTACCCTTAACACGCGCTCTTGTCAAAGGCGGATTAAAAACAATTGAGATCACCTTGCGAACACCAAATGCCCTCAAAGCAATTCAGAAAATTACACAAGAAGTCCCTGAAGCAATTGTTGGAGCCGGAACAATTCTCAACACAACACATTACGAAAAAGCCGAACAAGCGGGAGCCAAGTTTATTGTAAGCCCCGGATTATCAAATGAATTAATCAATTGTGCAAAAAATAGTGAAATTCCCCTTCTTCCCGCTGCAATGACCCCAAGTGAACTCATGCAAGCATTAAACAAAGGCTATTCATATCTCAAATTTTTCCCAGCTGAAGCCGCTGGAGGTATTGCCTTCATCGAAGCTTTAGCATCTCCCTTCTCTGATATCCGGTTTTGCCCAACAGGCGGTATTACACAAAAAAGTGCAACACAATGGCTCCAACTGCCTAACGTCTTCTGCGTTGGCGGTTCTTGGATAGCGCCCCAACAACTCATTGCAATAAGTGATTGGGATTCGATTACTGCATTAGCATATACTGCATCACAACTTCCC
Source organism: Bartonella sp. MR100HLJHH (assembly GCF_042194215.1). NCBI lineage: Bacteria > Pseudomonadati > Pseudomonadota > Alphaproteobacteria > Hyphomicrobiales > Bartonellaceae > Bartonella > Bartonella sp. MR100HLJHH. The sequence goes on from NZ_JBHIMR010000013.1 coordinate 9,763, forward strand.
TCTCCCTCGAAAAAAGCTCTTTCTACAATATAATGTAAAATGCAAGAACATCAGCCCCTTCAACAAGACCAAAGCTTTCACACATCCTTGCGCAATCTTTAACATTGTCATAAAATCACAAATCATCACCCGATCTTCATCGAGATGAATTTAGGAGAGTGCTATTGTTTCAAAGCCGCTTGTTTCAAAAAAGCACCTACTCTCCATAACAGTCGTAATACGCCCCATATGCTCAGAAAGCTCACGAGTGGTCATAAAATAAAATTTCAACTGTTGTGCATATACTCCAATGAGTGGATCTTGTTGCAAAGAGGAAAAAGATCTTTTGCATAAATTAACTCATTCTGCTCACGCATTATTTAAAGTAAGGACAACTTCTGAAAATTTTTCATAAGTGCCAAGATCACGAATAAAGCTTGCAAAAGGAAAAAAACCGTACCGGTTTGAAAGAAGATAAAGCCTCAACTTTTCCACTCATTACTCCACAAAAGCGCGCTCTACAACATAAGTAGCAGGAGCATTATTAGCCCCTTCAACAAGACCAAAACTTTCACACATCCTTGCGCAATCTTTTAACATTGCCATGGAACCACAAATCATCACCCGATCTTCATCAGGATGAATTTTAGGAAGTCCAGTTGTTTCAAAAAAGTCCCCACTTTCCATAACAGTCGTAATACGGCCCATATGCTCAGAAGGTTCACGAGTAGTCATAGGATAGAATCTCAACTGTTGTGCATACTCTCCAATGAGTGGATCTTGTTGCAAAGAGGAAACAAGATCTTTTGCATAAACTAACTCACTCTGCTCACGCGTTGTTTGAATAAGGACAACTTCTGAAAATTTTTCATAAGTTTCAGGATCACGAATAAGGCTTGCAAAAGGAGCAACCCCCGTCCCAGTTGAAAGAAGATAAAGACGTTTTCCAGGAATAAGAGCATCAAGAACCAGTGTTCCTGTAGATTTTTTACGCATGAGAACTGTATCACCAATTTTAATTTTTTGGAGATGCTCGGTTAAAGGTCCCTCTGGAACTTTTATCGAAAAAAACTCAAGCTGTTCGTCCCAAAAAGGACTTGCAATCGAATAAGCGCGATAAATCGGCTTTTCTGCATTTGGCAAACCGATCATAACAAACTCACCCGAACGAAAACGAAAACTATCCGGACGATTCAAACGAAATTTAAATAACCGATCTGTATAGTGACAAACCTCTTGGACAGTAAGGGCGAACACATTCTCAGGAATCGGAAAATTTGCAACGCTACTGATGTTTGACGGAACATTGGTAGCAGACGTATTCATACTCTTCCCCATATTTTATTGAACGTTAAATTTCGAATCCTTGACGTGATATAGTACTTGCATAACCATCTGCCAACAATTTTCTTAAAACAAAAATCTCAAGATTAACACTTTATTAAACGAATGAGGAAAATACGAATACAAATCACATTCAAAGAAAAACAAAAACATTGAGTATTAAACAATCACGGTACTCTTTTCCCCTTTAACACATAATGCATATTTCCATTGTAACGCTATAACACTCTCTCGCTTAACAAAACTTATGACCTAAAACCTTCAAATAAGAGAGATAAAATTTTTGTTGATTGAACGATAACCGCACGAATCTTCAACAAGATTTCCGGCATTACATCTATTGTTTTCGTTACTGACCTTTTTACACTGCGCTTTCCATAAATATCCATAAATAAAAGAGTCTAACGCGCTCTATAAGCGACAAAATTGATTTCACTAAAAACCAATCAAACAATAGAAAGTAAATATTGGATACCCAATCCATCTTGAAAATCGACAATATCCAAATCAACGGGCTTTCTAAATCAACAGTTTTTAATATATCAGAAAGTGTTTACACACTGTTTTCTATTTAACAAAAATAACTTTAAGTGCATGAGACGACATCCAAAATTGCACAGATAAGTGATCTTCCCCCCATGATAGAAAACTTGTAATGCATTGATTTAGAGTGGTTAATTTAATCATTTTACCTTCTCTGAATAAGCAGCCAATGCAATGTTTAATCAAAACAATCGCACCAGCAACAACAGCCTAATATTGCACTCTTCAAAATGATACAATACAATAAACTATGTTCTATTTTTTATATGCCTCAACTAGGGAAAATAAGTAAAAAACAAAAGTCTATGTCTTACAAATTATTAGAAGATACCGTGTTTCTAACAACACAAATAAAACTAAAATATCTCTTATATCCAGAGTAGCATTTTACATAAAAAAACGACTTTAATGGTGCGTAATTCAGTATAAGCTCCTTATGATTTTAACCATAGAAAGTAGTGTCTTTCCCTATATCGTAAAGAACCTCAATGAAATAACCCAAAAACTCCGTATTTCACGAACACAGATAAGCTTTTAAAATGAAAAAATCCGTTAATGATGAAATCAATACATCACTCTATGTAGCTGTAGCAACCATCAATGTCAGTGCCATTGTTTCCAATTATATCACTTTAGCCAAACGTGTAGCTCCAACACAATGTTCAGCAGTTGTAAAGGCAAATGCCTATGGATTAGGAGCTCACAAAATTGCTCCTGCCCTTTATCAAGCTGGTTGTCGCACTTTTTTTGTCGCCCAAATCATAGAAGCCCTCCAATTAAAAAGCATCTTACCATCACATGTCACGATTGCCGTTCTGAATGGACTTCCACACTTAGCAGAAGAGTTTGTCGCACAATCTGGTATTGTTCCTGTTCTAAACTCTTGGAATGCCATTGAAAATTGGCAAAAAATTTGTCAAAAAAAAGATAAAAAATTTCCAGCAATTATTCAAATCGATACCCATATGAACCGATTAGGACTGGATCAAAAAGAATTACAAAAACTCATCAAACACCCTACAATTTTCGAAAAAGCAGAAATAAAATATATTCTCAGTCATCTTTCTAACGGAGAAGATGATACCCACCCATCCAATTATGCCCAATTGGCTACTTTAAAAACCATCCTTGCGCAATTGCCTGCTTGCAAAGTTTCCTTTGCCAATTCTGGAGGTATCTTTCTAGGATCAGATTTTTATTTTGATCTTGTTCGCCCCGGCATTGCACTTTACGGAGTTGATCCGCGGGGGAAACACCCATCACCTCTGAAACCTGTTTTAAAACTTGAAGCCCAAGTCATTCAAAACCGCGTTGTTGATATAGGCACACCTGTTGGTTATGGAGAAAGCTTTATAACCAACAGACCAAGCACTCTTGCAACCATTTCTATAGGCTACGCAGACGGCTGGCTCCGTGCTCTTTCGAATAAAGGAACAGTTTATTTCAACGGGTATAAACTTCCCATGGTTGGGCGGGTTTCTATGGATTCCATTATTGTAGATACGACCGATCTTGATCAAAAACCTCAAACAGGTGACTGGGTAGAACTCATTGGACCCCATCAAACACTTGAAAGAGTATCTATAGATGCCGATACCCTTCCCAATGAAATTCTAACATCTCTTGGCTCCCGCTATAAATACATTTACACATAAAAACTCTTTAAAGAAATAAATTGATAAAAATCATCATTTTAGAAAATTGAGGGTTTTTTATGAAAGATTTTACAACAATCAATCACATAGAATGATCATAGACACCGCACATTCACAGAAATCTCAAAATAGACAAGTTGATGAACTGTTTTATGGAAGTAGCTTTCACCCAAAATACAAAAGCTTAGCCTTTTTCCCACAAATTGACAAAAAAGAATCTACTGCAAAGTTTTTAAAATTAAATGCCCAATTAAACTAAAGTATTAATTCTCTATATATCAAACAAAACATCCAGTCTCATAAGTTTCTCTTATTTTCAGTTTTGTTCATAGTGAAGCAATCAAAATCATTCGCTTGCGTACCACAAACTGGACTATGTATAGATAAAAATGATTTAAGAAAGGAATAATACCTCTTATGAACCATCTCAAGTACCAAAAGCTATAACATTAAGCGGCTGGCAAAGTGTATGATAGTGCCAACTTCTTCCTTCATAGAGCGTAAAGATTGGGAGCTCTCTCAATAGATTTATCGTTGTACCATTCACGAGCGCCGTCGCGAAATGGGATTGGGAGCGAAATGTCTCTTTAAAACAAACACGTGAATTAACAACCAAAGTATATTCTTTTTGGAGTGTTCTGTTTTACATGAGGGTATCCCATTAAGAACACAATAAATAAAAGCATGGGACAATATGTAATCCCCATTATAAAAAAACATTGCTTTAGATGCTTCTGAAAGCCGTAAAGCTGAATTAAAAGGAGATGACAAACTGAGGATTGAGTTTCACCTTTACGGCTTTATATTTCTCTGAAATTAGATTGTCTTCCAGTTTCAAAGATTACGTCAACAGAAATACGCAATCCCCTCGCCATCATCTGGCATACAAAAGCTTGAACTACTCATAAAGCTCTTTTTTGTCTCAATCTCTGACTTAAAACATGTCGCTGCGTTAAGTTTGGATGTGGATTTACAGGCAACAGCTAAAACACACGGGCTCTTAGGAAAACAACGCCGTAAAGTCACAAACTGACCTACAATGGATTGGAAAGATGTGCCGGCTTTTTATAAGACACCCTGTAAAAAAACAACCATAATACATTTGGTTTTGCATTTACTCATTCTGACAGGTATTCTTACGTATTTTTGCGTCATATTTATAAAAAGCAGATTAAAGAGAAATATTTAGACAATGCTTGACTTAAGAACATGCAACAACAGAGTTTCGCGGGGCTTTATCATCAGATAACACTAAATTTGATTTTATTCTTTCTGCAACCGGTCGTAGTCACCTTAGTGAGAGTCGTATGTCACAACACATGCAACAGACTGGACCCTATCCCCCGTAGGTTTCACTCTCGTTTACGTGAATTAGCTGGCTAGACCGATGCGCCTAGTCACTAAAACCATGTCATACGGTAGAAGGCAAAGGAGAGCATGCCTATTGCCCACAAAACACAGTTTTTTGTCGACTTTTCCGATTTTTCTCATGTTATAAAAAACTATGCAAAATTCTAGAAAATAGACAAATAACTCCATAATAACATGATCAATAAGTAAAAAACCCACACAAAATGTGTGGGCTTTTTTGTTTATGTAAATAAACAAAGTAAATACATATTTGTTATTTAATAGGTATTTCCCAATGGCGGACACGAACAAATGAGCATTCTGTCTCCCGCAACATTATCAATACGCGATACAGGAGGCCAATATTTACTGGCTGGATCAAGAGAACTGTTGGGAAAAGCAGCTTCTTGTCGCGAATAGGGTCGTTCCCAAGCATCATCTAAAGCATCTGCCACTGTATGAGGGGCATTAACCAACGGATTATTGTCTTTTGGCCAAATCCCACGACCAACTTTCTTCGCTTCTTCAGCAATAGAGAGTAAAGCATCACAGAAACGATCAATTTCTGCTTTTGGTTCTGATTCCGTTGGCTCAATCATCAAAGTTCCCGGAACAGGGAACGACATCGTGGGCGCATGGAATCCATAATCAATGAGACGTTTTGCAATATCATCAACACTCACCCCATACTGCTCTTTCAACACACGTGTATCCACAATACATTCATGAGCAACACGTCCATGCTTGCCCCGATAAAGAATGGAATAAGCGGGTGAAAGACGTGCAGCAATATAATTGGCATTTAAAATGGCTATTTGTGTTGCATATTTTAAGCCATCAGCCCCCATCATTCGAATATACATCCATGTAATCGCAAGAATAGACGCACTTCCATAAGGAGTTGCCGAAACCGCATGTGTTGTCCCATCCTGTTCATGCCCTGGTAAGAATGGTTTGAGATGCGCTGCAACTCCAATTGGTCCCATACCAGGACCACCACCTCCGTGGGGAATGGCAAATGTTTTATGAAGATTCATATGACAAACATCAGCGCCAATATCTGCAGGACGAGCAAGCCCCACAAGCGCATTGAGATTAGCACCATCGAAATAAACTTGTCCGCCATTTTCATGAATAATAGAACAAATTTCCTTAATGCTTTCCTCATAAACACCATGTGTTGAAGGATAAGTAATCATGAGAGCAGCCAATTTATCCTTATGCAATTGCGCTTTCATTTTGAGATCGTCTACATCAACATCACCATCGCTTAAACATTTTACCACAACGACTTCCATACCTGCCATATGTGCCGAAGCTGGATTGGTACCATGCGCAGATGCAGGAATAAGACAAACTGTACGTTGATGTTCTCCCCGTGATTGGTAATATCGTCGGATAGCTAAAAGCCCCGCATATTCACCTTGAGCACCAGAATTTGGCTGAAAAGAAACTTGCGCAAATCCTGTAATTTCACACAACCATGCATTTAACTGATTAATCATCTCTAAATAACCCGCTGCATCCTCTTGTGAAACAAAGGGGTGTATATTGGCCATACTAGCCCAACTTACAGGCATCAATTCAGCCGCCGCATTAAGCTTCATTGTACAAGAGCCAAGAGGAATCATAGCACGATCCAGCGCCAAATCCTTATCCGCCAAACGACGCAAAAAGCGCATCATATCTGTCTCTGAATGAACCGCATGAAAAAAAGGCTGGGAAAGAAAAGCAGCATTCCGCTTTTTGCCAAAGAGTCGTGGAGAAACCTGATCGCCTAATTGTGCCCCAAAAAGCTGCGCTAAAGCACAAGCATCTTCTTCTGTCGATAATTCATCAAAATTGATTGCAATGGTGTCATCATCGAGAACACGAATAAGGCGTCCACTCATTTTGGCTTGATGTGCAATCTCTTTCGCTTTTCCCTTCACAACAATGCTTACACAATCAAAAAAAGATTCTCCTTCACAAAAAACACCTGCAGCCTCTAAACCAGCAACAAAACGACATGTTAAATGATGAATTCGCTGCGCAATTTCTTGTAAACCTTTCGGCCCATGCCAAACAGCATAAGCGGTTGCCATATTAGCCAACAAAGCCTGTGCTGTACAAATATTTGACGTCGCTTTATCGCGCCGAATATGTTGTTCACGTGTTTGCAAAGCTAAACGAAAACCAACACGCCCTCTCGTATCCACGGATTGACCAACAATACGCCCTGGAATAAGACGCGTTAACGCATCACTCACTGCAAGGTAACCAGCATGTGGACCACCAAAGCCCATTGGAACGCCATAACGCTGCATAGAGCCAACAACAATATCTGCCCCCCATTGAGCAGGTGGCTCCATAAGGGTAAGTGCTAAAGGATCAGCCACAACAATAACTAAAGCTCCTTTTTCCTTTGCCTCCTTTATGATCTCGCTGTAATCATGAAAAGCACCTTTTGTATCTGGCCAAGACAAAACAATTGCCGCTGTATTAGAACAAATTTTCCTCTCTGGGCTGATACAAATACCTTGTGTTTCAGCACGCGTTTGCGCAACACTTAAAGTCTGAGGATGTAAAAGACTCTGAAGAGAAATCTTCGTCTTTTTCTCACGGGAAAAGCGAAAAGCGAGGGCATTGGCTTCAGCTAAAGCTGTTGCTTCATCAAGAAGGGAAGCAGCAGCAACAGGCAAACCTGTGAGTTCACTCACCAATGTCTGAAAATAAAATAAAAGTTCTAAACGACCTTGGCTAATTTCTGCTTGATAAGGCGTATAAGCAGTATACCAAGCAGGATTTTCAAACAGATTTCGTAAAATAACTGGGGGCACATGAGTTCCATGATATCCTTGCCCAATAAAACTTTTGTGCACACAATTACGCTCCATCATCTTGGAGAGTTCTTCCAAGGCTTGTCCTTCACTAGCAGCCTTTGGTAAATTAAGTGAACGTCCCAAATAGATAGAATGTGGAACAGCTTGAGAAATGAGTGTATCAACACAATCAAGCTCTAAAACATCAAGCATTTTTTGTGTTTCATCAGGACGCAGCCCAATATGTCGAGAAGAAAAAGAACGCTCGATCATGATACTCATCCAATCAAAGCCTTATAAGCATCTTTATCCAACAACCCTTCCAGTTGTGTCTCATCCTGCAATGTCATTTTCCATAACCAGCCTTCTGTTTCGGCTTTCTGATTTACCAATTCAGGATTATCAGCCAATGCTTCATTTATTTCGACCACTTCACCATCAAGAGGAGCATAAACATCTGAAGCGGCTTTCACCGATTCCACAACAGCAGCTGCCTCTCCTTTGGAAAGTTTTGTCCCACTTTGTGGTAAATCAACAAAAACCAAATCTCCTAATTGCTCTTGCGCATAATGCGTAACCCCAACAGTCACCACTTTTCCTTCAACGCTAAGCCATTCATGGTCTTGTGTAAAATAAGTTTTAGACATAAAAAATCATCCTTTAAAATAACGTTGTTCAACAAAGGGAAGTGAATGAACTGATAATACAATCTTTTTGCCTCGCAGTTCTGTAAAGACTTGTGTCCCTTCAACTTTACAATCAACAGAAACATAACCCATCGCGACAGGACCATCAAAAGAAGGACCAAAACCACCTGATGTTACAACTCCAATCTCATTACCTTGATCATCAAGAAGCACCGCACCAGCACGAATAGGTTGGCGCGTTTGCGGTTTTAATCCAACACGACAACGAGCAGGTCCTTTTTGCAGCGCTTCAAGAAAAGCCTTCGCACCATAAAATTGTGCTTTTTCTCGAACACTTTTAGGAACAGCCCATGTTAGAGCCGCATCAATAGGTGTCGTATCAGGGGTAATGTCATTTCCATGCAAACACAACCCTGCTTCTAACCGCAAGCTATCGCGTGCTGCAAGTCCAATCCACTCAACACGAGAATCACTCAGCAATTTTTCAGCCAACATATGCGCATGCCCTATAGGCAAAGCAATTTCAAAACCATCCTCTCCCGTATATCCAGAACGCGTTATAAACCAATCTTGTTGTGGTTCGAATCCTTGCATAAAGAACAATTCATTCCCTGGCAAATCGGCATCAGCAAGAACAGCGGCCGCTTCAGGACCTTGAAGAGCAAGCAATACCCTTTCAAGAGCAATCACTTGACATTCAAAATCAACCGCACGCTTTTCCAATTCTACAAAATCAGCCTGTGCATTCCCAGCATTGGCGACCAACATAAAACGGTCCTCTTCCAAACGGGTAATGATAAGATCATCAAGAATACCAGCCTGCTCATTAAGCAAGTAATTATACCGTGAGTGCCCAATCTTTAAAGCTGCTGCATCAATGGGAAAAGCATAGGACAAAAATTCCACGGCTTGTGCCCCTTCAACGGCAATCAATTTCATATGAGAAATATCAAAAAGTCCCGCATGTGCACGCGTATGAAGATGCTCTTTCAAAACGCCAAGAGGATACGTTAAAGGCATGTTCCACCCCGCAAAAGCACCAAATTTTGCTCCTGCTTTTTCATGCATATCATATAAAGGAAGTGTTTTTAAAAAAGATGTTTCTTGTGCTGTGCCCATAATAACTCCAAAGCTGCGCTAACGCCCACAGAATATGACCGTCTCTGCACCCCTCTGTCATCAACCTGAGAGACTCGCGAAAAGATTTTTCGCTTACACCTTCGGCGCGGGCTCTCCCGACTTTCCAGATCTGCCTTCTTCCTTTTACGGTCCTTAAAGCCTGAGAGATTATGGGCTATTTCCCCTTCGGCGGCAATGCGAAAATTCGCAATCTGCACTCTCCCGCAAAAGAATGAAAGAAACGATAACGCTCTTTCCAGCATGTTCTAACCTATAACCTATCTTTATCACACTGTCATTAGTAAAGTGATGAAAATGTTCTCATTTTAAAACTTGCGTAAGCTGCTTCAAAAGATTTATAATAGCATTATCCTTTTGAACCTTACAAAAATTGCAAGGAACACATTTTAGGAAATTTAAGACAAAAATCAAAAGCTATAAACAAAAATACCTCTTGAAAATCATGCAAAACGTCACACACTAAAAAGATCGCAAAGCAATATTCTTTCTCGCGCAGTTCAACCTTAAAGATAGGGTTTCATATTCTTTTTTTAGAATAAGGACTTCAAGTATTTTATAAGTATGATTTTAATGTACAAGAAGTAGGTTTTCTGCTTTCTCAATAGTGTCATAAATTGCGACTATTTACAGACTAAAACTACCGAACAAAGGTGACAAAATACTCATGAAAGCTGGTAATATCTCTTACAATTGCGAAAATGATCTTCCAAAGCAAATTGCCCTTTTTCCTTTAGAAGGTGCACTCTTACTACCCGGCGGTTTTTTATCACTCAACATTTTTGAACCAGAATCACTTGAAATGATTGAAAACGTTATGGTAACTGATCGTCTATTGGGCATTATTCAACCACTTTCATCGAACACAGACCGCTTCTCTACACAACTTTATAAAACAGGCTGTATAGGGCGCATTACAAACTACAGTGAAACAGGAAATGGACAACTGTTCATAATCTTACAAGGTGTTTGCCGCTTCACCTTAGAACAAGAATTGACAAACACAAAATCCTATCGAACAGCTCTCATCCAATCAAACATAAAAGACTTGCAAGAATTTGATGTTGAAGAAAGCATTAACCGAGAGAGCTTACTCGACGTTGTAGAAAAATATCTAACCATACATGAAATGGAATATAATTGGAGCAGTATCATAGAAGCCCCTACACCTATATTGGTTAATGCTTTTTCAGCTCTTATCCCCTTTACACCAGCAGAAAAACAAGCTCTCCTTGAAGCTCCAGATATCGAAAGCCGTGCCCAAACTCTTCTTGCATTAACAGAACGCTCACTCATGAAACAAACAGGTACAGATTACCGTTTAAACTAATAAATGTCAAAACATGAAAAAAATGACCACAGACCCCAAAATGCTCGAATTGCTCGTTTGTCCAATAACGAGAGGCACACTCTCTTACAACCGAGAAAAACAAGAGCTCATTTCTCTCAAAGCCAAACTTGCCTATCCTATTCGTGATGGCGTTCCCATTATGCTTGCCTCAGAAGCACGCCCTTTGCAAAACAATGAAAACGTAGCGTATAAAAAATAAGAAAATTTCGTTCATTTTTTCTGGAGAAAGCTGTTATCAATTACTGCTCTATGAAACGCTCTCTTTTGCTCATGCAATCTTTTTAATATTGGTATTTTAAACGCTAATCCACCACACGCCAGCACCAGCATTTCTCTTTACCAACTCCCAATGTTATACTTACTCTAAAAAGTCTTTTGCTTCTGAATGCGAAAAGAAACTTCCGTTTCTATACACAATAAATGGATAAAAGTCATATAGTTACAATTTTAAATATTCCCCATAATGATCACCAAGAAATTGTCCTAAATTTCATCAAAATAAAGGGATGCATTGCAACAGTTGCATGTAAACTTTGCAAAAAACAACCAAACCAACTGCTGTCACTCTGGTTGACGATTTAAAGAAATTATCCTATGAATGAACTTGTGTTTTTGATCGTATACGCAGCGATCAATAGGGCCTGGAAGCCCTAAAACCGAGTATAAAATAAACCCGCTTTTTGCGGATATCCCGGAATTTCCGGGGGCTCTTGTTATGTCCAAGTGCTCTCAGCACTAAAAGCAAGAGGCTGGCTCGGTTTCAGCACTTCCAGACCCCGGAATACTAATGCGAGGGCGCTCGCAACCGGAGGGGGAGCAAAGTGCGAGCCAAAAATTTACATTTTTACGACATTTCTTTAGGCAAAAAAATTCGCTTTAGAAGAAACCTCATGGGTTTTTCTCAAAAACAATTAGGGAGTCATTTGGGCGTAACATTTCAACAAATTCAAAAGTATGAGAAAGGTTTAAATCGCGTAAGTGCAAGACGTTTACAAGAAATTGCTCATATATTAGATGTTCCCGTTTCCTTCTTTTATGCTGATAACACAAAAAAAGAAGATCCCCTCTATCATTGTGATGACAGAGTAGAAAGCAAAGCAGAATATTTACTTTTGAAAAGTTTCAGAATGATGACCCGCAAAAAACAAAGGGCTATTTTGCAGTTGATTTCTGGTGAAAAAAATGGCCCCTTATTTTCATAAATTCACTGAAAGGACAATCAACGTCCTTAATAACATTGAAAAGAATTTTGACTGTCTCCCCACACCTCATGAGAACGAAATTTCTTAAATCTAATCTGGTCTGTAAATAGTCCGAATTCTAACGAGTTTAACTTAGCTATAGCGCTTTGATTCATAATGATAATCTAACGTTATGTATATTGAATGAGTGTCTCGAATATCGTAAAATTCTTTCATTTCAAACTTGTTCTATATTGAATCAATCAAAATCACTTATTTGCACATTACAAGCAAAGTTGGCATGTAAATAAACGTGTGAGTAAAAATGTACAAAAAGGCATACCTCTTAATTGAATCGTCTCACATACCAAGAACTGTAGCCACATTGAGTGCTGAAAAAATGTATGATGGTGCTAACTTACTCTTTTTTTTAAACATTAAACATGGAGGTGTTCAACGGCTTTCCACTCATATAATCCACTTGAAACAAAAAGCTCGCCAAACAAGCCTAAGAACATTCCCACGCACTAAAAAAATACTTAAATATATCAAAAAAGCTTAAAGATCTTATACCACCATACTTCAAATGACGATATTTTACGGCATAACAGGATTAAAGTAAAAATAAGACACGAAAAACTATATGTATAACTTTCATAAGAATTTATTTATATAATGGATACTTAAGTTTATCTTGTTGTGCCATAAATTCTATCATTTAAGGTATGAGAATATGAAGCATGCATACCTCCTTGAAACATTCAAATGTTTTTTAGGCGCCAAATGTCTTTTTAAATATTTTTAGACTTGCTTGTTGAGCCTTAAGTTCAAGTGAAAAATGGGAAGTCGCTAAAAGTAACCGCTAGAATCTGGCTGTTTACAGACTGTAATAGGAAGCTTCGCTTTTAAAGGCATAGGGAGAAGATCAAATACTTCAACACTTAACAGATAAGGTATTAAAAGATTCCCCCAACGCAATACGTAATAGCATCCTTAAAAAATTCAAAAGTGTGAAGGTAAACAATTGACAGAAGATATGGAATTCACTTAATTAAAGTGCTCTCTAAAAGAGATAACAGTTTCGCGTACAATATTCAATTTTTCAATTCTGAAAGATTAAAAAGACGTATCATTTGAAATAAAACAACTTATTGTGCTGCTGATGGTGATTGATGTGTACAAAATTGAGTTGTTGAAAATCAAAAATATAATTTAATGATGTTCCTTGACCAACTCACTCTCTCCTGAGTATAGCACGGGGAATAAACGTGGAGAGACATGAGGAGTATATAGAAAATGAGTTTTAAAGTTGCAATTGTCGGCGCAACCGGAAATGTTGGTCGTGAAATGCTTACAATTTTAGAGGAACGTGGTTTTCCTGCGCATGAAATTGTCCCTCTAGCATCACGACGCTCATTAGGACAAGAAGTTTCTTATGGAGATAAAACTTTAAAAGTAAAAGCACTGGATACTTACGATTTTTCTGACACAGATTTTTGTCTGATGTCTGCGGGAGGAAGCATTTCCAAAGAATATGCTCCTAAAATCGCTGCCGCTGGCTGTGTCGTCATCGATAATTCCTCCACGTGGCGCTATGATTCCAATGTTCCGTTGATCGTCCCTGAAGTCAATGCCGAAGCTATAAATGCCTTTTCTAAGCGTAATATTATAGCAAATCCTAATTGTTCAACAATTCAACTGGTCTTAGCTTTAAAACCTCTCCATGATGCTGCAATCATTAAACGTGTTGTTGTCTCTACATATCAGTCGGTTTCTGGAGCTGGTAAAGAAGGAATGGACGAACTTTTCGAACAATCACGTGCTGTTTTTGTTGCTGACCCAATTACATCAAAAAAATTCACTAAACGCATTGCCTTTAATGTCATTCCTCATATCGATGTTTTCATGGAAGATGGTTATACAAAAGAAGAATGGAAAATGACTGCTGAGACGAAGAAAATTCTCGATCCGAAGATTAAATTAACAGCCACTGCTGTTCGTGTCCCTGTCTTTATCGGTCATGCCGAAGCTGTCCATGTTGAATTTGAAAAACCACTAAGCGTATCTGAAGCACAAGCGCTTCTCCGCGATGCTCCCGGTTGTCAGCTTATCGATAAACACGAAGATGGTGGCTATACCACACCTTATGAATGTACCGGAGAAGATGACACCTTTATTAGCCGTATTCGTGAAGATATTACCGTTGAAAATGGTTTAGCTTTCTGGGTTGTCGCCGATAATTTAAGAAAAGGAGCAGCATTGAACGCAGTTCAAATTGCTGAATTGCTCATTTCTCGTAATTTGATAAAGCCTAAGTCCGTAAATTAACGCCCTGTCCGAAAGGATAAAGAGCCTTAGCCGGTCTGTCAAAAGTCCGGCTTCTCTTCAGTAGGATCTTCCCCTGCTGGAGATTCATATCACCAGCCTAAAGGACTGTAATTCGGGGTATTGACAAATTTTACTCTGAATATCCATGAATACCTCGCCACCTTAATTAATCATCGCCGCCCTAATGCCATTTTACGGTACAATAGGATCAGCAGCATAAGCGTTTTTTGCTTCATGCTGCTGATCCTTTTTATCATTCCGGTTGTGAAATTAACTTACCCTTATCGAGCAGGATAAGTCACAACACGGTAACGTGTTTCATTACGTTCAAAATTTTTATAATTGACATTATCAGGAAAGAAGGGATTATAAGCATTTACGTGCTTTACAGAAACTCCTTGTGCTTTGGGCGAAGGATTTAAAATTGTCCGTTCATCTCTTTTTTTGACACCTGTAGAATCGATAATCATATCTGTTCTGTAGAGTTTTTGTATGTTTTTCCGTGTTTTTTGAATCGCCGGAAGAGCTTTAAAACCAGAAACAACCTGTTTTACTTTTTCTTTTTTTACTTTTGGCGATTTTCTCATAGCATTTGGCTTTACTGGCATCTTTGTAAAAGCAACGGTAGGAACATTGTTGACATTGACATAACGTGCAGATGCCCAACCAACCTTTCCGTGATAACCAAGAGAACACCAAGTTTTATTGGATAGACAGCCATAAATTTGCACTTTTTCTCCCATTGGAACCATTGAGATCACTTTGTAAGCTGTCGCAGGACCTGTGCGTAAAGATACCTGACCTGAAGCAACACGAGCAACTGTTCCTGCAATGGTTCCAGCTTCCGCGTGAGAAGCAGTCACAGCCACCCCCGACGCTCCCAAAGCCCATAAAATCATTGTTGTTGATAAAAATTTCTTTCTTAACATTATTTTTCTTCCTCTCTCAAAACATGTGAAGGGCAAAATTTCGCCTTTGCAAAAATTTGCCGCGTTTAAATCCAATGATCCGCAACTTTTATTTCCCGCCCAAAAGACCCCACAACATTGTAACAAAATCTCTCTTTATTCCCCCTCTACACGAACACGGCCTTTTGATCTTGATTGCGCAGTATGCTCCTCATAAATTTACAGCTAAAGCATCATCTGATTGTCTGGTTCTTCAACCAATCGTCCCTTAAAGAAGTTTTTCAAGTGTTATTGGTTCCCTCAACAAATGATTGCAATAAAAGAATTGATTTCCTAAATTTCAGAGAATTACTGAGAATGAATGATGATAAGCCCCCAAAATACTAAAAATAGAAGGAAAAATAATACTCTTTTAAAAATAAAAGTGATTGAATATTCTCTAAAGCTTGTATAACTTTAAATCTCCTTAGAAAAATACAGAGTATATTGAAACTTCCCTCAAAAAATCTCTTGGAAAAGAAAGTTAAAAGCACATGACATTAAAATTTTTTTCTCGTAGTCGGATTATAGGATTATTCCTCTCTCTCTTTGCACTTTTTTTATCTACGGTTTTTGTCATGGCTACAGACAAATCAAAAATCAAACTTGGTATTATGGAAGGGCGGGATGCGATTATTTGGAAAACTGCTGCTGAACAGGCTAAAAAGGCCGGTTTAGATATTGAACTCGTTTATTTTTCTGATTACGCTTTGCCTAATGACGCTGTTAACGCAGGAGAGATCGATGCGAATGCTTTTCAGCACGCTCCTTATCTTAATGAACAAATGAAACAACGTGGCTATAAACTTTCAATTGTCGGCTATACATTTATTGCTCCAATCGGTGTTTATTCGCACAAAATCAAAGACTTAAAAGATCTACGTGATGGTGCACATGTTGGTATTCCAAACGACCCATCTAATGGTGGAAGAGCCTTACTTCTTCTCAATTCTTTAGGTCTCATTAAGTTAAAAGACCCCCATAATATTCTTGCATCTCCACTTGATATTATCGAAAATCCTAAAAACCTGCAAATTCGTGAGCTCGATGCTGGTATGTTAGGGCGAGCTATTGACGATTTTGATCTTGCAATTATAAACACAAACTGGGCTATTGTTTCCGGATTAAACTTCGAAAAAGATGTCGTCGCATGGGAGAGCGCAAAAAATAATCCTTATGATAATATCATCGTTGTACGCACGAGCGAAAAAGATGAGCCATGGGTTAAAAAATTAGTTGCCGCTTACAACAACGATCTTATCCGTGCAAAAATCAAAGAGATTTTTGGCAAAACCGCCCAAACTTCTTGGTAATTGTGCCAAATATCCGAGTAATTGTGAATGGAAAAACCTACCCTTATCTCCTTAAAAAACATCAGCCGTTGTTTTAACAAAACGGCTGGTGTTCCGGTAATTAATAATCTCTCTTTAAATATCCATGCTGGTGAAATCCTTGGCATTATTGGGCGCAGTGGAGCAGGAAAATCAACACTTATCCGCTGTTTAAATGGGTTAGAGAAGATTGATGCAGGGTCCATTTTTTTTGAAGGTGTTGATATTTCAAATCTATCAGAGATAGAGTGGGCGCCTTACCGTCAACGAATTGGGATGATTTTTCAACATTTCAATCTTCTCTCATCGCAAAATATTCTTGATAACATTGCATTGCCGCTTAAATTAAGTGGTGTAAGTAAAAAACAACGCCACAAACGTGCCCTTGAACTGATTGAATTGGTTGGGTTATATGGAAAAGAATATTGCTATCCGGCACAATTGTCAGGGGGGCAAAAACAACGCGTTGGCATTGCTCGTGCGCTCGCTGCTAATCCTAAAATATTGTTATCAGATGAAGCCACCTCTGCTCTTGACCCTGAAACCACACAATCTATTCTAGAGCTCCTTGCTGATATTAATAAACACCTCAATCTCACGATTGTGCTCATCACCCATGAAATGGAAGTTGTGCGTACCATAGCGCATCGCGTTGTTGTTCTTAATCAGGGGAACATCGTAGAAGAAGGACGTGTGAAAGACATCTTTACATCACCGCAAGACGATACAACCATAGCCATGCTCAAGCTTGTCACCCCGCAACTTCCTGAAAAATTTGCGAAAAATCTCAAACCAATCGGGCGAGAAGCTGTCATTGAAATCAATATTGCCGGTGAAATTGCCCAGCAGCCTTTTCTTCATCTTCTAGAAAATGAGAGTGGTTTAAAAGCACGTATTTTGCATGGTGGCATTGATACAGTTCAAGATGAAACCATCGGGCGACTCTTCTTGGCTCTTCCTGGAGAAGATAAAGAAGCTTTAGAAAAAGCTGTTCAATGGTTAACGAAAAAAGGACGATATTGTGAGGTGTTAGGCTATGTTTAATGTTCTGTCTCATGAACTTCCCCAAGCTGTTATTGATACAATATTGATGACACTTAGTGCTTCTTTTATGGCATTTATTATAGGACTTCCCCTTGGTCTTCTTCTTCACACAACAGCACGCGGGGGGATTTTTTCCTCATCTCTCATCAATCGCCCTTTAAGCATGATCATTGACAGTATTCGTGCCATTCCCTTTATTATTCTTGCATTTTATCTTCTTCCCGTTACGCGTATCGTTGTAGGAAGAGGAATAGGAATGCCTGCTGTAATTTTTATACTGACCATTTCAGCTATTCCTTTTTATGCACG
Source organism: Bartonella sp. MR100HLJHH (assembly GCF_042194215.1). NCBI lineage: Bacteria > Pseudomonadati > Pseudomonadota > Alphaproteobacteria > Hyphomicrobiales > Bartonellaceae > Bartonella > Bartonella sp. MR100HLJHH. The sequence goes on from NZ_JBHIMR010000013.1 coordinate 27,710, forward strand.
CATGGCGGAACTCTCTTTTAAAACCGTTGAAAACGGTCTCATTGAAGCGATCCGCTCTATGGGTGCAAGCCGTCTTCAAATTATCAGACATGTTCTTATTCCTGAAGCTCTCCCTAGCCTGATTACAGGTTTTACAGTCATGGTCATTTCTCTCATAGGAGCCACCTCACTTGCTGGATATCTTGGTGGAGGCGGTTTAGGGGATATGGCAATCCGCTATGGCTATCAACGCTATAATACCTTCATCATGACCATTGTCATCATTCTTTTGATCATGCTCAATATTATAACCCAATGGACTTCTGATAAAATCGTACAAAAACTTGATAAAACAAAACATTAAAAGACTTAGAATTTCACATACCAGTATCATCATCCTCTTTGCCACTTTCCAAGTGCAACAACCCTTGGTTATCGAAAACGTTCATAAGAGATTAGGAACTTTTTTCTTAAACCGTTTTTATCTCTCCCCATCCGTTTGTAACATGAAAGAAAATAGTTTTAACTGATTGAATATAAAAGGAAATGAAATGAGAGATCTTACAATATTTGAAACTCTCTCTTAACATAAAAATGATAAATTATCATGTCAAATTAAGACATTGGTCACGACCTTTCCCAACCTTAGACAACATATTGAATAAGAACTCTGAATACCGTAAGGTCCTCTCATTCCCAATTTGTTCCATATCGAATTAATCAAAATCTCTCGCTTGCATGTTACAAGCAGGAAGAGCCGTGTGAGTAAAAACTATACAAGCAAGGAAGGCGTGCCTCTTATGAATTGTCTCAAGCACCAAGACCTGTCTTAACATTGGGTGCTAGCATATAAGGTGCTAGCATATAATATGATAGTACCGGTTTTCTTCTTCACAAGCATAAAGATATGGGGTGCTCAATGGCTTTACCGTTATACTATTCACAGGCGCCATTGCGAAATGGGTGTGACGAGCGTTGAGAGATGTTTCTTTAAAATAAGCCCGTGAATTAGCAACGCAAGTATATTCCATTTGAAACATTCTGTTTATGTGAGGGCTATGATCCCATTAAAGAATGCTATAAACAAAAGCGTGAGGCAATGCACTATCTTCACCAAGAAACTCCTCTTCAAAAAGATCTAGGAAAGATAGCAATCTGCTATAGCTATCAACGCTATGATAGCTCCAGCATATCTATCACCCTATAGATTATTCTCAATATTATCATTGAAGAAACTTCTCATAGAATTGTACAAAAATTTTATAAAATAAAGTACTCAAACTAATCTAGATATTGGAAGATTTTTCCCCCATCACTGCCACAATAAGCCACTGAGCCGTAAGAGCTGGTTTTTTTAACTGTTCAATTTCTACCGTAACCCCATAATGGAAAACCACTCGACCAGAAGGGCGAATTTCTGCATCATCTAACACAAAACGCGCACGTACCCGTACCCCTGTTTTCACAGGACTCATGAAGCGTACTTTATCGAAACCATAATTAATCCCCATTGTGCTCCCCTCCAACTCTGGAAGTGCCTCATAAGCGAGCGTAGACAAAAGCGATAATGTTAAAAACCCATGAGCAATTGTGCCTCCAAAAGGTGTCTTTTTAGCCTTTTCCTCATCAACGTGTATCCATTGATGATCATCTGTAGCGCATGCAAACTGATTAATCATATCCTGTGTAACAAGACGCCACCCCGATAATCCCACTTCTTTCCCAATAAAACTGGTGACATCTTGTACTGCTATTTTTTGCTGCATAACGCTATTCCTATTTTATTTGATAAAAACAACCACCCCTCTTGCTTTTATAAAATCCATTGATTAGAGCATCAAGAATAAAAGATTAATTGTCTTAAAAGCAAATGCACCTTATGAATGAGAAAAGCTCTTTAGCAGAATAGTTTTCAAATGGGAAAAAAGAATGGCAAGCAATGTGAACCTAACAGGTTTAGCGCATGATTTGAAACAACGTGCAGAAAAGCATCCCCCCATCCGTATTGGACTGATTGGTTGTGGTGAAATGGGCACAGATTTATTATCAAGTATTGCGCATATGGATGGTATAACAGTCGCTGCAGTAGCCACTAGGACGCCGTCACGTATTTTTGATGCCGCTACAATGGCCTATGGCGAGGATGGACATGTCTGTGAAGTTGAAAATACTTATGCTCTCACGCAAAGCATTGAAAAAAATTTGATTGCAGCAACAGATGATATTAACCTTGTTTTACGTCATGAACAAATTGATATTATCGTTGATGCAACAGGCTATCCCGAAGCAGGAGCAGAAATTGGTATCAAAGCGCTTGAGAATAACAAACATCTTGTCATGATGAATGTTGAAGCAGATGTTACAATTGGCGCTTATCTCAAACATGAAGCAGAAAAACGAGGGCTCATTTATACACTTGGTGCCGGAGATGAACCAACTTCTTGTATGGAACTCATAGAATTTGTTTCAGCCCTTGGACATAAGATTGTTGCAGCAGGTAAAGGAAAAAATAATCCTCTGCGCTTTGATGCTACACCTGATGCTTACGAAGAAGAAGCATTCCGGCGTAATATGAATGTGCGCATGTTGGTTGAATTTATTGATGGTTCCAAAACAATGGTTGAAATGGCAGCAATTGCCAATGCCACTGGACTTCTCCCCGATTGCCCAGGAATGCATGGACCACAAGCGGCGTTGCAAGATCTAAACAAAGTGCTTATCCCAAAACAAGATGGAGGCATTTTGCAGCGATATGGTATTGTAGATTATTCAACAGGCCAAGGTGTTTCCCCAGGTGTCTTTGTCATTGCAGAAATAGCACACCCACGTTTACGCGAACGTATGGAAGATTTAAAAATTGGTCAGGGGCCTTATTTCACCTTTCACCGTCCCTATCATTTAACAGCAATGGAAGTTCCCCTCACCTGCGCACGCGCTATGCTTTATGGCAAAAAAGATATGGTTCCTCTTAGCCATCCCGTAGTAGAAGTCTGTGCTGTTGCTAAAAAAGATTTACATCCAGGTGATCAGCTAGACTTTATCGGTCTTTATACTTATCGCGCTTGGATAATGAACATCGCAGAAGCACGCGCTCACCACGCCATTCCTTGTGGTCTTTTAGAAAAAGCAACAGTAACAGCTGCAATTAAAAAAAACGAACTCATTACAATACATAATACTGCTATTCGTGAAGATCAATGGATTGCGCGTCTTCGTGCTAAACAAGACCTTTTACTTCATGTCCCTTCTTCCGCTAAGCTATAAACACTCCTTAATTACCTTACTTAACAGCATCTTTCCCTGACACGACAGAACAACCCAGAATACACTTGTATCGCAAATAAAAGTATTTATCTTTTAATAAAGGCATTTTCAACGATGCATATCACCACTTCCTTCTCACAATATGGCGCGTAAATGCTACAATATAAACCACCCCATGAGATGGCATAAGATTCATTGTGTATCACTATCTTTACTCTATAAAGATACAAACCGGCATCATCATTTTATTTGTCAATATTACGACAGCCCTTGAGCCTTGAGATGATTCATGAGAAGAATTTTTACTCTTTTTTTGATAATCTTATCCATACACGAACGCAACTTGTTCTATGTAAAAAATACTTTTGATGGATTTAACATAAACAAATTTGAAATGATAATTTGTCATTTTTCTTATTGTATAAGAGCTATGAATACAGGAATCTTTTTATTTTATCCTCTTATAAAAGATAAAAAAATTTAAAAAGGATAAAATATGCCTTTAATGAATAATCTTCATATGAGAGAAGGTAAACAATATTAAAAGGCTGATAAAGATAGTAAGTATACTAGCCTTATTACTAGGAAATAACCATAAACTGTAAAAAATGAGGTTACATTATTTTGTAAAAAAACATAAATGTAGGACATTGAACTTTAATAATGTTAATAAAAGCTACATTTGGTATTAATAATAGTGATTTTTCCATCCAATACAGTATAAATAAGTTCAAATATTTATTTTTTCAAAATCATGAAATGAACAAAAAAATCATCGACTTTGTCGATGAGCTTTCTACTAAAGTGTAGTGAATATTCCCCAAAGAGATACAACAGCACCTAATACATCCCCAATACATAAAGAAGCAAGAAGTGATATAATACCTATTCCCCCCCAAAAAGCTGCACCTGAAAAGGCAGCAGTTTTTTCAGCTTTCCCCAAAGCAATAGCATTTTGTTCCTCAACGCCTTGAATAACAGCTCTATCCACAGCTTTAATAACTACTTTTTTTTCTAGTGTAGAAATAGTAACTGCCACTCTCTCTTGAAATTGATTTTTTACAAAACTTGCATTTCCCTCTATAGTTTGTACAAAAAAAAGAATAAATAGTGTAAAAGTAAATGAACATACACGATTTTTAAATATTTTAAACATAGCTTTCTTTGCTCCTCTTTTCTTCACTGAAAAAATGAAAGAATATTCACATATATAAAAACCAAAACTTATATTTAATTATTTATATAATTACACATAATAAAATATTATCTGTAATTATATTACAGATATAACACATTGTGTATTGCATGTAAAGACACAAAAACAACAAATGATAAAAATAATTTAAAATGTAATTAAATTTTAAAGAACTATAACATTTAAAACTGTCAATCTAATGATAATTCTTCTCTATTATTTCAATAAATATAAAAATGAAATATTACTTAATGAATTTTTATTATATCGCTCATCAATAAACTTGAAAATAAAATTGATAGCGAATAAAAAGCTCGATCTAAAACAAATCTATCCTAATAAATAAACCTTAAAATAGTGTATTATTTTTCTATAAAACAGTTATAAAATGTAAAAATAAATCAAGATCTCTATTTTCAAATAGAAAAGACGTTAATAAAATGATTCTCAACTTTTACTGATATATAAAGAAAAATAGCGCATAGCATCTTCAAAAAGGTAATTCAGCACCTTTATCTCATACAGCATAAAGAACTTAAATATTGACTTTAAAACCCAATAAAACAAACGCATAAAATAAGTAAATCTATCAGATTTACAAAAACATTATAAGCAACACTAGAGCACCAACAAACTACCTAAAATTAAATAAAAAGAGAGTCATGAAAAATGAGATGATCCCCCAAAATACTGAAAAGCAATTTTCTTTCTTAATTCTCATAAAAGTTATTCCATATTTTTCGTCAATATTGTAGAGCGCAGCCCTATTTATCTTTTGAGTAATTATATTTACTCTGTATTAGTAAAAAATAATTCTCTTTGAAATAAATTTTTGGCAATATTCACATAACTGTCTGCAATTTGTGCAAAATAAATAATAATAAATAATTAATCAAATGCTTGAAAGAAAAGTGGTAGAGAAACTGACTAAAAATTGCATTTTTGAGATACCAACTTAAGTAAGCGCATTGAAAAAATAACGCCATGAAAACTGATATTGAATGATAAATTTAGCAATCGATCATTTTAATTAATAGCAGGATACTAATCTATAATAATAATTTCTTGTTTTGCATGTTGAATGAGAGGGCTGATTATTATAAGACTCTCTTAATTTTAACTCTGTTTATATTGAATCAATCAAAATTCTTCGCTTTCAAATCACAAAAGAAAACGATGTGTGTGTAAACACACTTGAAAAAAGGAAAATTTCACTTATGAGATATTTTAACTATCAAGCGCTGTTAACACAATATTGAAAACTGGCAAAGTGAATGGTGGTGTCGCTTTTTACTTTAAAAAAGTAAATATAGTGAAGTACAATATATTTTATATTATGAGGATTTACCGTTATACCCTTCACGAACAGCGTCGCAAAATAGGCTTGAATACCTTAGGAAAGGTTTCTTTAAAACAAGCATATCAATGTGCAACACAATGGCGTTCTGTTTATCATGTATCCAACGGTGTTTCTTCTTGAATCATCTTATAAACTCATCGAGCTCTCTGAGACTGCAAGTTTATCTTACGTGAATCCTTCCCTTTATATTCATTTTTTCTCATGAGCACTAAAGTCTATTAAGACACTATCCAAAGTAAAATCAATCAATAAACATTTCTATTCTTTTGTAATATACAGATACTTGAATTAAGAATTTAGAACTTCTGATTGCAACCAAAGTCTGTACTATTGCAACAATAGAAATAGTTTGGTTATCCTCGCTCCATAGTAAAAAGAAGAATATGCAACTTACAGAAAAAATTGTGTTTTCAATAAACAATGAAAAATTATTTTTCATTACATGATGTTAAGTATTTAATCTGTATGAATATTTACTTATTAAAAATGAGAATCTTCATCAGAAAGTCTTACCAAAGATAGCTATCTTTAGAAAGTTCGCCTCATATTACAAAAAAATTGAGTTGGCTTTGCTCAATAAAATCTTCACTATTTTTAACAAAACTCTCATTTTTATAGCATCCATATGTGATGTAAAAAAACGCCTATTTGCGTTTCTCTTATAGATAGATTAAATAGTGACAGCACTTTTGATCACTTTATCTGTGTTAACTTCTCTTTTGGGCAATAATTTATGATATCTAACACGCCTTTTCTCGCTCTTTTACCTTTGGGCGCACACGAATATCACGGAGAGCACCTTCCCTTCGAAACCGACTGGATCATTGCTGAAGCTTTTGCAAAAGCCCTCACTTTACAAACAAAAGAGCAATTTCATATCGCACTTTTACCGGTTGAAAAGATTGGCTATTCTATAGAACATATGGATGTTACAGGCACACAAACCCTCACCTTTTTCGAGGCTATTGAGCGATGGATAAGCATTGGTGAGAACTGCTATCGCAAAGGAATAAAGCGTTTTCTTCTTCTCAATGCCCACGGAGGCAATTCGCCTTTAATGAGCATTGTTATCACCGAATTACGGAGGCGTTTTTCAATGCTTGCGGTAGCAACAAGTTGGAGTCGTTTTGGCCTACCACAAGGTTTAATGGCACCGTCTCAACAGCATCTTGATATCCATGGAGGATTTATAGAAACCTCTTTAATGCTCTATTTAGCACCCGAAAAAGTGCATATGGAGAAAGCAGAAAATTTTCATAATAAGCAAGCTGATATGATTGCTAACTATCAGTATTTACGCGCTTATGGTCCTCATGCCTTTGGATGGACAATGCGTGACCTTAACAAACAAGGAGCAGCAGGCAATGCAAGTGAAGCAACACCGCAAGCCGGTGAAGCAATTTTCTCTCATGTTCTTTGTGGGCTTCATGGTTTACTTGATGATATCAATCGATTTAAAATAAACACATTTCAATAAAAAGGCATGAACCATGGAAAAGACGCAAAACACTCCCACAAAACTTCCTGTTACGGTTCTCACAGGCTATCTTGGATCAGGAAAAACCACTCTTCTCAATCGCATTCTGAGTGAAAACCACGGCAAACGTTACGCAGTCATTGTCAATGAATTTGGTGAAATTGGCATCGATAATGATCTTATCGTTGAATCGGACGAAGAAATTTATGAAATGAATAATGGTTGTGTCTGTTGCACCGTGCGCGGCGATCTTATTCGCATTTTGGAAAGTCTAATGCAACGCTCTCATCGATTTGATGCTATCATTATAGAAACAACAGGGCTTGCTGACCCAATCCCCGTTGCACAAACTTTTTTTATGGATGATACGGTCCATGAAAAAACCGCTCTCGACAGTGTCATCACAGTCGTTGATGCAAAGCATTTTTCACACCAACTTAAAAAAAGCCGAGAAGTTGAAGAGCAAATTGCTTTCTCTGATATTGTTCTCTTAAATAAAATTGATCTTGTCAGCGAAGGAGAACGTGCACACGCGCAATCGCTCATTCTTGCAATTAATCCCAGAGCCATAATTTACGCAACAGAGCGCGCTAACATCCCTCTTGATAAACTCCTCGATCGAGGTTCCTTTGACCTCCAACGCACTTTAGATAATGATCCCCATTTTCTTGACCATCAGCACGCAGACCATGTCTGTGGTCCCGATTGTAATCATGATCATGCACATCACCACAAATCCACCATTCATGATATTACAATAACCTCTGTAAGTTTAAAAACAGGTGCCCTTCAACCAGAAAAATTTTTCCCATGGATTCAACAGATCACGCAACAACAGGGTCCCGATATTTTGCGTTTAAAAGGCATTATCGCATTTCAAGGAGACGATGATCGTTATGTCATTCAAGGCATCCACATGATCCTTGAAGGACAGCACCAACGTCCATGGCGTGAAGATGAAAAACGTGAAAGCCGACTTGTTTTTATTGGCCGCACCCTTGATGCCGAAAAACTGAGAACGGGTTTTGAAAATTGTGCATAAGCGAGTAACAATGCCAAGCATTACCAATTACAATTTACAAAATTATTGTCTTTCCTCCGGTTTTATTGATAACAAACCAGCTTTTGTCTCGGTTGAAGGTTTTATTGTTTTTTTTAACCCAATCCCACAAACCATTGAAGTTCACCAAGGAATAATTTCTAGCCATTTTTCCCATGATAACACAGCTATCATTACAGGTGGAGAAGACGGAAAGGTCTGTCAAACAACAGCAGATGGTCATACAAAAGTACTGGGCAAACAGGAAGGCAAATGGATAAGCAATGTTGCATTTGGACCACGGAAAGTTTTTGCTTTTTCCTCCTCACGTATCACACTGGCAAATGTTGGCAAAGAACTGCAAGAGCTCACACATGAACGCAGTATAGAAGGTCTTGCTTTTGCTCCAAAGGGATTACGCCTTGCCGTTGCCCATTACAATGGTGTTACTCTTCATTGGTTATCAACGCAAACATCTCCCACCACATTGGTCTGGAAAGGAGCACACTTTGGTGTCACCTTCTCACCAGACAACCGCTATGTCATTTCTACCATGCAAGAAAATGCCCTCCATGGCTGGCGTCTCACTGATAATCAGCATCTCCGCATGAGTGGCTACCCAAGCAAAGTCAAAAGCTGGTCTTGGAGCGCGAAGGGAAAATGGTTAGCAACATCCGGTGCATCAGCAGCCATTGTCTGGCCCTTTCATACAAAAGATGGCCCCATGGGAAAAACACCATTAGAACTGGGCACACGAGCAAATGCACTTGTCAGCACCGTTGCATGCCATCCAAGCGAAGACATTGTAGCAATAGGCTTCAATGACGGAATGATTTTGTGTGCACATTTTCACGATGGAAAAGAGGTTCTTCTAAAAGGCTATGGAAAAAGCGCCATTTCAGCGCTCAACTGGGATCAGGCAGGACACAACCTTGCCTTTGGTAGCGAAAATGGTGAGTGTGGTATTATCAACATCTCTGTTTAAGAAAAAAACAACAACCATTACAGCTAAAATAGCCGCACAATCCTCCAGAAGCAATTGCGCATGAAACCCATCTTCCTCTCTAAAAAATAAACACACTTACGAGGCATTTTCAATCACAAACCAAAGAAATCATATATTGTGGACCTTTTTCATCAAGACAAAAGAACCATTTAGAAAAAATAAGAGAAGATTTTAATAAAGTAAAAGGCAGCATTTTCTACTGCCTTTTTTATAAAAAGACATATCATACTTTGTCAAAAAAGGTGGCGCAAACCAGCAGAGAAACTTGCTCCAGAAAACCCTGCTTTTGTCAGTCTATGCTGATAATTTATATCTCCATAAAGAGAAAGTTTTGAAGAAAGACGCGCATTAAACCCAAGACCTGCTTCCAAAGAAGAACCAAAAAAACCTAATTGGAAATCGTTTTTAAAAGAAACAAATCGCTTATCTTCAAAACTATGCAAATAAGAAAGCTTACTATAAAAAGAAACGACACGTCCCTCTTCAGAAACATTAAGTGTCTTGCTTAAACGCCCACCAACACGCCCCATCCATTGATGAAATTTTCCTAAATCAACCTCAATATTATCAACATCATGTGCCGGATTAAACTGAAGATGCTGATAAACAACCTGAATCTGCGGATCAAAAATAACACCTTTATACCCTGTTGCAAACATTCTGCCACTGGTTAAAGAACCGCTAAACTGTTTACCCTTTAACGCCACAACCTTGCCCCGTGCTAGTGTCAAAACATCTCCCTTAAAAAATCCATACGATAATACTCCATCGATATAAAAACCCGTATCATGCTGTAAACTTCCATAGGCTCCAACAGACCATTTATCAAATGCGCTTTTTTTTCTCTGTTCAACATTTAGAGGATGGAGAGAGAGTTTTCCATAAGTTCCCGTGACCCCAAAGAATGTGCAACTCTCTGAACTCTCAATTTCTTTCAGCAAAACACCTGCTTCCAGTGCACTATAATCAAGTTCTGCTCCATAGCCATATTCAAAAGCAGAAAGATTTGAAGCATAGTGGTAGCTTCCACCATAACCACGGATAAAAAATGCTGGATTTTCATCACTTTTCAAAGAACCTCCAGAAAAGCTTCGTATTGCCTTCAATTTTTTATTTTGAGAGGCAAAATCCATCAAGCCGGCATGGAATAAAGCATTTGGTAAAAGGAGATAAGTTGGCAACTGTGGGACAACCGCCCTAATTCCCATTTCTGGCTGAATATCAGGCTTAACAGGAACAGGCGGAGTGGGGACAGGATCTGTAGGTGTAGGATCACTTGGATCAGAGGGCTCAGACGGAGCAGGTGTTGGTGTAATAGGCACAGAGGAAGAAGATGAAGGATCTGCAGGTGTAGGATCACTTGGATCAGAGGGCGCTGACGGAGCAGGTGTTGGTGTAATAGGCACAGAAGAAGAAGGTGAAGGATCTGTAGGTATAGGATCACTTGGATCAGAGGGCGCTGACGGAGCAGGTGTTGGTGTAATAGGCACAGAGGAAGAAGATGAAGGATCTGCAGGTGTAGGATCACTTGGATCAGAGGGCTCAGACAGAGCAGGTGTTGGTGTAATAGGCACAGAGGAAGAAGATGAAGGATCTGCAGGTGTAGGATCACTTGGATCAGAGGGCGCAGACGGAGCAGGTGTTGGTGTAATAGGCACAGAAGAAGAAGGTGAAGGATCTGCAGGTGTAGGATCACTTGGATCAGAGGGCTCAGACAGAGCAGGTGTTGGTGTAATAGGCACAGAAGAAGATGATGAAGGATCTGTAGGTATAGGATCACTTGGATCAGAGGGCGCAGACGGAGCAGGTGTTGGTGTAATAGGTGTAGGTAATGGAGTGAGAACAGGGTCTGTAGGTGTAGGATCTACCGGCGCAGAAGGTGAAGGTGGAATAGGTAAAATCGTAGAAGAATCTTTTTTAGGACTAATATAAATACCCTCGAGACGAAAATCCCAAAAGTCCCGATCTCCTGCAACTAATCTATTCATAGGATCTGCTTTTCCAAAAGAAGAACTTGGTCCATAAGCACGAAGACGATATTGATAAGGCAAACCATTTATTGCAGTATAATCGCCCATTAGTTTAAAAGAATCTTCACGCGCATATCCAGAAACTTGGATAAGTGAAATACTGTTGCTTCCTTCACTGCTTACTTCCTTTTCTGAAGTTTTGGAAAAATTTTCCATCACGAGCAATGTAGCGCCGGAAACATCTCCATCGATCAAAATACGATCGGTTTTTTGAGAATCAAACAAACCATCATCATTCAAAAACGTACTGAGCTTAATCTGAACATTACCCTCCGCATTGTATGCCTCCTTGTATCGTTCATTCCCGATACGCAATGTTTGATAACCGCTGGATACATCCCGATTGAAAATAAATGTACTATCAGAAAGACTCACAGATGAAAGTGATGAATCTGTAAAAACAGAACCCTGCAAACCTTTATATTTGCTTTTTGTGAGATACCAAGTAGAACCACGCGTTAATTCTAATCTAGCAGTAGAAGTATCTTCAACGTGCGCACCCCCTGTAAGGGAAGAAGCGCTTGCTTTAATAGATATAGAAGAGTTCTTTTCAGCTTTTAATAACAAATCACCAGAGATCTTTGTTGCTTCTGATAAATCAAGAGAAACACTGGCTCCATAACCGCCCTGCCCAGTAACATAAATAGCTGTACCATCTGGAACTGTGAAAGTTGTCTGTTTTAAACGAACAGATGCCTCTCCCATAGTGATTCTTGGCTCTTTTGAAACACCTTTTTGTCCATAATATTCTGCCACTGTGTTTGGATCTAATAGATTAAAATACAGACCATAAACTCCCTTTCCCTGCACAGAAATATTTGAGCTCTCAATCTCAATATTTGTCTTCTTAAAAGCGTCTGATAGATCATAATTATGAATAGGCTGGCCTCTACTATTTACAAAAGCTGAAAAATTTTTAACCAAAAAGCCATGCATATCATTAAGCACAATAGAACTACTCCTCAAATGAACATCCCCACCTTGCAATATGTCAAAAGCCTCTGGTAATTTATCGACACTTTCATTATCAACTATAGCAGTGTATTTTTTTCCTTTTCCCTCAATCGTCATGGTATCGAGAAGATATCTCCCCCCAAACTTTGTTGAAAACGCGCCAATCTCATTAAAAGTAACAGTGCTACCTGACATCCTAACAAATGCATTAAGACCACTTACAATCCCTATACCCTTTGCATTCAAATTGTCTGGTTTAATCTCAACATTGACACTAACTAAAATAACATCCGTCTCTTTCCCCGATGCATAAATAGCGTGCGAAGTTCCCTCAATCTTCCCGTCATTCATCTGAATAACTCCATTTAGAACACGAAGACCGGGGATATCCTTAAAGTTTGAATCCCTTAGAATAAGCTTTCCGCTATCTTGTACGAATGCACCATATTGAGATATTTCATCTGGATTATCACCCGTAACAGTTATACGAGACGCATTAACAATTGTGCCTTGCTTTGCTACATATATAGCTGCAATAGGCGCAGCCTCCTGAGAATTTTTTAAGTAATAAACTTTATCTGCGAGAAAGTGTGTTTTTCTATCATCGCATTTATAAAATGGAGCCTCTGGATCACATAAACTTCCAGCAGCTTCAAGATGGGAAATTTGCAAAAAATAAATAATAGCTGTTGTAAAATTATATAAAAATGCATGTTTGTAAAATACATTTATCACCATTCTTCCTTACCCCTATTTATTAACGAAGAACAATCAAATAATGTATATTACAAACTTCTTAAAATAAAATAAATATACGATAAATAGTTAACTTAATTATTAATATAACACTTATATACTTATATATAAATTATTCTATATTTCATGGATAACTAAAAATGATATTGTAATCTACCAGAAAAGCTCATTCCAGAAAACCCTGCTTTTGTCAGTCTATGCTGATAATTTATATCTCCATGAAGTACAAATTTCGAAGATAATTTGGCATTAAAACCAAGCCCCGCTTCTAAAGAAGAACCAAAATCACCTAATTGGAAATCATTTTTAAAAGAAACAAATTGCTTATCTTCAAAACTATGCAAATAAGAAAGCTTACTATAAAAAGAAATGACACGTCCCTCTTCAGAAACATTAAGTGTCTTGCTTAAACGCCCACCAACACGCCCCACCCATTGATGAAATTTTCCTAAATCAACCTCAATATTATCAACATCATGTGCCGGATTAAACTGAAGATGCTGATAAACAACCTGAATCTGCGGATCAAAAATAACACCTTTATACCCTGTTGCAAACATTCTGCCACTGGTTAAAGAACCGCTAAACTGTTTACCCTTTAACGCCACAACCTTGCCCCGTGCTAGTGTCAAAACATCTCCCTTAAAAAATCCATACGATAATACTCCATCGATATAAAAACCCGTATCATGCTGTAAACTTCCATAGGCTCCAACAGACCATTTATCAAATGGACTCTTTTTGCTCTGTTCAACATCCTGTGGGTTTAGAAAAAGATTTCCATAGTTCCCCAAAGCCCCAAAGAATGTACGACTGTATAAACTCTCAATCTCGTTTAACAAAACACCTGCTTCGAGTGCACTATAATTCAGCTCAGCGCCATAGCCATATTCAAAAGCAGATAAATTGGAAGCATAATGATGACTACCACCATAAGCATGCAGAAAAAAGGCTGTCTTTTCATCATCCTTCCAAGAGGAATGAATAGCATTCCGCATTGTCTCTACCGTCTTATTTTGCGTGGTCATATCCAATAAACCAGCATGAAATAAGGTATTTGGCAAAAGAAGATAAGTTGGCAATTGAGGAACAACAGCTCTAATTTGGAGATTAGACTGAACATCAAGCGACACAGGAAGATTAGACGAAGGATCAACAGGATCAGAAGATGTAGAAGGCTTTGGTTCAATAGGAGCAGGAGAAACAGAATCTGTAGATGAAGGAGATTCCGAAACAGAAGGCGAGTCAGACATCAACAAGGTAGGAAGTGGATCGGGGGGAGAAGGTGGAAGATCAACAGGATCAGAAGATGTAGAAGAAGAAGCTGTGGCAGATGTCAATGACGTAGGAAGTGGATTGGGGGGCGGA
>NZ_JBHIMR010000014.1:0-27262 GCF_042194215.1 Bartonella sp. MR100HLJHH
AGGTCTTTGAAGACCCTTTGAGAACCACTTAAAAACTCTTTGAGAAAAAATAAATTGGTACAAAACCTAGTGGCAAATTATACAAAACCCGCTGGCAAGCTACAGGCAAGCTACAGTGGCAAGCTACAGCTACACTGGCTGGGGAACTTGGATTCGAACCAAGATTGACGGAGTCAGAGTCCGCTGTTCTACCATTAAACTATTCCCCAATAAGCCAATTTTATCATCTCTAGCAGATTCTACAGTGTAGGCAAGCGCAAAAAATCTTTAGATTATCGATAATAAAGAGCGATAGGAATGTCATTGATTGTTTTGATTTGAATATCAACATCATAAATGTCTTTAAGAATTTCTGGTTGCATAATTTCTTTGGGAGTTCCACAATAGGCTGCTTTTCCATTTTTCAGTGCAACAATCATATCTGAATAAGATGAGGCAAAATTAATATCGTGCATAACAATAAGAATGGTTTTTTTCAGTTCATCAGCTGTGCGGCGTAACTGCTTCATCATAGAAACGGCATGTTTCATATCCAGATTGTTTAATGGTTCATCTAAGAGAAGATAATCAGTATCTTGGCAGATAACCATGGCTATAAAAGCGCGTTGACGCTGACCGCCAGAAAGCTCATCTAAAAAACGGTCTTTTAAATCTTGTAAGCCGAGATAGCGTAGCGAACTGTCGATAAATTGTTTATCTTCATGTGTATACCAGCCTTTTGAATAAGGATAGCGTCCGAAACTTACTAAATCGTACACGGTTAAACGGAAGGATAAAGGATTATCTTGACGCAGAATTGAGAGTTTTTGAGCCAAAATATCGTGGGGCATTTTATCAATATCAAAGCCATCGATATGAATTGTACCATTATGGTATGACAAAAGACGTCTTATCAGCATTAAAAGAGTTGATTTTCCCGAACCATTTGGCCCAATGAGAGAAATAATCCCCCCTTTGGGAAGATGAAGGCATAAATTATCGATAATCAATCGTGCTCCGTAAGCCTTGGAAAGATGATTGATCTCAATCATTTTAGTTTTCCCTTCATCAGTAACATTAAGAAAACAATACCCCCACAAAATTCAATGATAAAACTTAAACGTCCTGCCATGTGAAAAATTTGTTCTAAAATAAATTGTCCTCCCACCAAACAAATAATCGCTAATAATATTGCAATCGGCACAACAACACAGTGTTTTGCTTGAGGAGAAAGTTCATAGGCAAGGTTGGCAACTAACAGTCCAAAAAAGGTGACGGGGCCTACTAATGCGGTAGAAATGGATACGAGAATGGAAACAAAAATAAGGACAGCTGTCGCACTTTTGTGGTAATTAACGCCAAGATTGAGGGCATTTTCACGTCCCAAAGCTAAAATATCAAGAAGATGACGGGAATGCCATCCAATCAGACTCACAATGAAGACAATGATTGTGGCAAAGCTTATTAATGGTGTATTGAATTTATTAAAATTTGCAAACATAATATCGGTTAAATTCATCATTTGGTCTGGATTTAGTTGCAATTGCATAAACATCCGTAAACTGAAAAAAAATCCGCCTAAAACAACACCGATTAAAAGCGTCAAATGAAGCCCTTTTAGGCTTCCTGAAAAGAGCCAGCGAAAAAGGCTTATTGAAAAAAGAATAAGAATGAGGGCTTCGAGAATGAGTTGTCCTTCTTCATTTAAAAAGGACAAAGAAAGAGAGCCTACAAAATATATCAGAACAGTCTTTATTAAAATATAAAG
This sequence comes from Bartonella sp. MR100HLJHH, assembly GCF_042194215.1. NCBI lineage: Bacteria > Pseudomonadati > Pseudomonadota > Alphaproteobacteria > Hyphomicrobiales > Bartonellaceae > Bartonella > Bartonella sp. MR100HLJHH. Next base: position 1,748 of record NZ_JBHIMR010000014.1, read on the forward strand.
CTGATCAAATCCCATAATTGAAGGGGTAAGAAGACGGTTATTAACGATTGTTTGAAATAAAACCGTAGAAACGCTTATTGCATAGGCAATAAGAAGCAGAGAGGAAAGTTTTGTAAGACGAAATGTCCATGTATACACATTGATATTCCACGTCATATAAAGACTAATGACAGTACATGCTATGATGATAAGTGTTGTTAGTACACATATTGTTTTTTTTCTTCTATCCAAGACGCTTTCTCCAGCGTAAAAGCAGTATCATAAAAATAAAACTACCGATTACACCCATCATAGTGCTGATGGGAATTTCAAGAGAGGGATGAATTATTCGTCCTACAAGATCACAAATTAAGACCAATCCTGCACCGCTGATGGCCACCCAAGGAGCGGTACGGCGCATATTATCGCCCATGAAATTTGACACAAGGTTGGGAACAATGAGTCCAACAAAAGGAATACGGCCAATTGTACAGACAACAACAGCAGTGATTGAGGCGACAATAAAAAGACCAAAAAACATGACAGCACGATAATTCAATCCAAGGTTATTGGTTAAATCTTCTCCCAAACTTGCAACTGTAAAGCGATCAGCAGTGAAATAGGCGAGAATACAAAGGGGAAGGGATAGCCATAAGAGCTCATATTTTCCTTCAAGAACCATTGAAAAACTGCCAAATAAGTAAGCTTGAAGAGAGGGAAGTAACATTTCATAATCTGCAATGGCATTGGTTAAAGAGCCAATAATATAGCTTAGCATAATCCCTGTAAGGGGTACAATGAGAGCAGATTTTAGAGGAATGCGGCGCAATAAAAATATAAAAAGTAAAGTGCCTGTCATGGCAAAAAGTGTCGCAACGACCATTTTTCCTAAAACAGAAATATCGGGCAGAAAAATCATAATAAAAAGAATGCCAAGGGAAGCAGATTCAACAGTTCCAGCGGTTGATGGCTCGACAAAGCGATTGCGTGTCAATAGTTGCATAATCATACCTGAAAGTGCAAGTGATGCACCTACTAAAAGGATTGCAATGGTACGAGGAAGACGTGTTTGCCAAAAAATAAGCCACGCATGGGGATCTGCTGCGAAAAGGTCAGAAGGCGTGACATCAGAATAACCAACAAAAATGCTGAGGATGGACAGGAGAATGAGAAGTGTTATGGTTATCCAGTAATTCTTCACGTTAAATCATTTTCTAACAAAACCTAAAAAAGCAAAGACTGCTTAATAAACAATCTCTGCTTTTAAATTTTATTTATATAGCAAGCAAGCTCTTTTGTACGCTTATTTGCTCTTTGTAAAGGCTTCATTGATCTGCTTAGCGGTTTCAATGAGTCCCGTTAAACCACCACTTGCACGATACCAGCTCCAAGAGTCCAAATAAATAATTTGATTTTGTTTGCTTGCTGTTGTGCGGTGAACAAGCTCATTGTTAAGCAATTGTGCTGCAGATTGCCCTTCACGTCCAATTGCGGCATCCCGATCAATCACCAACAACCAATCAGGATTTGTCTCAAGAATAAATTCAGGAGAAATGAGCTGTCCATGTTTTTGTACAGTGAGTTTATCGGTTGCTGGGGCAATTCCAAAAGCGGAATGCAAAATATCAAAACGTGATTTTGGTCCTAAGGCACTGATTTTTCCACCAGAGGTCATGAGTACAAGACCTTGGCCTTTTCCTTTAGTATTTTTACGAACTTCAGCTAAAGTTTCATTGAGTTTTGCAATTTCTGCTGCAGCTTCTTTTTCTTTGCCAAAAATTTTGCCAAGGATAGACACATTCCGTTCAATATCTGCAAGAGAGTTTTCATTTCCTACAGTTAGATCAATTGTTGGAGCGATTTTGGATAAATCGTTATATTTTGCTTGAGTTCTGGAGGAAATGATAATCAAATCAGGTTGAAGAGTGGCAATTTTTTCATAATCGGGTTCAAAAAGGGTACCAATTTTTTCATATTTTGCATCATCAAATTGTTGCAGATAGGATGGTTTTTTTCCTTCAGGAATACCGATAACCGCTTTGATACCAAGGCGATTCATATTATCAAGAGAGGCAATATCAAACACAATAACCTTTTGCGGAGAAGCGGGAACAGGAGTCGTGCCTGAAACATGATTAATTGTTACATTTGTTTGAGTACTCGTATTTGCAATACTCGTCTGTGTCCATAAAGCTGTTGCAAAGCTGGTTGCAACCAGTAAAACAGAAGTCATCCATTTCATATATTTTATCATCGTAATTTTATCCTTTTATCTAATATTATAAGGGTTTGCGCACTTAAAAACTTAACTTTGGTATTTTTATGCACAAAATGAAGCGTAAATAAATAACACTATGTTGTAAAGTTGACTAACATATGTTACAAATTGTTCACTTACCTCATTTTCACTTAATTCTAGTGTTTTTGCAACATATTTAGAAAGTTTAACATATGACCAATGTATTTAAAAAGCGTACAAGTCTGTACGCACTGACAACAAGTGCTCTCTTCTTTTTGCAAGGTGTAGATGCTTCGGCTGGTTGGTTTGACATATCATTTCCAAAACTACCTTCTTCATTTTCATCTCTGATACCATCTTTCGGAGGTTCATCACCATCTCCTGCGCCTAAAGAAGAAGAATTGCCTGCGCCTCCTTTACCACGAGTCGCTGACCCAGGCGCTGGCGTTCCTGGTGCTGGTGGACTTGGTGGTGCTGGTGGACTTGGTGGTGCTGGTGGACTTGGTGGTGCTGGTGGACTTGGCGGTGCTGGTGGACTTGGTGGTGCTGGCGGTGCTGGTGGACTTGGTGGTGCTGGCGGTGCTGGTGGTGCTGGCGGTGCTGGCGTTGGCGGTGTCCCTGGCGGTGTTGGCGTTGGTGGTGTCCCTGGCGGTGTTGGTGTTGGCGGTGTCCCTGGCGGTGTTGGTGTTGGCGGTGTCCCTGGCGGTGTTGGTGTTGGTGGTGTTCCTGGCGGTGTTGGTGTTGGTGGTGTTCCTGGCGGCATTGGCGGTGGTGGTGTTCCTGGTGCTGTCCCCGGTGCTCCTGCTCCTGGTGTTGTCCAAGGTGCTCCTGGTGCAAGTCCATGTCCTGATGGGAGTTTCTTGTCCCTTAACTCTGTGCTCTGTTTTGATACGAGGTATCATCAGCTAAAGAGAAGTACTATTGGTGTGTTGGAGTTTGGTGATAACGCTATGCATGTCACAGGACAGGTTATTCGGAAAGAGGTGTATAAATCGGGTAAGAAACAAGTCTTGTTTTCGGATCGAGGTACAACTGTTGAGTTAGATACTGTGTCTATTAGGGGGATAGCTGTTCCAAAAAATTATGTAATTTTAAATCCTAGTAACATCGGTAATCCTGATGATTTAGAAAATAGGCCTGATGATTACAATAGCTATCTTGATACAAAAGTGGGGGCAGGAATATTGGCAACACTTGGTTCAAAAGTTAAGCTAGAAAATTCAAATATTAAGGACTTTATAGTTGGGGTTGATGCTCAAGGCGATTCAAGGATTCATATGAAGGGTGGAGGAATCTATTATACTGGGATAGGAGCTTCTTCTGATCAAGATTCGTTTATTTTTCTAAATGGAGTGGATTTTTATCCTGTTGCGATTGGTTTGAAAAGTGAGGGCCGGTCTGGAATAATGATGCAGTCTGGGTCAATTAATCTTGATACAGGTGCTTTGGGAGTTTTTGCCGGATATAAAGGGATTGTAAGACTAGAAGGAGTTCGTATTAACAGTCGAAAGGGGATAACTGGGCGAAAGAGTTCTGATTATGATTCTGAAAGTTCTTCAAATCTTATTTTCCTGTCAGATGGAGGTCTTATTTCTGTTGAAAAAGGAAGAGTTGAGGGCTCTGATGCAGTTGCTCTTTGGGTTACTGATGGTGCTATTGAGGTTGCAACCGCTCCGATAGATGATCGTGGTTTTAGTGGTGGTCTTTTGGCAAGTCGTTTTCATATTGATGATACGGATGGTGGTGATATTTATTCAGAAGATGAAATGCTTGAGCTGAATGGACTCTATTATACTTATCACGCTACGGAGGATGCTCTTGTTACTCCTCTCTCTACTATAGGGAAGACTAGATCTAATCAGGATGCTTTGCAATATATAGTGAATATAACGGGTAAGGAGAGTGAAAGTCATTTTAAGATTAAAGCTGATATTCAAAGGTCAACTATTCAAATAGCGGGAGAAGGTTCTTATGGCATATATTTTGATACGGCAGTTACAGAAGATGAAAAAAAAGAAGCTGCAGAAGAAACAGATGCAGAAGGAACCATAATAAATAAAGACAATAGTCGTACAGCGCAGATGGTTTCTTTAACAGGAACTACTCTTAAAATTCCAGAAGGTATAGCTATTTATGGTGGTGATTTAAATGGTGCTGTCATTTTAGGAGAGAATAGCGTTCTTTCGGGTGATCTATTTTTAAAAGCTAAATCTCATTCTAGTCTATTGGTGCACGCTCATGAATCTTCAATTATAGGTGCAGCTCGTGTTGATGAGAATGCAAAAGCTGCGCTTTATTTGTCTCGTTCAGGACTGTATTTAACAAAAAGTACTCATCATCAACCATTGGAGAAAGATAGACATCGTATAGATTCAAATCTTTCGGCGGTATATCTTACAAATAGTAGTATTGTATTTTTGCCTCCAAAAAGTGCAGATGAAGGTTATCAAACACTGCAACTTGGAAATGGAGAAGGTACGTATCTAGGTAACGGTTTGTATGCTGAAGGAGATGCTAGGCTTTATGTCAATGTGAATTTTGTTTCTGGTGATTCAGGTAACGTTAAGCTTATGTCTGATAAGCTTTTGGTTTATGGCGCTGTTACTGGAAAAACGAAGGTGTATGTAAATGATAATTCTGTCATCACCACTTTAAATGAAAAACTAAAAGATGGAGAGAAAATTCAGCGTCAAGCTGTGCAAAATCAAGGTGAACGGGAGCAAAATACAAAAAAACCTGCCGCTCTTCCAATTATTCAAGTTTATGGAGAGGCACGAAAATATTCTTTTGAACTTGCTAATGAATATGTCACATTGCAGGGATCTCCTTATCAATATATTCTTAGGGCGTCTGGTCCAATAACATTTTCCAGTAATTCAGAAGAATTGGGAGAATGGGGAGAATTGGAAGATGGTCCTGATACACTGTGGACTTTCAGCTTAGAAAGTAAGTTAGAAAATGGTGAGGAGCGGCGAAATGTAGCTGCTAGTATAGCTCATGGACCTCGTAATAGTATTAAGCCTGTTGTTTTTGATGTTTCGTCATCTGAAGGTAAAGGCACTGTATCTGGGGTAAATGGTTCTTCAGAATTAGATTCTTCATTAGCACCTGATCAAGTTACTGCATCTGTTGGAAATCTTACTCCAACTTTTGAAGTTTCAGGAAATACTCTATCTGCTTCAGGAAGTGTTTTGCCAACTGAGGAAACTGTTGATGGAAGTGTAGATACTTCTTTTATTGCTTCTCCTAATAGAACGGATAGTCAGAATGAAGTAGAAGATGCTACAGTGACCCATAGTGATACTGATACAGTTGATGTGAATGATGTAAGTGAAGGTGGTACTCCATCACCGGAAACAGAAGATAGATTAACAGATGGAAATAGTGAAACTTTAAGTATTTCTCTTCTTGATAATTCAAGTGCGGAATCTGATGATGTGGGGTATGATATAGTGGACGAAGGAGGTAATATTACAGAGGGTAATAGTACAAAGGTTGAATTAATTCCGTCTCAGACTGTTATATCTTCTGCTCCTCAACCTTCTACGCTGGAGAGTTCTGTACTTGGAAGGTCTGACACAGGCGATTCTGATGTGGAATTAGGTCCTTTGACTGGAACTTCTTCAGTTTCTGAAACTGAAGAACGGACTTCATCTTCTGCTCCTCAAGCTTCTACGCTGGAGAGTTCTGTACTTGGAAGGTCTGATACAGGCAATTCTGATGTGAAATTAGATTCTTTGACTGGAACTTCTCCAGTTTCTGAAACTGAAGAACGGACTTCATCTTCTGCTCCTCAATCTTCTTCGTTGGAAAATGTCAAGACTGAAGTGCCTGCTGCTTCTGGAAAAACTAAAAAGCCTAAGCTTTCTTCTACTCTAGTTAATTCTATTAAATCTAAGCAAAGGAAGCCTGCCTCTAAGGAGATGGATGGTAAACCTGTAGCGCGTGTTCTACTTTATAATAAAGGAGCCGACACACTTAGATCTGAATCGCAAAAGCCTATGGTGGCGACTGTATCAGCCAATGGTATAAAGCAGGAAGGTGTTTCTTCTCAGTGTAGTAATACGGGGGAAAATGGTACGGAAAGATTGCAAGGTGCTTATTTTTGTAGTGATGGTCGATCACATACAATGACAAATCTTACACTGAATGCAAGTGAGAGAACTCAGCATTCTATGCATGCAAAGAGTAATACAGTTGTTAAATTAGAAGGTGCTACTATTAGTGGTGCAGATTCTTCTGATAGTAAAAATAGTGTTGATTTGACTGCAATACAGGCTGTGAGTGCTGTTCTTGCAGAAGAAAAAGCAGAGATTGTTTTGGATAATAAATCAACAATTACATCTTCTGTGATTGGGCTTGAAGCGCAAAGTGGCGGAAAGGTTAAGATGACTGGAGGGACAGTTGATGCGCTTTATGTGGGTGCTTTGGCTGGTTCTGGATCATCTATTAATTTAAAGGATACAAAAATTAACGTGACGGGGGATGTTGCAGCTGGTCTGGCAAGTCAAGGCGGTAAGATAGCCATGGATTCTGGGGCTATTACTTTGGCAAAGGGAGTAGCAGTGTTGTCAGAATCTGGGGGGAGCGTAGAGTTAGACAAAGTTAGCATTAATGTGAAAAAAGCGACAGGGAAGTTAGATTCCATAGAGAACTTAGAGCGTGCAGCTTTTCTGTTGAGTGATAATGCTTCCATTGATTTTAAGAATGGAAATGTTGTTACTGATTCTCGTGCTTTGTGGATTATGAACTCTGGTGATAATGTGGTTGAGGTCGGTTCTTCTAGGAGAAGGAGATCTTCTGAGGTTCGTCCTACTATGAATCGCGCAAATATCGAGTCTTCTACTGTTAAAGTAGAAGGTGATGGAACCTATGGTATATATTTTGATGGAGTAACACAGAAAGAAGAGAGTCAACAAAATCGAAGTAAGGATTTAGCAACTGAGGAAGCAGTTGTTGTTAAGTGGAGTGCTGTATCCAAACAGGAGAAAACACCTATAGGCATAACAGGAACAGTTTCGTTGAAGAAAACTGATTTTGAAGTTGCAAAGGGTATAGCTATCTATGGTAATAATTCTGGTGGTCATGTTTCATTAGAAAATAAAACAACTCTTGCTGGTGACTTATTATTAAAAGCCGAGAATGATTCTAATATATCAGTTACGGTTGATAGCTCTATTGTTACAGGCGATGTTCGCGTTGATAAAAGTTCTTATGCAAAATTAGACTTGGCTAATAGTTCACAGTGGGTTCTAAAAAGAAGTGCGCAGAAGAATTTGGGTACTCTAGATTCAGGATGTGTGGATACATGCGTTTCTTCTGTGAGACTTGTAAATAGTGCTATTGATTTTAGATCTTCCGAATCTGAAGGGAAATATCAGACTCTCCATATTGGAAATGGGAACGGCACAGTTTATGAGGCACAGGGTGATGCTGTAATTCATCTCAATGCACGTTTGAATCCCCATGATCCGAGTGATCAACAAGTCACTGATCGACTTGTCGTTCATGGTGATGTTTCTGGAAAAACAAAAATACATGTACGAGGTGATGCGGGCAATGTAGGAGTTGTTAAAGCGAATGGAAAGATTGCTCACAGTGTTTCAGTTGTTCAGGTCTATGGTCAAGCGAAGAAAGACTCTTTCCAACTCGATGGCAATTATGTTGCACTGAGCAACTCACCTTACAAATACACTCTTCGTGCTTATGCTCCAAAAGCGACTTCGAAACAGGAGCATGTTCAGCAGAAGTTTGTTAAGGATGGTGGAGAGTTTTGGAACTTCCGTCTAGAAAATCAGTATGTTAAGTCTATGGGATCTGCTGCCCTTCCTGAACAATTTGTAAGGTCTGTTGTTCCACAGGTTCCAACTTATCTCAGCTTGCCTAATAGCGTATTCCACGCTGGTTTGATGGATATTAGCAATCAAAATAAGCAATTGGAGACGTTGCGGATGACTTCTACAGGAATGGTAGACGTTCGTGAAAATCCTGCTTTATATTTACGCGGCTATGGTGGAAGTTATCGTTATGCTTCAGATCTGTCCGCACTTGAATATGGTTATGACGGCGATCTTAGTTATAATGGTGTAGAGGCAGGTGTTCTGCTGCAAACTATTGAAAATTCTGATAGCGCTATATCCTTTGGTGTTATGGGAACTTATGGAAAACTTTCTCTGCAGCCTTTGAATGTTGAGCAAAGTCAGAAGAGTGCATTTGATAAATGGACTGCTACAGTATATGGTAGCATGCAGCATAATGTTGGCTTCTATGTTGATGGTCTTTTATCCTATGGGCTGTTCAAAGGTGATGTTCTCACCCTTGCACGGGGTAAGACAGCAACATTGAAAGGTAATCCTTTAAGTGTTTCCTTATCTGGTGGTCAGACAATTGCTACAGGATATAAGGGTTTTGTCTTTGATCCGCAGGTTCAGGTTGTGTATCAACATCTCCAGTTTAATAAAGCCCGTGATATCGACAATTTTGATATTGAAATGGGTAACCTTGATCAGTGGGTGGCACGTGTTGGTGGACGCTTAACCAAGACTCCTACAGGCTCTGAAGGCGTGAATGCTGTTGCTTTCTATGGTAAGCTTTATCTTGCTCATGGTTTTGAAGGAAAACAGTCTGTGCATTTCAATGATGCTTTCAAGTTAGGGGCTTTTGGTTCTTCATTAGAGGCTGGGTTAGGCTTTAATGCCAAATTGTTGCCACAGTTCTCTCTGCATGCTGATGTTCTCTATCAACATAAGCTTAATAAGGCTGGTTTTTCTGGAACAAGTTTTTCTGGAGGAATACGTTATCAGTTTTAATATAAGGTACAGTATGTACTTTTTAGAAAAGGCAGTACAATGTGCTGCCTTTTTTCTTTGTAACAACTTGTATTGCTCTTAAAAGCTTTTCATCTTCTTGATTGAGCAAAAAAGACATAGTTTGTTTTATGTATGAGAGCACTTTTCTACGCTAAAGCGAATTTTCTTAAAGTTTATGCTGCTACTGATGCGATAGAGTGCCTTGCTTTTATCGGCTTTTTAAGCGTTCAGCAGTCCAGTATGCGTTAGGTTATCCTTTTTGGTACTGTATTGATATTATCTAATATAATATTTGATGTTTTCTAAAACTCGTTTTTGAGAGTTTGTTTTCCACTGATTTAAATCATTGTTTTATTTATCTCCTTGTGGATTAATTTTTAAAGTTCACAAGGTTTAGTTGTTTTTTTAATTAATTGCACGCACTGATTTTATTTTTTCTTTACACGAAATACAGAATGCATTATACACCTATAAAGTGTGATTGTTAATTATTCTCTTATAGGTGGTTTTAGCGTAGAGCTTCTGCCAAATCTATTGGGGTAATTCATTGCACAGTTCAGATGAGCATGAGGCATGTTCTTTTTGTTACACTTTTCGTGTTTTGAGGTGTGCAATGGGATGTTTTGCAGGTGCTTTTATTTTTAATGAGAGGGGAAGAAAAGTTTCGAGGGAACTATGATTAAAGTTTTTAGAAATCATCTATGTTTGTGTGCTTGTACAACAGCTATCCTCTCTTTGTTCCAAAATGGAAGAGGAGTTTATGCGGCTACAGAGGAGAAGGATAGTAAACCTTATGTTATAAAGGTTATCCCAGTTGTCTCTGCTAATTCTTCTCCTCATCTTAGCGGGAGTAATAAGCATAAGCTTCCTCTTAGTGGAGAGAATGGGGATAATTATTATCCTCCTATTGGCAATAACGATGAGGGTATTCGTGGGGGGAGCGATTATCGTAAGCTGAGTGGAGAGATTGGAGAGATTGGAGAGAATGGGCATAAGAATAATGTAGATAATACGGTTAAAAATGAGGACTCTGATGGAAGAGGTTTGAATCCTGGGTTTTATTACTATAATGGGTTGTATTATATATGCGATAATTGCGGGGATTCTAAAATTGATAATAAATCTTATAGGATTACAAATAAGAACGTTTCCAACTATCCTGATGATCCTACTGCTATAACGGTGAAAGGAATAGGCACAAGGATTAGTGGGGAGGATGTAACGGTTCGTAGTCAAGTTGCTGATAAAACTTTTCTAATGGGGGTGCATGTATTAGAGAACGGTAAGATTGTTTTGGAAGATCCGATTATCAAAAATACAGTTATAGCCCTTCGTGCGAGTGATGGCGTGATTGAGGTAAAAAATGGAAAGATTAAGGAAAGTCATGAGGGTGTTGATGCAGCAGAGAACTCGTTTGTTCTTTTAGAAGATACAGAAATTAAGACCGCTAATGGGAACGCAAGCCTTTTAAGTTATGATCATTCAGAAATTTGGATGTCAGGTGGATCAGTTGATTTTATGAACAGCCATGGGGTTTCTTCGACGTTAGGTGGGAAGGTAAATCTCGAGAATGTTAAAATTACTGGGAAGGCGGACAACGGCAAGGATCATGCGGTTGTGCATATGGATTCAGGGGCGGCTGTTAATTTAGAGGGTACGACTATTCGTGCTATGGATGTCCATGGCATATTATTAGAAAATACAGTCAATTCTATTCCTTTGCAGGAAGTTAAAGATTTATCAAATGAAGATTCTGATTCAAAGATTCCTGTGACTGAAGTTAATATGAAATCCTCTTCTGTTACTGTAAAGGGTAAGGGATCTTATGGTATCTACTTGCGGGGAGAGAAGCCATGGAGTGAAGGTGGGGATAAAAAAGAAGAAATTTCATCAGAGGAAGAAAAAGCTTTACCACGATTAGAAGTTGTTAATTTGGATAAAACAGAGTTTTCTGTTTTAGACGATGCGGCTCTTTATGGTAGAAACATTATTTCTGGTGCGGTGGGGTTGGTGCACAGCACTCTTCGTTCAGGGAATTTTTTATTAAAAGCTGAGGAAGGTGCTTCTATAACAGTTTTGGCTGATGCTTCTACTCTTGAAGGTCGCACACATGTTGATAAAAATTCTAATGCCGAACTTTATTTGGGAGGCCGTTCTAAATGGATTTTACAACAACCGTTGAAAAAAGATCAACATGAGGCTGCCCATGATTCTTCTATTTCACTCGTTAGTCTTATGGGTGAGAGCTCTATTAATTTTAAAAGACATGAATCTTCTTCTGCTGATGATTATCAAACCCTTCGTATTGGAAAGGGAAAGGGTGAAGTTTATAGAGCACGGGACGGTGCCTCTATTTCCCTTAATACATACTTGAATAGTGGTGGTGCTCTTGATCATCAAAAGACTGATCGTGTTTTAATTCATGGTGATGTTTCGGGAAAAACAAAGCTCCAAGTGCATGGGGTTTCAGGAAGTCCAGGAGGATACACGGGAAGGGGAGGAAATGATGAAGGTATTTCAGTCATTCAGGTTTCTGGACAAGCAGAGCAAGATTCTTTTCAGTTGGAAGGTGGTTATGTAGCATTAGATAAATTACCTTATCAGTATAAGCTTTATAGTTATGGTCCAAGGTCTCATTTAGGAAAAGCAAACATGGATCAAAGATTAGTTGAAGGGAACGGAGAATTTTGGGATTTTCGCCTTGAAAGTAGATCTATAGATTCTGATGTTAAACCTAAACCAGATCCTGCTCCGAAGCCTTTTCCTGACCCAATTCCAGGACCAGAACCTTCTCCGGAGCCTCATCCTAAGCCGGGAGTTAAGGCTGTTGTTCCGCAGGTTCCGACTTATCTCCTTTTGCCTAATGCCTTACGCCATATTGGTTTGATGAATGTGAGCAATCAAAATAAGCGATTAGAAGCTTTACGAATTCCTTCTGGGGGCTTATTAGAAAGTCGTGAAAATCCTTTCTTTTTTGTGAGCGGTTATGGCGGCAATCATCGTTATACTTCAAATCTTTCCGCGCTTGAATATGGTTATGGCGGCGATCTTGATTATAATGCCATAGAGGCAGGCGTTTTGCTGAAAGCAATCGAAAATATGTATGGTTCCACTTCTTTTGGAATTATCGGGGCCTACGAGAGATTTTCTTTGCAACCTTTGAATGTTGAGCAGAGTCAAAAAAGTACATTTGATAAATGGTCAGTTACAGCATACGGTGGTATGCAGCATGATGCGGGTTTTTACGTTGATGGTCTTGTGTCTTACGGTTTGTTTAAAGGTGATGTTCTAACAACTGCACGTGGCAAGACGGCAACATTAAAGGGAAATCCTTTAAGCGCTTCATTGACTGCTGGTAAAACGTTTATGGTGGGGGAGGACGGCTTTGTTTTTGATCCGCAAGTTCAAGTTGTTTATCAATATCTTCAATTTAATAAAGTGCCTGATGTGGATGGCTTTGATATTGAGCTGGGAAAGCTTCATCAGTGGATAGGGCGTGTTGGAGGGCGTTTAACAAAGAGGCTGGTCGCAACTGATAAGGCTCAAGTTGTCTCTTTCTATGGCAAGCTTCATCTTGCTCACGGTTTTGAAGGAAAACAATTTGTGCATTTTAAAGATGCTTTTCAGCTAGGCTCTTTTGGTTCTTCGTTAGAAACCGGATTAGGTTTTAATGCCCAATTGTCTCAAAACTTTGCGCTTTACGGTGATTTGGTTTATCAGCACAAGCTAACGAAAGCTGGTTTTTCTGGAACTAGTTTCTCTGGTGGTTTGCGTTATCATTTCTAGAGTTGTTGCTGTTTCTGATTAATCTTTGAAAAAGCCACAAGTATAACTTGTGGCTTTTTCTCATTCTCTATTCATTTTGTGTTATAGCTTTTTTACGAGAGTGTAACTTCGCATATCTTTAATATGCTTTTGGGTTGGACTTCTTTCATTTTTTTGAAAAGTTTGAAGAGTTTGTACGTTATGGTTTCAAAACGCGTATTTCAGAGTGATTATTATATTATTTATTATATGCCGATTGATAAAGATATTTTTTAATTCAGGATGCGGAAATATTTTCAATGCTCTTATGATGAACCCATAAAAAGCATTCCTTTGCATATTATGTAAGATTGGCAAGTGGATAATTGTCTGAGAAAGGAGTCAATATAATTTTGGAAATTACCTTAGGAGGAGAGGATTTACAATATTAGAAATTGGCAAAGGAAAAGAAGATACTCAAGCGCAATGAGGGCTATATCTGATGAACTTTATATTATATCCGCTGTTGTTGTGAAATGGGGATGGAAAAAATGAGAGTTATCTGAGAAAACTGATGAATGAGAAACATAATGACATATTGTTTTTGGAAAATGTGTTTTCTTTAAATGCATAAATAAAAAGATAAAGTCATGTGTCATCTTCACTTTTTAAAATATGGCTCTGAATGTTTTTGAATATTGTCAAGTTGAATTAAAAGGAGATAGTAAAAATAGGAACTGATTTTTACACGTTCCTACTCTTTATTAGGCTGTCTTGCCATGAAGATTGTCTAAAAAGGTATATGTAAACTCTTGTTTTTCAATTTTGGCATATGTTTTGTCTGCTTACAAAGTACATATTGTTTCAATATAACATCTCTATCGTAAGGACGTTTATTATGTCCGTTCTGGGGGGGGGAGACAGCAGTTAAAGTAGGCGTTTTTAATGCATGTCAACCGATTAAGGCTATTTTGGAATAACAACTTTGAAGGTGATTTTTCTGTCGTTCTTCAGTTATATTTTTGCAAATTCTTTGTAAAAGCGACAGATTTAGATTGTATTTTTGAGTAATTTTTTAATTTCATATTTACATAAAATACAAAAAATATTAATAAACTTCCTGTATTTAAATCAAAACGTATTAAATTTTGATGCGTTATGCGTTGCTCTGTGGTGGGGCGGAATTATGGTGTAATTATGGTAAATATATTTAAAAATCGTTTCTCCTTATGTACTTTTACAACAGCATTTCTTTTTTTTGCACACAATGTTGATGTTTTTGCAAACAATGCTGAATCTCAAGTTTCCTCTGGAAAAAAGCAGTCTTCATGTGATCAGAATGCAGCATTTTATCAGTGTTCTGATGGTGGAGAGCACGCAATTAATAATAAAGTTTATTCACTAACGGATAAAAATATTAATGGTGTTTATGGAGCCATAGAGGCGTCTAAGAAAGGTACAATTATTGAAGGCAAGAATATAACTGTTAAGGGTATTTTGGATGAAAAGAATAATTCGGAAAAGATTTTTTGGAAATATGGAGTAAAGGCATCAGAACAGGCAGGAGTCTCTCTGAGTGTTTCCAATTTGAGTGGCGTTTTAGTGGGGGTGGAAGCTCAAGGTGGTTTCATCGTAATGTCTGGTGGATCAATTGATGCAATCAAAGTGGGGGCTGTTGCAGAAGGAAAATCTCAAAGTAGAGTTGATTTAACGAATACGCAAATTAGCCTAGGGAGTGTTGGGGTTAAAGCAGGAGAAAAAGGGTATTTTATTTTAGAGGGTGTTTCTATTACCGGCAAGGGTAGTACTGGCAAGGATGATCAAGGGCTGAATACAGGCCGTCAGGCAGCTTTTCACATATCTGAAAACGGTTATATTGAGTTTATGAAAGGTTCTGTTGATGTTACTGATGCTCATGGGCTTTTATTGCAGGGAAATAAAGGTTCTCAGATTAATATTGGAGATTCCAATATTACAGTGAAAGGTAATGCATTTTATGGTATGCATTTTGAAGGTAAGGCAGAATCAGAAGGCTCGTCAGAGGGGGAATCATTGCGCGTTGATTTGAGAAAAACGCGTTTTTTAGTTCCAGATAGTATAGCTCTTTATAGCAGTCAATCTGGAAAGTCTAAAATATTTTTAAAGGAAACAAAGCTTTTTGGAGATTTGTTGCTGAAGGCTGATCGTCACTCTTCTATAGAGGTTGTTGCTGATGCTTCTGCACTTGTCGGTCAAACTCAGGTTGATAACAGTTCTAAAGTCGATCTTATCTTGGGAAATAATTCACAGTGGGCTTTATTGCAACCAAGACAGAAAAAATTACAAGATCCTAATTATAGAGGCGTTTCATTTATTTCATCGGTAAGGCTTTCTAATAGTTCTATTACTTTTGAAAAAACAAAGTCCAGTACTGATCATGCATATCAAACGCTTTATATTGGAAAAGGAACAGGTATTGTTTATCAGGCTTTTGGTGATGCTTGGATTCATTTGAATGCACGTTTAAATCCTAGTGATACAAGTGATCATCAAGTAACGGATCGGCTTCTCATTCATGGTGACGTTAAGGGAAAAACTATAGTCCATATACAAGGGGTTGCGGGAGGTTTAGAAGAAAAAAATAAAAAAGCGCATAGTGTTTCAATTATTCAAGTTTATGGAGATGCATCGTATGACTCTTTTCAACTGAATGGACAGTATGTTGCCTTAGAGGGGGCCCCTTATAAATATGTACTTCGTTCTTATGGTCCAAGTGCTACTGGAGAGGAGGAGCATGTTAAACAGAAATTTGCTTTGAATGGAGGCGCATTTTGGAATTTTCGTTTAGAAAATGAATATGTTCAAACATCTGATGTTTCTAAAAGTACTCCTATGGTTTCTAAACGTACACTTCCTGCACATGCTTCTTTTGAGGATATTGTTCCAGAATCTTCTGCGGATATTGTTCCAGAATCTTCTGCGGATATTGTTCCAGAATCTTCTGATGATGTTGTTCCAGAATCTTCTGCGGATGTTGTTCCAGCGCCTTCTGCGGATGTTGTTCCAGCATCTTCTGCGGATATTGTTCCAGTGTCTTCTGCGGATAGTCTTTCTAAAATTGAAAATGTTTCTCCGTCTCGACGAGGTGTAAGATCTGTTGTTCCTCAGGTACCAACTTATCTCCTTTTGCCAAATAGTTTGTTCCATGTAGGTTTGATAGATATTAGCAATCAAAATAAGCAGCTGGAGACAGTACGGACTAATTTGGGTGGAATGTTGGAAATTCGTGAAAATCCTGCTTCATTTTTGCGTGGCTATGGTGGGAGTTATCGTTATGTTTCAGATTTATCTGCGCTTGAATATGGTTATGGAGGGGATCTAGGGTACTATGCGCTAGAGACAGGTGTTTTGCTACAAACTGTTGAGAATGTTGACAGTACTATATCCTTTGGGGTTATGGGGTCTTATGGAAAGCTTTCTCTACAGCCTCAAGATGTTGCACAAAGCCAAAAAAGTACATTTGATAAATGGACTGCTACAGTATATGGCAGTATGCAGCATGATGTAGGATTCTATGTTGATGGTCTTTTATCCTATGGTCTGTTTAAGGGAGATGTTCTGACAACTGCTCGGGGTAAGACTGCAACATTGAAGGGTAACCCTTTAAGTGTTTCCTTGATGAGTGGTCAGAAAATTGCCACAGGATATGAAGGTGTTGTTTTTGATCCACAGGTTCAGGTTGTTTATCAACATCTTCAATTTAATGAGGCTCGTGATATTGATAATTTTAATATTGATATGGATAAACTGGATCAATTGGTGGTGCGTATGGGGGGGCGTTTGATGAAGACTCTGACTGCGTCTGAAAAAGATCGTGATGTTTCTTTCTATGGAAAGATTCATTTTTCCCATGATTTTGGCAAAGAAAGAGCTGTGCGCTTTAAAGATTCTTTCCAGTTAGGGGCTTTTGGTTCTTCTCTAGAGGCTGGATTAGGTCTTAATGCTCGCTTGTCTCAAAAAGTTGCGCTTCATGGCGACTTGGTTTATCAGCATAAATTGAGCAAAGGTGGTTTTTCTGGGATCAGTTTTTCTGGTGGGTTGCGCTATCGTTTTTAGGATGATCATCTTGGGGTAAGTTGTTTAAAAAGCCACAAGCATAGCTTGTGGTTTTTTATTATTTGTTTGCAACTTTTAAAATAAGCTTTTTTAAAAAATGTTTTTTGCATGAGCAAGTTTGTTTCTTTTTAGAAACGAGATAAGGCTTTCTAGTTTGCAGTTCTTGCTTCTTATGTTGTTTTTCTTCCTTTAGTGTATTTTTATTAAATTCTCTTGAAATCACCGCTTTGGGGTGGATTTTTTATTTTTATCTATATTTTTACGTGTTTTTATAAATAACACAATTTTAAATTGTAATATTTTGGGATTCTGGCTTTACATAAAACATTTAGTGGATATATAAAATACAAAACGTATTTTAAATTATCGCACGTAACCAAAGTTATTAAACAGAACGCGTATTTTTTTGTTTTTAGAGAAGGGGAAGAAAGTTTGTAGAAAATTATGCTTAAAAATCATCTCTCTTTATGTCGTTTTACAACGGTTATTTTTTTCTTTGTATACAATGCTGATGCAGGTGAGATTCCTGCTGAGAAGAAGCCATATTCATGTAACGAAAGTGCCTCATTTTATCACTGTAATGATGGTCAACCGCATGAAATTTCCCAGAAAACTTATCGACTTACGGGTGAAAGTTCTGATGCTGCCATAGAGGCATCAGGGGAAGATACAGTCATTGAGGGAGAGGCTATAATCATTAACGGTGTTTCGAATGCAAATGGCTATTCAGGAGCAAATGCTTGGACAACAGCTGTAAAGTCTTCAAATGGGGGAGGCGTTGCTCTATTTTATTCCATGTTAAACGATGTGTCGATAGGGGCCGATGTTAATGATGAGGGAGCTTTTGAGATGCAGGATGGGGTGATTAAAGCAACCAGAATGGGGATCAGTGTTGCTGGTAAAGGGTCGTTTGTTGCTTTGACCAAGACAGAGATTAAGACATCTTCTGATGCGATAGGTCTTTTGAGTTATAATGGTGCAAAAATTTATATGAAAGGAGGGAAAATTAACTTTGCTGATGGTATTGGTGTTCAAACAGGAGGAGAAGGAGAAATTAATTTAGATGGTGTTTCTATTACTGGGAGGGGGAAACAGGGGACAAATACAGATAATCATCGTGAAGCTTCTGCTTTTAGTATGCTTCAGGGGAAAGGCTCTCTTAATTTCCAGAAGGGAAACGTTAATGTTAGCAATGCTCATGGCATTATATTGCAGGGGAATGATAATAATGATGCTCATATCAAATATTCCAATATTTTTGTGAGAGGCAATGCATTTAATGGCATGCGCTTTTTTTGGGAAGCTGTCTTCAATGATAAAAAAACAATTATACCTGGAAAAGGGTCTGTCCATTTGACAAAGACAACTGTTATGGCTCTAGAAAGTACAGCTATTTATAGCCGCCAATTTGAAACTTCTGTTAAACTCTCACAACATTCAAAAATTTCTGGTGATTCACTCCTGAAAGCTGTTGAGCGTTCCAATGTAAAGATTGAGGCTGATACTTCTACCCTTGTAGGAGGCGCACATGTTGATGAAAGTTCTACAGCTAAGATAGAGTTAAAAAATGGTTCAAAGTGGATTTTATCGCGACCAAAAGTTGACAAATTGCACAACTCTGATGCTTCTAGTTCTAAGTTAGGGGACTATTCCTTCATTTCATCGGTCAATCTTACGGATAGTTCTCTTGTTTTTGAAGAACTAAAATCCAAAACGACAGATGGTTATCAGACACTTCTTATCGGAAAAGGGGCAGGGACTGTCTATCGTGCACAAGGCGATGCGCGTCTTTATCTTAATACATATTTGGATAAAGGAGGAGCTCTGCAAGAGCAAAAAACGGATAGGCTTTTAATCAATGGTGATCTTGAAGGAAAAACGACAGTCCATGTGTATAGTGTTCCTAGAAGCCCAGGGGCATTAACGGGAGATGGTGGTAATGATCAGGGGATTTCCATTATTCAGGTTTATGGAAAAGCCGCTGAAGATTCTTTTCAGTTAAATGGGGGGTATGTCACACTTGAAGCCTCTCCCTATCAGTATCATCTTAAGAGTTATGGTCCAAGCTCTGCTTTAGGGGCGGCAGATTCCAATCAAAGAGTGCTTAAAAATACTGGAACATTTTGGGATTTTCGCCTCGAAAGTCAATTTGTTGATTCTACTTCTCTCGATTCCACTAAAGTTTTTCCTGTTCTTGATTTGGTTGTCCCTCCTTCTTCTGATGATATTCCTTCTTTTCCTAAAATTCATCCTAATATGACTGGAGGTGAGGATGGTTCTATTGCTTCTAACTCTCAGCAAAAACCTCAGGAGCCAAGTCTTTCTTCTCCTGTAGATTCTCCTGATAGGGACTTTCATCTTACTACCACATCTAATGTACCTGATGTTGTTGTGCTTGAGATCCCCAATCCTCCTTCCTCTCTTGCACCTGTTGTTCCCGCTATTGCTGAATCTAAACCAGTTGTACCACCTGCATCTGGTTCATCTGTTCCGCCATCTGTTTTTGAGCTTTCTTCTCATTTTGAACCAAATGTGAGAGTCATTGTTCCACAGGTTCTGACTTATATTCTTGTGCCAAATACCTTATTTTATGCTGGATTGATGGATATCAGTAATCAAAACAAGCAGTTGCAAGCGCTGCGAACTGTTTCTGGTCGGTTGTTGAAAAATGATGAAAATTCCGCTTTGTTTTTGCGCGGTTACGGTGGACATCATCATTATACTTCAAATTTATCTGCACTTAAATATGGTGATTATGGCGGTGAGCTTGATTATAATGCACTAGAGGCAAGTATTTTACTCAAGAAAATCGAAAGTGCATATAGTACGACATCCTTTGGAATTATGGGAAATTATGGCAAGCTTTCTTTGCAGCCTCGAAAGATTAAACAAAGTCAAGAAAGTATATTTGATAAATGGACAATCACAGCATATGGAAGCATGCAGCATGATACGGGTCTTTATATGGATGGTCTCTTCTCTTATGGTTTGTTTAATGGAAATGTTCTCACACTTGAGCGAGGTAAAACGGCTGCATTGAGAGGTAAGCCTCTAAGTGTTTCCTTAACTGCTGGTAAAACGTTTATGATAGGCAGCCGATATTTTGTTTTTGAACCACAGGTTCAGTTTGTTTATCAAAATCTCCAGTTTCATAAGACTCGTGATATTGATAATTTTAATATTGATATGCGAAGCCCGGATCATTGGGGGATGCGTGTTGGTGGGTATTTAACGAAGACACTTACATTTACTAAAGATGCACATGTTCTTTCATTCTATGGTAAGCTTCATTTCATTCGTAGTTTTGATGATAAACAATTTGTGTATTTTAAAGATGCCTTCCAGCTTGGTTCTTTTGGGTCTTCTTTAGAAGCTGGATTTGGTGTTTTTTCGCAACTATCTCCAAAAATTATTTTTCATAGTGATCTGATTTATCAGCATAAATTTACGAATGCTGGCTTTTCTGGAACGCATTTTTCTGGTGGATTAAGCTATCATTTTTAATTGTATTTTTTTAATACATCCTTTGTTAAAATTATAAGCACAAAACATGGTTTTATTGTATTGTTTTTCTGATTTTTGATTTTCATATATAATATAAAGCAAATTATGTGGACGACATGTAATAAGAATAATTAGTGCATGAACCAGATCTGTCTTTTCGGTTTTTTATAAAGATAAAATAAAGAAAGTTTAGACTAAATTATGATTAAAGTATTAAAATGCCATGTGTGTGTGTGTTCTCTTACGACCTCTATTTTTTTCTTCGCGTACAATATAGATGCGAGTGCAGAAGATTATAAACCTTCATATAATTCTTTTTTTTAATCGTATTCGTGTGATACAGTTGATGCTGCTCGTACTTTTGAAAGTCGTGATAAGTTATATATGAGTGGATTGGATAAGAGAACTACAGATGTTATTTTTACAATACAATCTCATAACATAGTTATTAAGCCGGAAAAAAGTAAAGGGGAAAAAGGCGTTTCAGGAACTGGTTGAATTTTAGAATTAAATAGATCTGAGAAGATTACATCAGCAGTGATTGTGTCAAAAGATAATAAAACTTCTTTTAAAAAGAGTTTTATTATAGGGAATGGCGAAAAGAAAAGTGATAGAAATACCACGTTACCTCAATCTGTGGTTGGCGTGAAGCAGGGCGGTTTTTTTCCTTTGATGAAGGTAAGATTCAGGTTTCTGATGTTCATGGTATAGCGGTTGAAAGTGCCGATCCTGTTTTTAAGGAAAGATCATATGAGTTGCAGGATGGTCTTATGTCTGGGATTTTTTTTTGAAAACACAGAGATCCTTATTAAAGGACAAGGGGTTCACGGTTTGCATTTTAGAAGAGCTCCTTCGCAATATGAATATCAAGAGGGAGAGCTTCTTACAAGTTTAGGTGAATTTTGGTTTAAAAAGACTGCTCTTCATATTCCCTATGGTAGGGCTATTTATAGTAACGATGCTAGGAGGTCTCCTTATATTACGATATTAGAGGATTCGCGTATTTTTGCTGATCGGTTATTAGATGTCAAAAATAATTCATTTGTCGCGCTTGATGCCTATGCGTCTTTTCTTGCAGGAGGAGCACATATTGAGAAAGGTTCTTATGGTAGTGTTGCGTTATTCAATCGAT
This sequence comes from Bartonella sp. MR100HLJHH, assembly GCF_042194215.1. Classification (NCBI taxonomy): domain Bacteria; kingdom Pseudomonadati; phylum Pseudomonadota; class Alphaproteobacteria; order Hyphomicrobiales; family Bartonellaceae; genus Bartonella; species Bartonella sp. MR100HLJHH. Next base: position 23,250 of record NZ_JBHIMR010000014.1, read on the forward strand.
CTCAATGGACTGTAAGAGCAAATAAAAATGCGCTTAAAAATAATCATAAAAAAGTTCTATATTTTGTAGATTCATTTCTTTCATTGGTAAGGCTTATTGATAGTTCTATTTTTTTCAGAAAACCAAGAAATGATTTTTTTAGACACTTCGTATTAGGAGATTGGATGATGATCGTGGTTTAGATTATGCTTACGTTGCAGGGGGGACGCACGTTTATATGTTAGTGCACATCTTGCTGCAAATGGTAAAAGCAAGGGAATAAAAGCTGATAAACTTCTTAATCTATGGTGATGTTTATGGAAAAACTAAGATGCATATTGTCGATGTTTTAGTGGCTTCAAAAAAATAAAGAACCATAGCAAAGGTAAGCAAAAAGACGATAAAAAGATAGTCTCAGTGTTTCAATTGTTCAGGTTTATGGAAAGGTTGCGGAGGATGCCTTTAAACTGGCAACAGATTATGTTGCTTTAAGAGGAGCGCCTTATCGATATAGTGTTTTCGTGCTAATGGTCCAAATTCTTCTTATAGATAGGTAAAAGGTGGGAATGAATCCGTTAAAGAGAAAAATATTGAGTATAATGGAAATTTTGGAATTATCGACTTGAAGTTGAATATGTTCAGAAACTTTCTCATCTGCGTCATATTCGGTTGGAAAATGATGTGTCTCGTTCTTTAAGCACTTATACTCATCATAATAATGTTTTCGCTGATCATGATGCTTTTGTTCTTTATTCTGAAGAGGGCGTTAAAGCGGTGGTCCCGCAAGTTTCAACATATCTGTCGATGCCCCATGCTTTGTTTCAGGTTGGTTTGATGGATATGAACAATCACAAAAAACAGCTGGAAACATTGCGTATCGCTGCTGGGGCTTTAGGGGAAAATGGTAAAAAATCTCGCACTTTTTGCGCGAGGCTACGGTGGAAGTTATCATTATGTTTCTGACCACCTGAGCTTCAATATGGCTATGGCGGAAATTTGAATTATAACGCTATAGAGGCAAGCGTCTTGCTCAATGCGATTGAGGATATACATCACACTTTGAGCTTTAGAATAATGGGAAATGATGGAAAAAATCTCTACAACCTCAAGATCTTGAAGAAAGTAAAAAAGTATATTTGATAAATGGTCTATTACAGCATATGGCAGCATGCAGCATGATACAGGCTTTTGTATAGATGTCCTTTTTTCCTATGGTTTATTTAAGGGGGATGTTCTCATGCAAGCAAGAGGCAAGACAACAACATTGAAGAGGAACACCTTTGAATGCTTCATTTGATTGCGGGTAAGTCATTTATGACAAGACATAAAGGGGATAGTTCGTTTTTGCCTTTCTCTATTTTTTCATAAGCCTTTTTTTCATGACCGAAGGTCATGTCGTTAATTTAAATGTCTTCAGATTCTTCCGAACACTCATATTTGTTACAATTACAATTATAGTTAGGGGTTATTTTTGATCCGCAGGTTTAGGTTATTTATCAAAAGGTGCGGTTATAAGGCGTCTGATATTGATGGTTTTGATATTGAAATGGAAAACTTGATCTGTGGGTGATGCGTGTTGGTGGGTCTTTAAGAAAGATGCTTTCTGTCTCTGAAGAGGGCATTGTTGTTTCTTTCAATGGCAAGCTTCATCTTGCCAATAGTTTTGGAGGAAAACAACGTGTACAATTTGGAGATGAATTCCAATGAGGGGCTTTTGGTTTTTCTCTAGAAACTGGAGTTGGGTTGAATACTCTGTTGTCCTCACATTTTGCATTGCATGGAGATGTAACTTATCAACATCGTCTTAGCAAATTAGCAAAGCTGGTTTTTCAGAAACCATTTTTTCAGGCGGTTTACACTGTCATTTCTAGCTATACATAAACTATATAGTAACTTATATATAAGTATATATTGTTATATTAAGTATTAAAAGTAGCTCTTTAGTTTTATATTTATTGTATTTTAAGAATTCCGTTAGTTTAAATATAGATATTATTCTTAAATGAATAAAAATAGGGGAATAGGAGTCGGGAAGAGTTATGTTTTATGTATTTAAAAGACATGTGTTTTTGTGTAACTTTACAACAGCTATTCTTTATTTTTTTCAGGTTACTTATGTTAGTGCTGCAGGATCTTCAAGTGATGCAGGAGAGGCATTTTATAAATGCGATGATAGAAAAACACACTTTCTCGCAGATAAAGTTTATTACTTAAAAAATTCTCAGGAGGCTGCGCCTATTGCAGCTATATATGTAGAAAAAGCTGGCACTGTTGTTAATGCCTCTCAGATAACAGTTTATGGCGATAATTCAGATAAAATATCTGCCTATGGGGCGTATGTAAGAAATGGTGGAAAACTTAATCTAACAGCTGCAGATTTTAAGGACATACCTGCTCTTCGTGCTCAAAATGCAGTTATTAGCATGACAGTAGGGGAAATTAAGGGGGCTTCACATGCTATTTATGCATGGGGGAAAGAAACGGATATTTCTTTAGAGAGTGTGAATATCGATATTGAACCAGATAATTTGAAGGTAAAAGGGATCGGTATTATGAGTGGTTTTGATGCAATGGTTAGAATGTCAGAAGGTACCGTTAATTTTAATCAGATTGGCTCATTTTCAACTCGGTTTGGGGGGGGCTATATTCTTGATACTATGTGTATTACGGGGCAAGGAAGGAGGGAGGAAGCTAGAACAGATGGTGATGGCGCTATGGGGGTATTGCTTGAAGCTTTTGAGGTTTTTCAAGGGGGTGATGTTCATTTGAAAAAAAATGTTATTCATCTTAACAATATGCATGGATTCTTGATTAAAAATTTTTCAGGTTATGTAGACGATAATGGCAAATTAATTCAAAAGTATGTTTCACCAGATGGCTTTAAGAATACAAGTATTAAGATAGAAAAAAATAATATTTCTGTGAAAGGGGATGGAGTACATGGTTTGTATTTTAATGTTTTAGCTCCAGAAGAGCTTGCTAAGATGATTAGGCAACGAGATGATGAAAAAGTTTTAGAAATCCAAAAAGTTCTCACGGGGAAGGCATTTGTTTATTTATCACAGACAAATATGACAGTTCCAGATGGTATTGCGATTTATGCGAAGGGGAATAGAGGCTATGGGGCTGAAGGTATTCTTGAATTATCTGATGAAACAAAGATTTCTGGTGATTTGTTGCTAAAAGCTAAAAATAACTCTTCTCTATTGGTGAAAGCAAGTGCTTCTTCTCTTACAGGAGGTACGCGTGTTGACGATAAATCAACTATTGATTTAGAGTTAACCCACTATTCAACATGGTATCTTACTAAAAGTAAATACAACGGTTTACGGGAATCTGTTTCATCACTTTCTTCTCTAAGTCTTTCCAATAGTACACTGATCTTTAATGATGAAGATATATCGAATGGTTATCAAACGCTACGCATTGGAAAAAGGGCGGATATAGACGCAGGAGATAGAATTCTCGCATCAAAAGATAAAAAAGTCTACAGTGCTGAGGGAAATGCTCAGATTAAGTTGAGTGCATTTTTGAGTGATGAGGGTCTGTTTGATCCCGAAAAAACCGATCGTATATTGATTTCTGGTGATGTCTCGGGAACGACATTCATTCATGTGCGAAATTTTCCGAAAGCTGCAAATAAAGAAGTCTATGATGGAAGAGATCAAAGCATTTCACTTATTCAAGTTGCTGGAACAGCGCAGGCAGGTTCTTTTCAACTCGCCAATGGTTATGATAGTTATACTACAGTGAAAGGTTTTCCTTATCAATATCGTATTCGTGGTTATGGTCCGAATTCGCCCTTTGGAAAAGCGGATATTAAGCAAAGATTAGTGGAAGGTGAGGGGGATTTTTGGGATTTCCGTCTTGAAGGTATCTATATTTCTTCTAGAATAGGTACTTATAATGGTCCACTTATTAAACCGGCTTCGTTTTCATTATCTCGTCCTTTAGATTCTCCGCCCCCCAATCCACTTCCTACGTCATTGACATCTGCCACAGCTTCTTCTTCTACATCTTCTGATCCTGTTGAT